>NZ_JBWAVA010000007.1:0-232807 GCF_056121505.1 Paenibacillus sp. LS-5 | reverse complement strand
AACCGTGGTGTAGTTGGCCTAACATGCCTGCCTGTCACGCAGGAGATCGCGGGTTCGAATCCCGTCGGTTCCGCCATTATCATGGATAAATTTATATGGCTCGGTAGCTCAGTCGGTAGAGCAAAGGACTGAAAATCCTTGTGTCGGGGGTTCGATTCCCTCCCGCGCCACCATTTAATACAACTTAATACGCCGGTGTAGCTCAATTGGTAGAGCAACTGACTTGTAATCAGTAGGTTGGGGGTTCAAGTCCTCTCGCCGGCACCATCCTCGGAGGCTTAGCGAAGTGGCCAAACGCATCAGACTGTAAATCTGCTCACGTACGTGTTCGGTGGTTCGAATCCATCAGCCTCCACCATTTTTAGGGGCATAGTTTAAAGGTAGAACAACGGTCTCCAAAACCGTTGGTGTGGGTTCAATTCCTGCTGCCCCTGCCAAACTAATTTCAGAAGCTTAATATGGCGGCCGTGGCGAAGGGGTTAACGCACCGGATTGTGGTTCCGGCATTCGTGGGTTCGAGACCCATCGGCCGCCCCATTTCTTTTGAAATTGTTAATTGATTTGAGATCTACTAATTTCATATGGCGACTGTGGCGAAGGGGTTAACGCACCGGATTGTGGTTCCGGCATTCGTGGGTTCGAGACCCATCAGTCGCCCCATTTCTTTAAATTTAATATTGGGGATTAGCCAAGCGGTAAGGCAACGGACTTTGACTCCGTCATTCATAGGTTCGATTCCTATATCCCCAGCCATTAATGCGGACGTGGCTCAGCGGTAGAGCATCGCCTTGCCAAGGCGAGGGTCGCGGGTTCGATTCCCGTCGTCCGCTCCATTTACATGGCGCCATAGCCAAGTGGTAAGGCAAAGCTCTGCAAAAGCTTTATCCCCAGTTCGAGTCTGGGTGGCGCCTCCATTTTCATTAAGAACTAATTCATATGTATGTGCCGGCGTGGCGGAATGGCAGACGCGCTCGACTCAAAATCGAGTGGGAAACCGTGGAGGTTCGAGTCCTCTCGCCGGTATACTTAAAGGGTTTATAAATTTGCTGATCAGCAGATTTATAAACCCTTTTTTATGATTTTTATATACTTTTGCGTAAATTATTAGTGATATTATTATATGGTTATAGAGGAACACTTGAACAGGATCTTTTATTGCAAAAGCATCGGAACTTTAAGAGTCCTATTGGGAGTCATAGGGAGTTCCTTATGATTAATGGAGTTTTATGAACTTTACACGTCTGAAAAAACCCGTAAAAACCTTGAGTCTAAAGGTCTTTACGGGTTTAGTATTTAGTAGCGTCTTTATGGAAGCTTGTTGCCGGCTGCGCGGTAAATTTCATACCATTCTTCTCTGGTTAGGGTAATGTCCGAAGCCTTTGCAATATCCAGCAGGCGCTGAGTATTGGTAGTTCCTACAATCGGTTGCATCTTGGCAGGATGTCTTAAGAGCCAGGCGATAGCGATGGCGGTATCGGCAACGCCTTTTTCGTCAGCTAAACGGTCAATGACCTGGTTCAGTTCTGGGAACTTGTCATTGCCCAAGAATACGCCTTCAAAAAATCCGTATTGGAATGGTGACCAAGGCTGAATGGTCATGTCGTGCAGACGGCTGTATTCCAGAATACCTCCATCATGAACCACTGAAGCGGAGTTGGTCATATTGACGTTGAAGCCGGAATCTATCATGCCGGAAACCATGATGCTTAGCTGCAGCTGATTAAATAGCAGTTTTTGTTTTACATTTTTTTTGAGCAGCTCAATTTGTAGTGGGTTCAGGTTGCTGACACCGAAGTGTTTAACCAAGCCTTTTTGCTCCAGATAATCGAAGGCTTCCGCCACTTCTTCCGGCTCCATTAAGGTGTCAGGACGATGCAGGAGTAGTACATCCACATAATCGGTTTTAAGGCGTTTCAGGCTGTTCTCAACGGATGACACAATATGCTCCTTGGAGAAGTCAAAAAAACCATTGCGGATGCCGCATTTGGTCTGAATCATCAACTTTTCGCGCATGCCTGGGCTGTTCGCTACAACTTCACCAAATACCTCTTCGGCCTTGCCGGCGGCATAAATGTCTGCATGGTCAAAAAAATCAATGCCTGCTTCAAGGGCACTGTGAATATGGACGTCAGCTTCTTTGGGAGACAATTCGGCAATCCGCATACATCCTAATGAGATTTGGGCAACCTCGAGTGTACCGTTACCCACGTTAATTGTTTTTACCATTAATTATTCACTCCTTAAAATGTAAGGTACAGTATAGTATAAAGTGTAGACCTTAGAGCTAGGTGTAAGTCAACAGTTTTGTTAGCGCTCTTTTCATAGATTCATATTGGTGGTAATTTAGAAATAGATCAACTTGCCGGAGCTGAGTCGGCGGAATGGGGCAGAGATATGGGTTACAGCATCAAAACAATAGCACAAAAAAGCGGACTAAGCCAATATACGCTGCGTTATTACGAAAGAGAGGGTGTCCTGCCTGTTGTAGCGCGGGATGAGCACGGTAACCGTTGCTTTCAGGACGAAGATTTGGAGCTGATCTCGCTGATCTGCTGTTTGAAGGACACAGGGATGCCGATTGCCGATATTAAGCAGTTTATTGCATTATCCCAAGAAGGGACAGGAGCACTGCCAGACCAACGGAAGCTGCTCCAGGCGCATAAGCTGCAGATTGATGAGAAAATCAAGTTTTTTCAGAGCTTTGCGCAAAAGGTTGAACATAAAATCGCTTATTTTGCTTCGTTGGAGAAGGAAGCGGAAAAGCAGGGAGCCGGGAAGTAGGCGTGATTACTGGAGTATCAAGTCTAGACTAGACTATTTTACATTTACCCAGGTTATAAGAGGTATGAATAGGGGGTATTGTTCGCCATGCATTGTTGGCGGACGATTGCTCTCTGTCAAATCGCTTTTAGGATCCTGGGCTATTTGGCGTACGCGGAAATCAGGCTCAAAAATAATGAAGCATAATGTAGGTTGTGAATTAATGTGCTTAGTATAGGGGTTCAACCGAAAGCTTCCAGCTTAAAAGATTTAAGCTTGGTACGGTCCGTTAGCCCGGCGAAATGTATCCCGTAGAGAAAATAGGGCAAGTCTGCTTTTATCCAATTACTATCCGTTTATCATGTTATAACCGGAAAGCTGCAGCACAGAGAGACGTTAATAGTCCGGCTAATGATTTTATTATGAGGAAACTGATACTCACCATCCGGCATAGATGTACACCATACTTCATGATTCAGCAGCTTGCAGATTATAGAGATTACTGCTGCTAATATATCACTGTATAAAGCAGTCAAGAGAAGCGCTGGCGGTATTGGCGCGGAGAAAGGCCTTCCAGCTTCATAAAGCTGGCGCTGAAATAAGGCGCCTGGTTGAAGCCGACCTCTTCGGCAATCCGTGCAATGGGGAAGCTGGTCTGCATCAGCAGAAGCTTGCTCTGCTCAATGCGGTAGCGGATTAGATATTCAATGGGTGAGCAGCCGTATTCCCTGTTCATGCAACGGGCGATGTAGACCGGATGGAAGTTAAGGCTCTCTCCGAGTCTTGCGGTGGTGATCTCCTCACGGTAGTGTGTCCGGAGGAAGGAGGCAGCCTGTTCAGCACAGGCGGTAGACTGGGAGCCGGCACGATCCTGTTCTATGGAAGCCGCAAGCTGCTGAAGGATTTCCTGAAAAAGGATTTGCTGTCTGAAGCGGACAGCGGTTAGATGGGCATTGCTTTTGAGCTGCTCCAGCTGGAGCAGCAGCTCCTCTATTCTGGCAGGCTGGAGTAGAGTGATGAACTGGGAGAGACGCAGGCTGAACGGACCGATCCCGAAGTAGGCTGCGGGAAGAGGCTCTGGGGACGCAAGGAATCCGCCAGGCTCGTGGAGCGCGGGAGATGAAACGGCCTGGGCAGGCCCACTGGATTCATAAGGCATGACCTTTGCAGCGTGTTTGCTCAATACATTGGAATCATCCATTAGAGCAAGTCCCTCTGTGGCAGATTCGTTCATAAGAGAGGGAGATGAGCTGTTAAGTATACGCCAATAGCCGGAGGTCTGAAAATGCAGCCAAAAATAGGCTGTATCTTCACGGCAGCCCTTACTCCCATAGTGATGGCTATCTGGACGCAGGATTAGCGCTTCGCCTGCATTCACTATAAAGCTGCGATCTTCCTCACCAATGTACAGGCAGCCCTGGCGGACGATCAGCAGATCGAACACCTGAATATGCTGGCGGTTCGGATGAAGATAGCCGGGCTGGCATTGATTAAGTCCGCTGATAATGTAATGCGGTAATGGCGGCACGGTAAATTCTAGAACATCCATAGCTTGTCTCTCCCCAGTAAAGGTTTAGATATTGAAAGTTTAGGTTTCGTATGTGGTACATTTTTCAGAGTATATCACCTATAATTTACTTCTGACAAGATGAATGGTACCAAAGTAGGCGAATAATTCAAGTGAGTAGGTACACCATGGGAGGGTTGATTTCGTGAAATCTATAACCGGGAAATCCGGTCTGTGGATGCTGGCCTGGCCGATCTTCATCGAGATATTTCTGCAGACACTGCTGGGAACCGTGGACACGATTATGGTCAGCCGGATTTCGGATAATGCGGTTGCGGTTGTAGGAATTTCCAATCAGCTGTTCGGTGCATTGACCACACTCTTCACCACCTTAGCCGGTGGGGCGGGAATTCTGATTGCCCAGCGTCTGGGTTCGGGGCGCTCAGAGGAAGCTCGTACGATTGCTATTATGGGGGTGACTTCCAGCAGTATCCTGGGCGTCGGCGTTAGCCTCCTATTGTTCCTATACTCTGGTCCCACAACCCGGCTGCTGCATATCTCCGGTGAGCTGCTGCCTCTTGCCCATGTCTATCTTACTTATGTCGGGGGCGGGTTGTTCATGGTCGGGATGACTGTTGCCTTGGGTTCGGCGATCCGCAACACCGGAAATACTCGGGGGCCGATGTATACAGGAGTAGCAGTAAATATTATTCATATTGTTCTTAACTATCTGCTGATCTTTGGAGTGTTCGGGCTGCCGGAGCTGGGCCTGGCTGGCATTGCGGTGTCCAATATAATCAGCAGGATGCTGGGTGTCTTAATTCTGCTGTATATGTTCAGCCAATCCTTTGAACGAACGATCCGGCTGCGGGATTTTCGGATTTTCAATCAGAGGCTGTTCGGAGAGATCGTCCGGATCAGCTGGCCCCTGGGTCTCAATTCATCCGCATGGGTGTTGTCACAACTGGTGATCTATTCATTTATGGCGATACTTGGGGCAAAAGAACTGGCTGCCCGCACCTATCTGAATACGCTGGAATCCTTCTGCTTCACCTTGGGTTATGCCGTAGCAATGGCCGGGCAGATTCAGCTTGCACATCTCTTCGGGGCAAAACAGACGCAGGAGGTATATAGAGGGGCTTACCGCACGCTATATATTGGGCTGGCCATTGTAAGTGCCAACGTGCTGCTGCTGTTTGTGTTCGGGCGGACGCTGCTGGGATTCTTCACCAGTGATGAGGCGATTATCTCGATTGGAGTATCGCTACTGGCCCTTAATCTGCTGCTTCAGCCCTGCAAAATGTTGAATATGGCCATGGGTAATTCCCTGAATGCGATTGGGGACACCCGCTATACCATGTATGTCTCCATCTGCTCCATGTCGCTCATTGGCGTGGGTTGCTCCTACTTACTGGGGATCAATGCCGGCTGGGGTCTTACAGGCATCTACTGCTGTATGATTGCCGATGAAGCGGCAAGAGGGCTGCTGGTGCTGCGGCGCTGGCGGAAGCGGAAGGTGCTGAGCGAGGCAGAACGTCGAATGGATGAGGAAACGCCGGGGCTGGCGGCGAAGCGAGGCCGTGCTCTTTTCGTGGAATCCTAGATTAGTTATGCAGTTGGTCTTCTATACCAAGCTCCGAAGCTGTCCTGAAATAGGAGAGTTTACGGGGCTTTTTGCTGTTCTAGCTTCGATTCCTCCACATAAGTCAGAAATGTTCACTAGGCGGTAGTTCACATTATACAGGAATACCCTTAAGCTGCACTGTTCACCCTTCAAGGTGTCTTCTATACTCAAAACATACATTGGATGGAGCTGCTGAACACAGCTTAAGGCATCCAAGCGGAGGTGGAGGCTATGTACCGCCGCAAATTATTTTATATAGGGGTATAGGAGGGTGAAGGCTTTGAGATACCGCAAACGCAAGAGCGGAATACCGCTCGCCATTGAGCTTCCTATTAAAGGGACAGGGTTACCGTCCGAGAGGGGAGCTTGGACTGAGAAGAAGAAAAAGAAAGGTTTTCTGCATGAGCTGGTCCATAACCGGGTTCTTTTTCTAATGCTGCTGCCTACACTGCTGTTCTTTCTGGTCAATTCGTATTTTCCGATGGTGGGTGTGTATTACGCGTTTACTCAGTTTGATTTCAATTCCGGCCTGTTCGATGCGCCCTTTGTGGGTCTCAAAAACTTCGAATTTCTCTGGAAGTCCGGTACACTGGTGAAGCTTACACTCAATACAATCGGCTATAATCTGGCGTTTATCCTGCTGGGGAATGTGCTGGCCATTGTGTGTGCGATTCTGCTCAGTGAGCTGCGTGTGAAATGGTTCAAAAAGGTGACTCAATCCATCATGTTCCTGCCGTATTTTGTCTCTTTCGTTATTCTGAGTGTTATCGTATACAACGTGTTCAATTATGACAACGGTTTCTTAAATACGCTGCTGGCTCAGTTCGGAGCGGGACCTGTCGATGTCTACAACAAACCGACGGTCTGGATCTTCCTAATCATTCTATTTTACCTCTGGAAAAATCTTGGTTACAGTATGGTTATTTACCTCGCTTCCATTACAGGGATCAGTGAAGAGTATTATGAAGCAGCCAAAATTGACGGTGCTCATATTTTTCAGCGGATCTGGTATATCACGGTGCCGATGCTGAAATCGACCTTTGTGGTGCTGCTGTTGTTCTCGCTGGGAAGTATTATGAAAGGGCAGTTTGACCTCTTTTATCAGCTGATCGGTAATAATGGGGTGCTCTATAATACTACGGACATTCTGGATACGTATGTGTTCCGCTCGCTCAAGGTTACCTTTGACATCGGAATGGCGACGGCTGCAGGGCTGTACCAATCGCTGTTCGGCTTCATTCTGATCATGACGGTCAACTACATTATCCGTAAAATAAACGATGATTACGCTCTGTTCTAGGATGTGCTGAACACGATACGGAAGGAGAAATAGAGTATGCATATCAAGGACGATCCTTATACAAGGATGCTGCAGGGTCTAGCTTACACGGTTATTATTCTCGGTTCGCTGGCCTGTCTGATTCCATTCCTGCTGATTATTTCGGCATCCTTGACGGCCAATGATTCGATCATTAAGGATGGTTATCATCTGATACCGGCGCAGTTCTCGCTGGAGGGCTATAAAACGGTGTTCACCTTCCCTGACGAGGTGCTGCGTGCATATGGGGTTACATTGTTCACTACAGTGACGGGCACGACACTTGGGCTGTTTTTTATGACTATGGCTGGATATGTGCTGGCCCGCAAGGATTTCAAGTACCGTAATACTTTTTCATTCTATATTTACTTCACCACCCTGTTCGGCGGGGGGCTGGTACCCTGGTACATTATGATGACTAAATATCTGCATCTTACCGATTCATATGGGGCGCTGATTTTTCCGGGGCTGATGACGCCCTTCCTGATCATTCTGATGAAGAACTTCATCCGTTCGGCCGTTCCTGAGGAGCTGTTCGAATCCGCCAAGATTGACGGAGCCGGTGACTTCAAAATCTATTGGAGGATTGTGCTCCAGCTATCGATGCCGGGGATTGCCACGGTCGGCCTGTTTCTCGCATTGGCCTACTGGAACGACTGGTTCTCGTCTTCGCTGTTCATCAATGATCCGCATAAATATCAGCTGCAGTTCCATCTATACAATGTAATCAACTCGGCCGCTTTCATTGCCAATATGGGCGCGGGTACCGGCGTTAGCTTGGGCAGCGATTTGCCCACCGAATCGACCAAGATGGCGATGGCCATCGTCGTTACCGGACCCATTCTGTTTCTGTACCCGTTCATTCAGCGTTATTTTGTAAAGGGCTTGACCATTGGGGCTGTAAAAGGTTAGAACCGTATGGCAGAAAGCACCATTACCATGCATCTGTTATTCGGCTAACATAGAGTCATACCATTTAGGAGGGTTCATATGAAAAAGAAAGCAGGCAGAAAAACTCTGGTAACGCTTACAACGACTGCGCTGGCCCTATCACTTCTTGCGGGATGCGGCGGCAACAACAGCAACAGTAACAGTAATGCTAACAAAGACAGCGCGGGTACGGAGGGCAAGAGTAATACTGCCGTCACAACAGATGGCAAAACGGCCGCAGCTGAACCCGGAATCGACACTTCGAAGAAGGTGGAACTGCAGTTCTACATGCTTGGCGACGCTCCGAAGGATCTGCCGGCCATCCAGGCCGAAGTCAATAAAATGGCTCAGGAAGATTTGAATGCTACCGTGAAGTTCAATTATACAAGCTGGACGGACTGGGATCAGAAATATAAGCTGCTGCTGTCATCCGGCCAGGCGATTGATCTAATTTTTACAGCGGACTGGACTCAATATCAGTCATATGCCAAACGAGGTGCGTTCCTGGCAATTGATGATCTCCTGCCCAAGGCTGCACCGGAGTTGCAAAAATTCGTTCCTGAATCGATGTGGGAGGATGTTAAGGTAGACGGTAAAATCTATACGGTTCCTGCCACGTTTAAAGAATACGTAACTAACGGTTTTGTATACCGTGAGGATCTGCGCAAGAAATATAATCTTCCCGTCCCGGCAGATCTGACCAGCTATGAGGCCTATATGGACGGTATCGTTAAAAATGAACCTGATATGATGCCTATGTCCCTGAACAGTGATGTAGGAAATAATCTGCATTACATTTATACGGAGCTAAACAAAATGGTCGGCGCTCTGCCTTACGGTATGGGCGTGAAGTATGAATCTCCTACCACCGTCTACTCCTACTGGGGCTCCGATGAGCAAAAAGAAGAGCTGAAGACCATGAAGCGCTGGGCCGACAAAGGCTTCATTCCTAAGAACGTGCTGAACATCAAGGATACGATGCAAGACCCGGTTACTTCCGGTAAAGCGGCCAGCATGTTCGGTGACAACCCTAACCGTTTTAACGATATGAAGATGAAGATCAGTACAACACATCCTGACTGGGAGCTTGCCTATTCTCCTTTCGGAAGAACAACAGGCTATGCTACACCTGTACATCCGATACACAATGGGTTTGCGATTCCGAAGAGCAGCAAAAATCCGGAAAGAGCACTCGCCTTCTATCAGAAGATGGTCCTGGACAAACGGTATAACCAGCTGACTCAATACGGTATTGAAGGCAAGAATTACACTGTAGAAGACGGTTATTACAAACTGGTGGGCACGAGTACCTCCAATGGCTTCTCCCGTGAGGGCATGAATGGTTGGGCATGGAGAAATCCAGAATTCATGCTGTTCGACAAAGGATTTGACGGGGTAAAGGCGATTTTCGACGAACTCGACAAAATTCAGAAGCCGGACTTGTTCCTGGGATTTGCGGAGGACTACACGTCGTATCAGGCAGAGAAAGCGGCACTGGAGCAAGTAGAGAAGCAGTACCTGTATCCATTGGAAGCGGGACTGGTAGCGGATGTAGACAAAGGTCTGGAAACCTTTATGCAGAAGGCCAAACAGGCCGGTCTGGAAAAGATTCAGACGGAATGGACGAAGCAGTGGAATGCTTATACTGCTGAAAAAGGCATTAAATAGAGGAGGGCCCCGCAAGCTGCTTGCGGGGTTTCTTGCTGTCTGGAGAGGTGGCTGGAAAGTCCCTTTTAGGTGCTGGTCGTAACTGCGGGTAGCGTTTGGACTTCCGGCCGCTGTTAGGTTTGGATTTCCTGATTCATACCGCGATAGCGGTAGAAATCCAAACCTAAAGGCGGACGCTATCGCTCCTACAGTTCCAAACCTCCCCTACGTTACTTTTCACCTAAAGCCGGTATCCAAGTCATCTAGCCAGAGCGGGAAGCCCTTTGTCATCTTTCGGGACAAAGGGAGAGTAAGTAAAGAGCCTGTCTCCGGGTATCTGGAGACAGGCTGATAGAAGGGCGGGAGAATTTGAGAGAGCCTATTATAGGGGAGTGAAAACCCGATGAGACTTATCTGATCACCGAATACCTACGAAGAATATCAGCTGTCTGTTCTAAAGAATACTCGCCTTTCGCGATATCTACGATGAATTCGACGGCAAACAGGCGCTCCATTCGCAGATGATACCCATTCAGCAGCAAAAAGGATTTGACCGAGAGATAAGCTGTACGTTTATTGCCGTTATGAAAGCAGTGATTCTTAACGAGGGATTCCAAAAGAGCTGAGGCCTTATCAAATAACGAAGGGGAGGCATCCTCGCCAAAAAGGCTCTGTGAAGGTCTGTGTACAGCAGATTCCAGCAAGGCCAGATCTTTAATGCCGGCCTGATCTGCGTCGTTCATGGCTCTCATCATATAATAATGGGCGGCAACGATTTCTTCAGTAGTCAAAAAAATAGTCATGTCAGCGATCCCTTAAATCATCGAATATGCCTCTGTCCTCTTCAAAAACGTCGTAAAAAGCCTCCAACACCTCAGGACGGACATGGTCCGGCAAATCTGTCTTCCGGATTTTTCGGAGTATTAATTCGCCTTGGCCGTTTTCTATGAATTCCACTTCATCTCCTTGCACGACATTCATTTTGTCAGCAAGACTTTTCGGCAGGCTCACACCCAGACTGTTTCCCATTCGGCCTATTTTTCTGGAGTATCGTTTCGGCACCGCTTGGTCTTGATTCAAATGTATCCCCCCATCAATGTTCTTATTGCCATAGTATAATCCGTTGCGAGAAAGTTATACCTTATAACAGTTATAACTTTATAACTTTATTTATAGTTTATCATGAAAGTTGGTAAGAAACCTTACCAACAGTTGTCCTCAAAAGAAAAAGACACCCTAAAGGTGTCTGGATACCTATTACGCATTCTTGGAGCGGCGGTAGTCGGTTGGGGTGGTGCCGAAGCTGCGCTTGAACATCCGGTGCAGATAGGAGCTGCTTGTGAAGCCGCAGCGTTCGGCGATGGTGGTCACAGGCAGGTCGGTATTCTCCAGCAGGCTGCAGACTTCGCGCATCCGCACTTCCAGAATGACATCCACGATGCTGGTTAATGTCTGCTGCTTATATAAGCGGCTGATATAAATCGGTGACATATCCAGTTCGTCTGCAATCTGGTTGAGGCTTAGGCTGGGCTCCATATAATTCTCCTTAATTTTTTGATTGATCAGGAGGACAAGGTCATGCTGCTTAGAGCTTTTTTTCTCGGCCAGCTGTTCATGCATTTCACTGAAAAGAGCGAAAAAGGCCTGTTCCAGCTCATCGAGTGTTTCAACCAAATCCAAAGTGGGCAGTTCAATGGTCCCTTCATTTTGTAAACGGTTACGTTTCTGGACGGTGATGATAATCTCTTTGATGGTCACACTGAGTCTGGATACGGTCAGCTGTACCGATGAGAACGGATAAGCTGATGACTCACGGAGAATGCTGCTGAAATGCTCGCGGGCTTCTTCTATTTTGCCGCTCATCAATGCATCGACGAGTCTTTTCTCTTTTTCGGTAGGATAGTGATAAAGGTTAGCTTGCAGGGCATTGATGGATTGTGCACTGATGATACAGCCATGGCCATAGAACAGCCGGTGATTGGATGCTTCCCTAACCTGCTTATAGAGCTGGTGCAGCTGTTGGGGATTATGGTCAATATGACTGTAGGTAAGGGTCAGACTAATCTTCAAATAGTCGGAGCAAGCCTGCTGAATCTGGCGGAGCAGCGTCTCAATCAGCTCTGTGTCCGAATATTCCTTGGGATCCACAATATTCAATAGCAACAGAATACCGTCATCGTTCATATCCACGGTCTCAACCCGATAGGTCTGGCCGCAAACTTCTGAAGCGATATTCATAATGGCGAACTTGTAGGCTAGCAGATAGGAGGAACGGGATTCTCTGAACGCCTGATAATGATCAATCCGCAGCAGAATCAAACGATAATCATCATTAAAGGTAAAATGGATGCCAAGCTGGCGCAGCTTCTCAACCTGCTGTATGGATTGCAGAGGCTTGAGGCCAAGGATCAAATCGCGCAGCGTATTTTGACGGATCGTGAACATGCTGTCCCGTTTTTCAGATTCCAGAATATTCATCTCCCGGACAATCCGGTCGATCGGCAGATACAGCCTGCGCGACATGAGCCAGGAGAAGGCGATGCCTCCTACGAAAATCAGCGCGGCAATCAGCAGTGTGGCGTTGCGGATGCTGTTGGTCTGCTTGGTGATGATATCATATGGCGTGATGCGCACGTACTGCCAGCTTAGAGCATCCTGCGAGGTATAAGAGATCAGTGAGTTGACCCCGCCGAATTTACCAATAAAAGAGCCGGATGACTGGCCCTGGATCCGGTGCTGAACCCAATTTGCTTCTATTGGAGACAATTCCTGCGGCTCGAGGCTACCTACGGACAGGAACTTTCCTTGATCAGCAAGAATAAAGGTGGCGCTCCTGGAGTCTATGGGACTGGTGATTTCTTTATTAATCCATGGCGCTGAAATGTTAACAATAACGGCTGAATTGATGGCCCGGTCCCAGCCAATGGCATCGTAGCACAGGAAGGTGTAGGCCCGGACCTGGTCATTCTCCGCAGCGCCATTAGAATACACGCGTGGAATGGGTGTGAACGGCTTATATTCCTGATAGTGATTCAGAATATCCAGAATGCTCGTATCCACTAATTCCTGCTCGGTAAATACACCGTTCTGGCCGTGAGACGAGGCGATATACAACTTTGCACTTTTGGGATTATAGACATAGATGGACTCGATATAGGGCATGGAGCTAAGGTAATTACCCAGCTCGGACATGGCTGCCGTAACGTCATAGATATCCGGCTTGTCATAAAATACGATTTTGGAGACAGTGCTGTTGCGGTAGATTTGAAATGAAAGCGATTGCGCCGCATCGGTCATGTTGACTACCTCTTTGCTCGTTTGCGTGAGGTTGCTGAGGTCGGAGCGGAACGCCTGATTTTTTTCTACGCCAATATAATAGTTGTAATAGATGATGGTGGAGACAAGGAAAGTTAAGGATACACATAACGTCATACTGACCAATATTTTGCTGTACAGCGCTCTTTTGTTGCCGATCTTGTTCAGTCTCATAAGCATCCCCCTGATTCACTGTGTATGGGTGTGATGATCACGCCTTCTCTCTACTGTTCACAGTATCAGTATAAGCTTCACACCGTGAACAGACCAGTGGAGCAAGAGGAGAATAGTGCACAAGTTGAAGATCAAGAGAGTGAACAAATCTAATATTGATGTACAAAAGCTACTTACTGCGCGGAAATATTGGCGGGTACACAATATTAACCAATTGTGCTAGGCTAATTAATGATTATTTGGCAGATATCACTCTATTATTCAGGATATGGAAGGGAGCGGGAAGATTGCTGAAGGTCATGCTGGTGGATGATGAGCCATGGGTGCTCGAAGGCTTAAGGACAATGGTGGACTGGGATAAATATGGGTTTGAAGTGTGCGGGGAATCTCTGAACGGCCCGGATGCGTTCCGGATGATTCAAGAGCTTCGGCCAGACTTGGTGCTGACAGATATTAATATTCCTGTGATGAACGGCCTGGAGCTGATCACGAGGCTGAATGAAAGGATGGCCAAGGCGCCGCGGTTTGTAATACTGAGCGGATACGACGACTTCAATTATGCCAAGACCGCCTTACGCCAACGGGTTGAACAATATTTGCTGAAGCCGATTGATGATGAGGAGATCGGAATTCTCCTGGATAAGCTTAGCCGAACGATCAGAAATGAAACCGCTTCCGAGATAGAACGGAGGAAGGAGCAAGCCTGCATCGCAAGTCATTTGCTCGGACGCTTCATTCAGGGGGAGTACAGCGAAGAATTGCGCAGGCTCGCCCGGGATGTGCTACAGCTTGAAGAGGATACTGAATTGGTATGCATTCTGATTACAGCCGCTGCTTCCACGATCAATGCAGAACGGCGGCTGGAGCGAGGATTTCCCTGGGAAGGCAGTCATACGTTTCAGGATGGGTCGGGCCGGGCGGGACTGATCGTGCAGTCCGCTGCCTTGTCTTCCGATGCGCTGGAAGGAGCTGTCAGTCTGCTGCAAAAGGAACTGGCAGAAGAACTTCAGGAGCCTGTTATCGTAATGGCCAGCGATCGGCTGACCGGTATTGCCGGAATCCGGCAGGGCTATCTGCAGACTCTTGAAGTGTGGAAGCTCATGTACCAGAGAGAGCGCAGCGGGATTTTCTATTACAGGGATCTGAAGAAATGCTGGCCGGAGATAAGGAATCATGAAGAAGGGTTCGCAGCACTTGTGAACAAGGTAAAGGCGGGTGAAGCAGCGAAGCTGCAGGTTTCTGTCAAGGAGGCTTTTGCAGGGTTTGCCGGTAAGCTGTTCACGGTTGAAGAGGTACAGGCAGAAGTAGCCCATCTGGAAATGACTCTATGCCGCTACCTCAAGGAGATGAATGGTGATCCTGACATGGTGATGGGCCATCTTCAGATGGAATTCGGAAATCTCGGTGAGCTTGGTGACTATTTCCTGCTGAGCAGTTATGTGCACCGGTTGTGTACGGAGAGTGTTGCCTATCTGGCAGAATTGAAGCAGGCCAATGAAGGAAACACCATATTTAACGTCATACAGTATGTAGATCTTGAGTTCAGGGGGAAGCTGCAGCTTCAGGATCTGGCCAGGCAGTTTCACATGAATTCTAACTACCTGGGCCAATTGTTCCGTAAGGAGACCGGGCGCAGCTTCAGTGAATATGTGAATGAAAAGCGGATTGAAGCAGCCAAGGGCCTCCTCAAGCGGACACAGCTCAAAATATCGGATATCGCTCTGCAGGTTGGTTTTTCGAATACGGATTATTTTATCGAGAAATTCAAGGGAATGGTGGGAGTTCCGCCTTCCATATACAAACAGTCGGGTAAGCACAAGCAGCCCTAGGAAAGCCGGTGTATGCCATGGAGAATAAAAGATTCCGATTTGCTCATTTCGTGAACGATATTCCGCTGAACTATAAATTTTTCCTGATTTACTTCGTGGGTGTGCTGTTGCCCATTATGATCATCAATCTGGTCTTTCTGGACCGGATCACGGATCTGATCCGATCCAGGGAACAGCAGAATCTGGAGATCTCACTGGAGCGGGCACGGAAGGATATTCATGATTATATCGAGGGCGGGGTCGCAGTGGGCTACACCCTGTCCACGGACAAGAATCTGTATGAAATGCTGGACCAGAAGTACAAGGATCCCATCGACTTTTACAGTGCTTATGATGAACAGTTAAGGGACCGTTTGAACAGCTATATGCCAGTGAACAACCAGATTGAGCGGATCACTGTATTTACGGACAACCGCACAATCGCATCCGGGGGTAACTATCAGATCATGAACAGCCAGGTATTGACCAGTGACTGGTACAAGCAGCTGCGGACTTCGCATAACCAGGTTATTGTGACTGCTTACCGTACGGGGGTGACTGGTAATGCATCCGCTTCCATTCCTGCTCTCAGTGTGGTTAAGACGATGAATAACTTCCGCAATTACAATACATACCAGAAGCTGGTACGGATCGATCTGGACCTTACTGAAATCTATGATGTGATAGCCCGCGAAAAAGGTTATCTTAATCTGTATTTGGTCAACGAGCAGAATCAGATTGTCATGTCGGCGGACAGCGGCTACCAGAGGGTAACCGACGAGCCTTATCCGCTATTTAAACAGCTGGATGAAGGACCTAATGAGGATGTTCATATCGCGCCATTAGGCACAGCTAATTACCTGAAGGGCTGGAGGATTGTCGGCATCACCCAGGGGGAGCGGATTACGCAGGCAGTGCTGGATATGTGGCTATATGCCGCTTTTCTGGCGACCACGATTACACTGCTGACCAGCGGATTTATCTATGTGATGCTGAGATCTTATAACTACAGGGTCAAGCGTCTGTCCAGACATATGCAAAAGGTGACAAATGAGAAATTTGAGCTGATCCGCATCGACGAAGGACGCGACGAGATTGGAGGACTTATTCATAATTTCAACCGGATGACCACCCGGATTAATTCGCTGATCAATGACGTGTATAAGCTGGAAATCCAGAAAAAAAATCTGGAGATGGAACGTGTCCGGGCTGAACTTAATTTCCTCCAGAGCCAGATGAATCCTCATTTTCTGTTCAATACGCTGAATGCGATTTTGGTGGTCTGCACCAAAAACAATTACTCCGATGTGACGGATATTGTGAAAAGCTTGTCCAAGCTGCTCCGGAGGCTGCTTAGCTGGAAGGAGGACCTGGTGTCACTGGAGGAAGAATTAACGTTCATTGAGATGTATCTGAAGATCGAAAAGTTCAGGTTCAGAGATAAATTCGACTATGTGTTCGAAATCGATGAGCAGTCCAAAAGGTACAAAATTCCCAAGCTGAGCATGCAGCCACTGGTAGAGAATTCCTGCAAGCACGGGCTGCAGACCATTGAGGGTCTGGGGATCATCACGGTGAAAACGGCAGTAGAGGATAACCGGCTGCAAATTTCAGTCTCCGATAACGGCAAAGGTATAGAGGCCGGGCGACTCAAGGAGCTGTTAGATGCGATCAGGAACGAGGATTCTTCGGGTGTAAATGTCGGTCTGCGCAATGTGTACCGCAGACTGGAGCTGTATTACGAGGATCAGGTCCGATTCGAGATCATCAGCGCACCGGACCAGGGAACGGTCGTGACCTTCGGGATTCCGCTCCGTCTGCTGGAAAGATTGTACCCGTTTGAAGGTGAGGGAGGCGCATGAAGTATAAAGTGCTATTGATTGATGACGAACCCAGCAGTCTTGAGGGGCTGATGCTGTGGATCGACTGGGGGGCGCTGGGCTTCGAAATCTGCGGAACCTGCAGCAATGGCCGGGAAGGAATAGAGCAGATGCGGAAGCTGCAGCCGGATCTGGTGATAACGGATGTGAACATGCCTGTGATGAACGGTCTGGAGATGGTTGCCGCCTGGCGCCTGGAAGAACCAGTGAAGATCAGATTCGTCATATTAAGCGGGTACAGTGAGTTCGAGTATGCGCAGACGGCCATCCGGTATGGCATCCATCATTATTTGCTGAAACCGATATTTCCGGAAGAGACCGTGGAAGAGCTGATAGAAATCCATCAGGAGCTGGAACGGGAAAATCGCCAGCTTCTGCTGAATCAACTGGCTTCTTCCGAGACGGTAACAGCGGGAATGAAGAGGATGCTGCTAAATAAGGCGGATGACGAGCAGGTGCAGGCGCTTCCGGCGGGACTGCCTGAGGGGATGGAATGGTGGAACGTGCTGCTGCTCCAGACCATACCGGAGCTGTATCCCGAGCTGAGGGGCAGAGTGACAGCTCTTGTCGCTGAACAACAAGCAATGTATTTAGTGGACCTGGAAGCAGGCAGCTTGGCTGTTGTATTCGGCTATGGAAACCGCTCCCCGCACACTGCAGAGGATGTGCTCGTCCCGCTGCAGCAGGAATACGCGGGTAAGCCCGTATTCATTTCAATCGGAGCCGCAGGCAAATCTCCGAGACACTTGGCAGACAGCTACCGGACAGCGAAGGAAGCGGGGCAGCATTTCTTTTACCGGACATTACCCGTCGGTTATATATCCTATCAGGAGATTAACGACAATCCGTTTAGCTATCACTATGACCATATCCGGCTGATGGATGCTATTCTGGCTCCGGTCAATACGCTGGATCTAGAGGGATTCAGGCAAGCGGTTAATTCGGCGACCCATAGTTTTCGTGAACAGCATGTGGCGCCCGAAGTCGTAAAAAAGCTGGTCATTCATCTGATGTACCAGATGGTCGGGCTCACCCCGGAAGGCGGAGAAGTGCGAAGGCCGCTCTTGCCGGTAAGCCTTGATGCTGCTGAAATACCGCATACTATGCTTAACTTAACCCGGTTAATGAAGCTGTTGTCTACCTGCGGGGAAGCCTGCATTGAACAACTGATGCAGGCGCAGCGTCAGGGCTCCCATGGAATTGTTCAGGAGATTAATCAGTATATCGGGGAGCATTACCGCGAAAGCCTGACGATACAGAAGCTGGCGGAGATTTTTTATCTGCATCCGGTATATCTTGGACAGCTTCTTCGCAAAAAGAACGGTATTCCTTTCAATGAGCAGCTGCACAATCTGCGGATTGAAAAGGCGGCGGTTCTGCTCCGGCAGAGTTCACTGAAGCTCTCCGAAATTGCCGATCTGGTGGGATATGCGAATTATGGACAGTTTCTGAAACAGTTTGAAAAGAAAATGGGCACCGGCCCCGGACAGTACCGTAATCCAAAGTCCTAAACTTTTTGGGGGGTATACCTTTAGTTCAGTCGTATTTTCGATCATGCAGCACCTCTATAATTTAGAAATGTAAGTGCTTACAAAATGGATATACCAAACCAAGTATGGAGGTGCTTTATGGGGGGCAAGTCGAAAAATATGTTCAAGCTATCCCTGATTGTCCTGTTATCCCTGAGCTTCACACTGGCAGGCTGCGGTGGCAACAACAGCAACAACAGCAACAACAGCAACAATGGCAAGGATGCAGCGAAGAATGGCGGGGCTACTGCAACAGAAACGGCAGCTAGCACGGATGGCAAGGTTGAACCGTTTGACATTAGTGTCTTCATCGGTGAAGCGGGCCAGCCGCCGACACCGGATAACAAAATCTTCAAGAAGATCAAGGACGAAACAGGAGCCAATTTTAATTTCGAATATTTAGCCGGGGATATCAATCAGAAGCTCGGCGTTATGATCGCAGGGCAGGATTACCCGGATATGATGACAGGGAATACGAAGCTTACAGCGGCAGGAGCTTATATTCCGCTGGAAGATCTCATCGAGAAATACGCTCCTAATTTGAAAGCGCATTACGCAGATTATTGGAACATGATGAAGGACCCGAATGACGGACATATCTACATTCTGCCTAACTATGGTGTTTACAACGGTGAAGTAAAAAGCTCATGGTATTCAGGACCGGCCTTCTGGATTCAAAAAGCCGTACTCAAGGAATTCGGTTATCCAAAAGTTAAAACACTGGATGAATATTTCGACCTGATTGCCAAATACAAAGAAAAATATCCGAAGATTGATGGAAGCCCGACCATTGGCTTCGAAATACTTAACTATGACTGGAAAAACTGGGGTCTGCTCAACGCACCTCAACATTTGATCGGTCATCCGAACGATGGCGGTGTTGTTGTAACTGATGGAGTAGCGGAGATTTTTGCAGACAAGGATTATGCCAAGAAATATTATCAGAAGCTGAACGAAATGAACCAGCAAGGACTGATCGACAAAGAAACCTTCGTTCAGAACTATGACCAGTATATGGCGAAGCTGTCCAGCGGAACGGTTCTCGGAATGTTCGACCAACACTGGAACTTTAGTGCGGCGGAAGATTCCTTAACCACACAAGGGAAGATCGAGCGGACCTATGTGGGGCTTCCTCTGGTTTATGACGCATCCACCAAAGATTACTACCGGGATCTTGCAGTGCTGAACCTGAACAACGGACTCGGAATCAGCATAAATGCCAAGGACCCTGTGAAGATTATCAAGCTGCTCGAAACGCTGATCAGCGAGGATTGGCAGAAGACCTTCTCCTGGGGTATTGAGGGTGAGGATTATATAGTTGAAAACGGAAGATTTATGAAAACCCAGGAACAACGGGACAACGCCGCTGATCCGACCTGGCAAATGGCTAATAAAGCAAAGACTCTCTACGGCTATCTCCCTAAGCTTGAGGGCAGCTACAGTGACGGTAACTCCACGGATGCGTCTGCACAGCCTGAAGAATATGCAGCCAGTGTGAAGCCTTACGACAAGGAAGTCCTTGCTGCATACGGATATAACAGCTATGTGGACTTCTTCAGTACACCGCCAGCGAACCCAATCTATTACCCAGCCTGGTCCATTGACCTCGTGGAAGGCTCGGATGCGAAAATTGCCAACACCAAGCTGAATGAACTGTCCACCAAATACTTGCCGAAAGCCATTTTAGCTGATCCGGGTAAATTTGATTCCGTCTGGAGCGATTATGTAGGTGACATCAAGAAGGCCAATGTGAAGGCTTATGAAGACAAGATCAATGAGCAGATCAAATGGAGAATCGATACCTGGAGTAAATAGGCTGCGGTGTTAAGAGGTTAGAATCACCAGGAGGTGCAGAGCCGTCAAGAGGGCTAATGCACCTCCTGAAATAAATGATTGTGTGGGGAGATAAACCTATATGGATGATACCTTAGGGAAAGAAACCGTCGCCTTGCATCCAAAGAAAAGAAAGAAGCAGCCCATTACGTGGTCGCTGATCAAAAATCAGAATCAGCTGATTTGGATGTCTGTTCCCTTATTGCTGTATATTGTGCTTTTTGCGTATGTCCCTGTATGGGGCTGGACCATGGCTTTCCAGAACTACCGGCCGGGCCGTTCCCTCAGTGAGCAGGAATGGGTGGGCTTCAAGCAATTCAAATTCCTGTTTACAGATGATAATTTTCTCCGGGTGCTGCGCAATACGCTGGCGATGGGAATTATCAACCTGGTTCTCGGATTTGTGACCGCGATTGCCCTCGCCTTGCTGCTGAATGAAATTCGCAAGGTATTCTGGAAAAGAATAGTACAAACGATCTCCTATCTACCTCATTTCCTGTCCTGGATTATCGTAACAGGTATTGTAGCTACGTCTCTCTCCATCAATGACGGGATCGTTAATATTGTCCTGATAAAGCTGCATATCATCAAGGATCCAATTCTATGGCTTAGTGAAGGCAAATATTTCTGGGGAATCGTCGGGGCTTCGCATGTGTGGAAGGAGGTCGGCTGGAATACAATTATTTATTTGGCCGCTATTGCCTCCATTGATCCCGCATTGTATGAAGCAGCTGAAATCGACGGTGCCAGCCGATACAAAAAAATGAGATTTGTGACTCTGCCGGGGATCAAAGCCACGATTGTTATCCTGCTGATCATGTCTATTGGACATGTACTCGAAGCAGGCTTTGAAGTACAGTATTTGCTCGGCAACGGGCTTGTAATGGATTGGTCGGAGACGATCGATATTTTCGTACTCAAATATGGGCTTGCCCAAGGCAACTATTCACTGGCCACTGCAGGCGGGATCTTCAAGACAGTCGTTAGTGTCACTTTGTTGCTGATGGCAAACTGGACAGCGAAACGGCTCGGGGAAGAGAGGTTGTTATAGCATGGCGAACCAGCAAATTAGCCGAGGCACTACGCCAGGCCTATCCGTGAAAAAAAGCTTGAGACCCAGCGGACTGGAACCGGTTCTCTTCCATAGTATTAATACGATCTTCATGATCTGTCTGGTGCTCGTTACTTTATATCCTTTTATTAATACGATTGCCGTCTCGTTCAATGCGGGAAATGATACTATACGCGGGGGCATCTATCTGTGGCCGAGAGTGTGGACCACGCAGAATTACAAGGCGATCTTTGCTTCCGGCACCATCTATGATGCGTTCTGGATCTCGGTGGCGCGGACTGTAATTTCGACAATCCTGAATATTTTTCTGACCACCATGCTTGCGTATACGCTCAGCCGAAAAGATTATGTGTTCCGCAAGCCGATCACTATTATCTTTGTGCTAACGATGTATTTCAGCGCTGGTCTGATTCCCAATTATTTTCTGATTAAAGACCTGAACCTGCTGGGCAGCTTCTGGGTCTATATTTTCCCTTCGATGATCAGTGCATTTAATATGATCGTCATCCGCACTTATATCGGCACGATCCCGGAAAGTCTGCTGGAATCGGCCAAAATTGACGGTGCAGGCGATTTCAAAATTTTCATGCGTGTGGTATTTCCCCTGTGCAAGCCGGTGCTGGCGACCATCGCACTGTTTGTAGCAGTAGGAGCCTGGAACTCATGGTTCGACGCCTTTATCTACACCTCTTCCAAGCAGAGTCTGAGTACGCTGCAGTATGAGCTGATGAAGCTGCTGTCGACCACGATGAACTCCAACAGCAACCCGAACGTTGCTGCAGGTGTAGGGATGGATAAGGATTCTGCCAAAGCGATGGTGACCCCACTGTCTATCCGGGCAGCAATTACCATTGTGGCTTCTGTGCCGATCCTGGTCGTATATCCGTTCATGCAGAAGTATTTTGTAGTGGGCTTGAACGTCGGCAGTGTAAAAGAATAAATTCGCCGCTAGCTGCAGGCAGCGGCGGATGATTATACCGGCTGGCCAGCTTGAATAGCTGAGCTATAAGCTGTATTGAGACATCGCTGACCTAGGTCAGCGGTGTTTTTTTGCATGCGTAGCTGTAGGACCTTGAGCACTAGATTGCCAGAGACGGCTTCACCTCATGTATGCAAAGAGACTGCTTAGTGAATCATTGGAGACAGGAGGACAGCCTCCTTAATGGGGCCATGCTTACATGACCTTGATATAGCATTTTCAGATAAATGATGACACAGCGAAGAAAATACCTTATTATTTAAAGAGATTTTTAATAAAACAGTTTTTAAATAATAGTAATACACTTATTGGGAACAAGGGCTTAAGTCCGGGCAGCCTGAAAGGAGGGCTTCATATTCTATCTCTGAGCGGAGTAAGCAAAAGCTTTGATCTAAAGGAAGGGCGCTACCTTGCAGTGGATAAGGTCTCGCTCGAAGTGCGGGCGGGGGCCATCCACGGCATTATCGGAGCCAGCGGGGCAGGGAAATCTACACTGCTACGGCTCATGAATCTGCTGGAGCGTCCGGATGAAGGTACTGTGTCAGTAGAAGGCAGACTGCTGACAGAAATGCCGGAGAAGCTGCTGCGTCAGGAACGGCAGAAGATCGGCATGATCTTCCAGCAGTATAATCTGGTGGGCAATGCCACCGTCAGACGGAACGTTGCCATTCCGCTGGCGCTGGCTGGAATGCCGCGGAGCGGGCGGATGGATCGGGTGCAGGAATGCCTGAAGTTCGTGGGGCTTGCGGACAAAGCAGACCAGTACCCTGCCCAGCTGAGCGGAGGACAACGGCAGCGGGTGGCCATCGCCCGCGCGCTAGCGAACAGCCCGAAGCTCCTGCTCTGCGACGAGCCGACCTCTGCACTGGACCCAGGGACAACAGCAGATATACTGGGCGTGCTCCAGCATATCAATGACGTGATGGGGGTCACGGTAATCATCGTTACCCATGAGCTCGATGTCGTCCGGAGAATCTGCACCGATGTATCCGTCATGGAAGGCGGACGCATCGTCGATACCTTCTCCCGGGAAGACGGCAAGTTCCTTGCACCGGAAGACCACACGGGAAGTTACCGTGAACGGATTACGGGCAAAGCGGGGGAAGCGCATGCTTGAGAATATGCTGAAATACCAGGATCAGATGTGGCAGTCCATCGGGGAAACGTTTGTGATGGTCGGGATTTCGGTAGGTGCGGCAGTGCTGCTGGGGCTTCCGCTGGGGACTGTTTTATACTTTTGCCGCAAGGGCCAGCTCTATGAGAACAAGACGCTGTCGCTCGTTCTGAACAGTATCGTCAATGTCATCCGTTCCTTTCCGTTCCTACTGCTGGTGGTGGCGCTGATTCCTTTCACCCGCTTATTAGTGGGTACGGCCATCGGTACTATGGCGGCAACCGTACCGCTGTCTATCGTCGCTATCGCCTATTATTCACGGCTGGTGGAGCAGTCTTTGCTGGAGGTTCCCAAGGGCACAATTGAGGCCGCATTGTCTATGGGGGCATCGAAGCCGGGTCTGATCTTCAGGTTCCTGTATATGGAAGCCCGTTCGGGGCTCGTGCTGGGACTGACGGCTTCGACGATCAGCTTCATTTCATTTTCAACAGTGATGGGAGTAGTCGGCGGAGGAGGGGTTGGCGATTTCGCCATCCGCTACGGGTACCAACGTTTTGAGACGGCGGTAATGGTCTATGCGATTCTGGTGATGATACTGCTGGTGCAGATCATCCAGTATGCAGGAAGTACACTGGCAAGGCTGCTGGATAAACGCTGAGAGACCGGGAAGTCGCTGAAGTAAGATAATAACAAATATAAACATGGGGGTTCATTGCACAAATGAAAAAAACATTGAAATATACGCTTATGCTGCTCGTACTGGTCATGATTGCCGCAGGCTGTGGAAACAACAAGGAGGCCGGAAATACACCGGCAGCAACCACACCGGCAACAGCTAACGCCGAGCCTGTGAAAATTAAAGTAGCCTCGCTCATCCCGCCGATGACTGATATTCTTGACATCGTGAAGCCGCTGCTGAAGGAAGACGGAGTGGATATGGAGATCGTCATCCTGTCCGACAATGTGCAGCCAAATGAGGCATTGGCGAATAAGGAAGTGGATGCGAACTTCTTCCAGCACGTACCCTACATGGAGCAGTTCAATGCGAGCAAAGGTTCCAAGCTAGTTCCGGTTCAACCGGTATATGATGCGATCTACGGTGGATACTCCAAGCGCTACAAGGCTATTGCCGACCTGCCGGAAGGCGCGACGCTGGTTATGGCGAATGACCCCTCCAACATTGGGCGTTCACTGCAAATGTTCGCTAAGGCCGGACTGATCAAGCTGAAGGAAGGCGTGGGCATTCAAGCCACCCAGGCCGACATCACCGAGAACACCAAAAAATTTAAGTTCGAGGAAGTTGACCTGCTGATGCTGGCCCGCATGCTGGATGATGCCGATCTGGTGGCCATGACCCCTGCTTATGCCAGTCCGCTTGGACTGACACCGAAGAAAGATGCGCTGATCACCGAAGGTGAAGATTCCGAGTTCACCATTACACTGGTGGCACGTGAGGACAACAAAGACTCCGACGCTATTCAAAAGCTGGCCAAACGCATCAGCGGCCCGGAAGTGAAGAAGTTCCTGGAGGACAAGTACGCAGATATCGCGTTGCCTGCTTTTTGAGGGTAGATCGTTGAGTCATATCAAATTAAAGAGAAAAAAAGACTACCTTTTTCTGAAAAGGTAGTCTTTTTTTTCTGGATTCATCTTTTTCATAAGGTGAGGGTGTTATGATTTCAACGCCTTTATTATATTAGATACAGATGAAGGAAATTAAGTTTTTGATAGGAGTTAGAAGAATAAATATTAATAAAAACATAAAAATATAATTGTAGGAAAAATTTATATGTTGTAAGATACGAATATTACGGACATACATACTTTTGGTAAACAAATGCAAGCAAAAGACAATAGCAAACCCGACCGAAAGGCGGGGACGCAAAGCCACGGGCCTAGGACCTTCGTCGTAAGACAGTGTTATGGCAGCCGGGTTGCCTAATTGGCTTGTTTTTTTGTGTCTAAAAACTGGGGGGATTTACGATGAAAAGCTTCAACTCTAAGGCACTGGTCTTTCTGTGCCTTGCACTTATCCTGCAACTGGTTATTCCATGGAGGGATATATCAGCTGCGGGCGTGAAGGTCACTGCATTACCGTCACTTAAAGTAGATTTCCTGTACCAGGGAGCCGAGGAAACCAAAGGCTATTTACCCGATTACGGCGAGTTATACGGAGTACGAAATGGATTTAGTTACGGCTGGTCAAAGGAGCAGTCTGTAACATCGGTTGTTTATAGTACATATGGGACGCCACTAGAAAATTCCTTTATACGTTTACAGCCTGATTCCATTTGGGAGATTGAACTACCTAATGGGACCTATGATCTTACTGTAGCAGTTGGAGATGAAGGAAGGGATAGTCTGAATGTTATGCACGTGGAGAACACTACCATTTTGGATAAAATATCCGTTCCTGCAAAAGGGTCTTTTCTGGCCAGTCATACTACTGAAGTTAAAGATGGAAAGCTGACATTAAGCGTGGGTGATTCTGCTGCAACTACCGCATTGCAATACATAGAAATCTCTCCTGGATTATCTACCAAGGCTGTACGCCAGATGGTACCACCCCAGATTGCTTTACCGGTTGAAGGAAATGAAATCGAAAGTGATCAGGTGATTCTGTCCGGTATTCAGCGGAATGAGCATAATATGGTCCCGGCAATTCACGTCCCTGGCATACAACCTGTGATTCAAAGCTATATGACTAGTCAACTAAATGAGATGCAGGCCAAGTGGGCCCCATATGAAAAAAATGCAATCAGTGTGACCAGTGATGCCGATGCACTGATTAATGCGATTAACAGCAGTACGGACCCTGAAGCTATAATTCGTACGGGACAGCTGAATCTGGATAAATCAGTAACATTTGGTTCTCCTACTCACCCCGTCTTTCTGGTAACAGACGGAATTAATACTAACTCAAGTATCACCATTACAGTATATGGGACACTTATCGTAAAAGGGAATTTCAATGCCAATACTGGAGCTCAAATAGTTATTCTTCCGTTAGATCATACCAATTTCTCTCCAGGAGCTAGCCTGAGAGTAACAGGTACCTTACATCTAAATAACGATTCAAACCTGAAAGTGGCGGATGAAATTGTAGTAGGCAGTCTGATTTTTAATAACGGTGACCTTGGAATTAATGCTCGCCGGTTAATTGTTGAGGACAGTCTGCACATTAATACAAAAATTGATATGAACATTGAAGAAGAGATGCTAGTCGGTGATCTAATATCCAACAACAGTACTGCCAATATCAGGATCGCTTCAGGTGACTTTTTCGTCAGCAAGGATGTCAGTGTGAATAATCATTTAAATATTGTTACCTCAGGCATATGGGCAATTGGGGGGGACATAACCTCTAACCAGAAACCTACCGTTAAATCTGGAGGCAGTGGTGGCCAGACTAAATTTAAATATGCTCCCTATGGGCTGAAATCAGAATACTTCGCCGGGAAAGAGTTTACCGGATCTAATAAGACGTTGCTAGATGCCAATATTAATCTTGAAGGTAAGCTGCCGGTCAATTTTCCTGCTTCGGGCGTCTCTGTTCGTTGGACTGGACAAGTATTAGCCTATACGTCCGAATTGTACGAATTTATAAGCCGTACCAATGGCGGAATTCGTCTATGGATTAACGATGAGCTCTTGATTGACGCATGGGGGCAGCAGGGAAATAGCTCTCAGCAGGGAGAAATTAGGCTGGAAAAGGGGCAGTTCTATAATATCCGCATGGAATTTGAGAGCGACAACAATCAGCCGCAAGCTACTCTCTCATGGATGACCAGCTCCGTTCCGGAAGAAGTAATTCCTCAGGGGCAATTAAGTCCATTTGCAGTACCTGAGCTTTCATTTTCCCCGTCTGCATCAGATATAAGTCTGAATTGGACACCTTCATTTAATGCAGAAGGTTATGAAGTGGAAGCGGATGGCAAGGTCGTCGTTTTAGGCAATCAAAATGACTATACTCATGCGCCTCTCGATTCCGGTACACTCCATACTTACCGTGTAAGAGCAAACGCTGGAACTATACACGGGGAATGGTCTGTCCTCCACGAGAAATGGTCTCTCCCAGGAGTACCTGACAATCTGCAGCTAACTTCAACGAGTAATCAAATCCGGCTGGAGTGGGATTCTGTAACCGGAGCTAAGTACTATCAGATTGAATCGAACGGGACGATCGTAAATAACGGGAATTCTACTGTGTATGTTGAAAAAGGCCTGAACCCGAATATGCAGAGAGCATACAAGGTAAGGGCGGTTAACTTAAGTGGTCCCGGTGGCTGGAGTGATGTGGTTGCCAGAACGACACTACCGGGAACGTCCGGCGGTCTTCAAGCCTTTGCGAAGGATACCTATATTGATGTCAGCTGGGATTCCGTATCAGGAGCCCAGTGGTACGATCTTGAAGTTGATGGAACATCAATTAAGACGTCCGGAACTGAATACAAGCATGCAAACCTCCAGCCTAATACAAGCCATACCTACCGGGTACGTTCCGGCAGTGCCTTAGGCAACAGTGAGTGGAGCGGCGTAATTACTGTAGTAACGCTGCCTTCCATACCTCATAACGTACAAGCCACTGCCGAACGTGACCGTATCGTTGTTAATTGGGAGCCAGTGGTAGGGGCAACCCGTTATGATATTGAAGTGGACGGTGCTATCAAGGATAACAATATGAACACAAGCTTTATGCATCAAGGGCTGTCCTCAAATACAGAACACACATACAAGGTGCGCGCAGTAAGCGGATCTGTGACCGGTGAGTGGAGCGAAAGGGTCGTGAGTACTACTCTTGCTGATTTCCCCGTGAACGTAAAAGCTGTAGCTGCAGCTTCACAGGTAGAGCTTTCTTGGGATCCTGTTACTGGAGCTGTTGGCTATGATGTGGAGGCGGATGGGCAGATTGTTCATCTTGGTCTTGATCTTTCCTATGTTCATGCAGGACTTGAGCCACATACTGAACACAAGTATCGGGTTAGAGCTAGAAGTAAGGCTGGAGTCAGTCTCTGGAGCGAGAAGGTTACAGCTGTGACCTTGCTTGGGATTCCTGAAAATTTTGTATTTACAATTAAGATGAATTCTATCACCCTTGCCTGGGATCCAGTGGTTGGTGCTACCAGCTATGAGGTAGCTGTCGATGGAGAAATTGTTGACGCCGGTGCTGCGACAAGTTATACCCATGAAGGATTGGCGCCTAACTCGATTCATGTCTATCGGGTCAGAGCTAAAAACGATCGCGTGACAGGGGCCTGGAGCAGAGTTTTGACTCAGACAGTTGGCCTTGGTATTCCTGTTATCAAAGAAGCTATTCCTTACAGTGACAAGATCTCAATCAGATGGAATGAGGTTGAGGGAGCGACAGGTTATGATGTGGAGATTAACGGAGTAGTAACAGACAATGGCTCAGAAACAACTTATGTACATCATAATTTACCTTCCGGGGAGTCGTGTACCTTCCGGGTACGTGCGAAAAACACAACGGCACAGAGTGGCTGGAGTGAATCTGTTACCGTAAAGACTACCTCGAAAATCGTCAAATTCATATCGTCTACTGCGACGACAAATTCTATCCTACTGGAATGGACTTCCGTAGCAGGGGTCAGCAGTTATGATCTTGAGATTGACGGCGTTATCGTTCAGGGAATCTCATCTACCACTTATACGCATAAAAATCTGAGATCTAACACCATTCACAGCTACAGAGTTAGAGCGCATAGTGATGGTCAAAATAACGAATGGTCTGATCCTCTTCAAAAAAAGACTATCACAGAACTGATAGCCAACGTTGGTAAAGACAACATTTTTAATTTTGTTGTTGTCGCACCCCCGAAGAGTGGGCCTGAAGGATCCGTAATTACGATTAGCTATAATCCTAACGAAGTAGAAGTATTGGATCTGAGTACGGTAACTCCGGCAGCTGAATTAACTGCCGGGCCTGTACCTACTGCTGGAATGAGCATTAGGAGCGTTATTCCGGGCAAGATTGTGATCACTGTGACTAACTCCGGCTCAACGTTTGTTAATGGGATACGATTTCTTGCCAAATCGAATAATTCTTCCAGCATCACTTATGTAGTTGAATAGCTGTCTATGAAGGAGTGGAACAATTGAAGCGTTTATCATGGATTCTGTGCTTGCTGCTTCTATTTTCGGCTGCCGCATTTCCTCCGAAGGCGTTCGCCAGAAGCAGTGTCGATATCGTATTTATCATTGATAAATCAGGCAGTATGGATCCTTCATTTGCTGCTGTCAAAAATAATGTTAATGATTTTGCCAATAGACTTGCGGCCCGCGGAATATCATATCGTCTTGGCTTAGTTGTATATGAAGATGCTGTGCAGCAGTATGATTTGACCAGCAACGTGGATGTTTTTAAGAATCAGGTTGGCTCTATTTGGACTGAGGGGGGAGTAGAAAATGGACTGGACGCCATTATGCAGGCCGCCCAGACCTATCCTTTTGATGTCAACGCCAAGAAATACTTTATTCTGATCGGTGATGAAGTTGTAACAAGTAACAATGGATACAGTGTACCGGGCACCATCGATTACTTGAGAAGTATGCAAATTACACTGTCCACTATAGGGATTGACTACATTAGGCCCCAGTTCGAGCAGCTATCCAGCAATACGGGAGGGATGTATCTCGATCTTAACAGCAATTTCAGTACGAGCCTTACCAGTATTTTTGATCAAATTCAGCAGATGCCAACACTTGAAGTTCTGAGTCCTACATCAGGTCAAATGCTGAGTGATTTAAATACTGGGTTTATTCCCACAGTCAAGGTTACAGACCCGGATAGTGATTCATTGCAGCTGGCTTATTATGTAGATTCAGAGACATCTCCCAGAGATGTCAAAACAATAACTAACTCGAGGAATCCTCAAACGGTCAGCTTTAACGCGCTGAATATCGGAACGCTGGCCGAAGGGGATCATGTACTAAGATTCACAGCCTATGACGGATCAGACACTGCGAGGGATTCAGCAACCATTAGAGTGGACAAAGCAAAACCCGTTCTGGGGGCAGTAGGAGTTACATCGACAGCGACAACTGTACAAATCACCGGATCGGCCTGGGATGCGCTGTCAGGTCTAGATTCCTCGGCCTATCGCTATACGGTTGGAAGCTATATTAGCCCGTGGACGGCTGCACCAACGAATACGATTTCGAACCTCACTCCAGGAACGGCGTACAGGGTTGTTTTTGAGGCTCGTGATGTAGTGGGGCATGTTGCTGCTTACGAGAGCACTATTCATACCAAAGCACAAACTCCCACCATCACCAATAATCATGTTTCGGAGTCGGGGGCTGTAATCGGCTTCCAGGACAGTAATGCATCAACAACTGCGTACCAGATCAAGTCCGGAGGTCAATATGTCAGTGCAACTGGACAACTGACTTCAACAGCTTCATGGATCACTGCATCCAATAAAAGTTTTACCGTTAACGGACTGGCTTCCAATACGGATTATTCCTTCCAGGCTAAAGCCCGGAATCTGATCGGTGAAGAAACGGGCTATGGCAATGTGCTGAATGTAAGAACACTGGCAAATCCACCGACAGATATCACGCTCAATTCCAAACAAACCTGGGTGCAGGTAGGCTGGACGGCCGTTCCTGGTGCTATCCGGTACGATGTAGAAGCTGACGGTATAGTAACAAATACCGGTACTTCCAATTCTTTTACGCATAGCGGGTTATCTCCCAATACACAGCACCGGTACCGCGTTAGGGTCACTAATGCGGGCGGAACAGGAAACTGGAGTCAGACAGCAACCGTCTTTACCCTCCCTGATCCGCCAGTTGCTCCAGTCAACGTAAAGACTGTACCGACTCAGACAGAGGTTAAAGTTACTTGGGATAGTGTCGCCCGAGCCGATTCTTACGATATCCAGGTTGACGGAACAGTATCAGCTTCTGGGAGCGGCACTCAATTCGTACAAGGCGGCCTTCTTCCCGAGACAAGCCATACTTTCCGGGTTAGAGCTAAGAATACCGGCGGAATAAGCGAGTGGAGTTCTTCTGTTGCTGTCAATACGCTCCCTTATCCGCCGGCCGCTCCAGTTGGACTGACTTCGGAAGCTACGAATAACCAGGTTGCGATCAAGTGGCCGAGTGTGGCAGGAGCAACTAGCTATGAGGTTGAGGCTGACGGTCTGATACTTGCCAATGAGAATCACACCAGCTATACCGATACGGGCTTATTCCAATTGACATATCACACCTACCGTGTCCGCGCAGTCAATGCGGGGGGCAAGAGCGCTTGGTCGTTACCGCTTAACGTAAAAACCCTGCCGGATAAGCCTACTAAACCGACGAATATTATGACGACAGCAGATCAAACATCGATTACTGTCATGTGGTATCACGTTGAGAACTTTGAAACCTATGAGGTTGAGATCGATGGTAAACAGATCGAGACCGTGAGTAATAACCAATTCGTTCATAAAAGTCTGGTGTCAGGCAGCTCACATTCCTACCGCATCCGGGCCCACAATGTGAGTGGGTATAGTGAGTGGACCAAGCCCACTGTGATGAAAACATTTGTGCAGGGCGAGGCTAACCGTTCTTTAACAAACATGGCTGCGATCGTTACTAATCATTCCATAACAATCACTTGGGATACAGTTGCCCAAGATGCCAAATATGAGATTGAAGTCGATGGGAGAATTAGCGATCTTGGTTCGGACACCGTCTTCCAGCATGGAGGATTAGCAGCAGAGGAAAATCACGTTTACCGGATACGCCTGAAGTCAGATGGAGGAGCGGGTACGTGGGTAGCGGTGCTATCTTTATCTACCTTGCCTGATGTACCAGGAGCACCGTCTGCATTAAAAGGAAATCCGTCTGATTATTCAATAGAACTTCATTGGGACCGGGTAGAAGGTGCAACTGGCTATGACCTGGAGATTGACGGACAGACAGTCGATACCGGAAGCGCAGATTCTTTCACACACAAGAATCTGGAAGCTGGAACTGCCCATACGTACAGACTGCGGGCGAAGAATCAGACCGGAGTCACTGCCTGGAGTCTGGCCTTAAATGCCAGTACAACCAGTCCGTCATACGTGATTGATGCGCATAAAGATCGGCCTTTTGATCTATCGCTGCTTGCGTTGAATGTTCAGGACTTCAGTGAGCTGACCTTTGTTGTTAAGTATGACCCGAATCAGGTAGAGGTCTCAGATCTTTATCAATTCACTCCTGTGGCGGATGTTATGTTGTCTGGAGCCATTCCAAACTCGGATGCAGAGGTCGATTATTCAAAGGGACAAATAAAATATACGTTCAAGCGGAATGTTGTGCCGGGAACATCCTGGTCTGGAGAACTGTGCACATTGACTTTTAAATCTAAAGTGGATGGAAAAGTAGCCGTTGAGGTTTTTGTCGAATAAATTTGAAGGTTGAGGTAATCGGATGAAATGGGTCAAATCACGGGCTGGCCATAAAGTAATAATCTGTTTGTTAATCGTGTCGCTTATCTTTCCGACAGTTCTGTATGGATTTGTATACAATCGGAACAGAAATCAGGCAGGCACTTATCCTTTGGATGGAGATGCCGATAAGCAGATTGTTGCTGATATTTCCAATATGACGGGAGTCTCATCGGACAAGATTGTGAAGCTGAAGGAGACCGGTTTGTCTTGGAATGAGGTTCTTGAGCATGTGAAATCCGTAAAAGGAACCGGAACTAGCGGGCGCAAAGCACGAAGTGCGCTTCTCACTGAAGAGAACATGGAGGAGACCACCGTTAAGCTTCGGGAATCCGGCTACGAGGACAAAGAGATTCAAGAGGCCAAGCTGACGGCGGAACGCATTGCCTTTCAGCTCAGTGAGCTTACTGATGATTCGGATGCCCCTTCATTGCCGGCTGCTACTGCTCCTCAAGGGTTAAGCACCCAAAAGGACGATACCCGTAAGGAGTCAATTAAAGTGGTAGCCAAGAAATTTGACTCTGCCGCCCTTGTCTATTATTTGCTGGTATTAAGCGGGGAATTTGACGGGCCGGAGACAATAAGTGACGAATACCTGCTCTCGCTTCAATTAGAACTTAATTTGCAGCAATATATTGATGATCCGGAATCTTACTTGAAAAGCAAGCAAGAGAAGAGCGCCGTCCTTCTTCCGGGTTCAGAGATAACGACAGCATATATTGAGGAGACAGTTTTAACCCGGCTGAATAAGGGAACTGCGGCAGAATCATACAAAATCGGAACAAGCACTCCGGCAGCAGGCGATATTAAATCTACTGTAACAGGGCTTACGGAAGACGGTTCAGCAAAAGAAAGTTCACCTCTTCCTGAGGTTCCAAATGTCCAGCCGGTAAATCCGTCCGAAAAAATACAGCAGGAATTGGATACTTTGAATCCTAACTTGCCATAAAGGGGCATCAAATGTATGAAATTCAAATCAAAAAAAGTAATTATTATTCTATTAGCTGTTATAGCCGTTGGTGGAATTATGCAAATAGGTTCTGCGCTTGCTCAGAGCGGCTGGTTCATAAGCTCGTCCACAAGCTCGTCCACAAGCTCGTCCAAGCCAAGCTATGAGGAATGGTTGAGTACGCTTGATGTTCACGACAAGTTCAAGGTGGAACTGGATCACTTGAAGACTTCACATGCCCAAGGTGATCTCATGACTGCCTACACATTTCTATATTATCAATACGGAACATTCGATCAATTGGAGCCGATGGTCAAGCAGAAGGAAGATGGTGCTTCATGGAAAAGCGTATTCTCGGAGTATCTTAAGCAGCATCATGCTTTTGTGCCGAGAACGTATGACACGAATGAATTAGAGAATTTAACTTCATCCGCTTCCATCACTTCTGACGACATTATGGTCGCTGACCGTTTATCCTTCGTATCCGGTCAGCCTATGAAGGGGTTGCTGGCTGCCAAACTGGAAAGCGGTACAAGCTGGAAGAACGCCGCGGCGGACTTGAATATCGTTAACGGGGCATCTTCATTGCCTAGAGTAGAAATTACTGCAGAGCAGATAAGCCAATATGTTACAAGTAAATTTCCGGAGGAAAAGGTGATCCAAGCTTTTGTCTTGTCGCAGAAAGTGGGTTTGGAACCTAAGGATGTAGTGTCCAGGCTGAAGGATGGCCGCTCAGAAATTGAAATTATGGCAACGGCATGGAGCGGTTTATTCTCATCGAAGTAATACCATTTTGATTGGCGATAGGACTGGGGGGAAATGAATTGAAACGTTGGAGTCTGTTAACTTTTTTTGCACTGCTATTTTTAACATCATTTGGTTCAATTGCTTCCGCGGAGACGCTGCAGGATCAGCTCAATAATCTGGTGGGTCCACAGCAGCAATACAATACTAAGTTGTCCTCTGTCTACTTGCGTACCAATACTACAGAGGAAACTATAAGTCCTCAAAGCGGAAATCTGACAGTGGCCCAGACGGATTATGTTTTGCCTGGCCGCAACGGGCTGGACCTGGAGTTCAAAAGGCTTTACAACAGCGGGAGCTCCAATATCCAGGAAATGAAGGTCAAATATGTGGATGGAGCCTGGGTGGATTACGTGCAGTCGGATAATGACACCCTGACCTTCTACGAGAACCGCTATGATCTGGGGATTGGAATGCGGTTCTCCTTTCCTACTATAGAAATTAAGAAGAATGAAGACAACACGAGCCACAAGTTCTTGCATACCGATAGTGGTGAAGTATACCGGTTAAGACAGTACACGTTGAACGGGCAGCTGGTTTATATGCCGGACGGGCAGACCGTACAGGATGTCGTTGTCCGGGAGACAAGCGAGTTCAGCAACGGGCAAGCCGGCGGCGTATCCCAGTTCATGATGACGAACAAGGAAGGCCGGAAAACATATTTTGATGCAGATGGTGTCGTTCTGGGGATTGTCGACCGTTACGGCAATAAAATTGTGTTTGAATCAAAGAAATTGGAATACAAGATAAATGATAAAATCATTACTAAAAAGCTGATATCCAAAATTACTGACACAGTAGGTCGGGTAGTGACCATCGAATATAAAGAGGACGCTAGCTACAAGGTAGGAACAATTGATAATAAGACCTACAATGGCGACGAATCCTACAAAAATTCACAGAACCCAAACAGTACGGATTCAGGGGACTTGCAGGAGAAATTTCAGGTGATCGTGCATTTGCCGAATGGTCAAAGCCTTGTCTATGATAAGACTGCTGCCTTGGTAAATGATGCGAAAAACGTATTGCGTACCAGGCTCCAGCGTGTATTCGACACGGATGGCAAGCCCAAATATCACTTCTGGTATGAGCAACCGGATCTTGGTTTTACGTATAATAACAAGGAGAAATACTCGGCGTTTAATAGATATGAGAACCTGACTCAGATTGACTATGTAAAGACGAACAGACTTACCCGGTACATATACGGCTCCGCCAAACGGGATTTAAATGAGAGCGGAAGTATGGAATATCGCAAAATTTTTGAGAAGAGAGAATTAACGAAAAAAGGATATAATTCCGCTCAGACCAAGTTTGAGGACCGCTTCATAGCTGAACTGAACGATAAAACCAATTACAGTTATACCAACGAAGCTGACGGCTACGGGTACGCAGGATATAAGAAGGATGATTACACCTACATAAAAGATACATACCGCTACTATACGGAAATGACAGACAATAAAGGCGGCAAGACCAAATATACATATGATGGTCTTAATCAGCTTATCCTGACTGAGAGAACGGGTAGTGAACATAAAGAAGTCGTTCAAAGCACGATGGATGATATGAAGCTGGTGAAGAAAAAAGAAACGTTACTCTATGATGTTGAGAATGGTCAAATTAAAGGCGGGCCTGTCCGCAAAATTGAAAATTACAGTTATGATCAATATGGCAACATGACCAATTATACCGGACCGGAAGCTCCGCGCAATCAGGCTGGTGAACCTTCGGACAATGAACATACGGTCGTCTATACCTATGAGTATGACAAGTTCCATAAGCTGACAGCAAAAACCTGGAAGCAGGACCGCAATCTTACGGTTCAGGAGTTATACAATATCGATGCTCTTGGGAACGTCATCCAGGAGACCAAGGTCAATACCAATGATACAAAGCAATGGGTTGTTATCAATTATGCCTACGATAGTTACGGCAATATGATAGAGAATACCCTGAACTCGGACGGGCAAACCTTCAAGACGCATTATGAATACGGAACGGATGCGGACGGACACGATGTCAAAGGGGCTTATCTGACACGCGAGTACAGTGAGCTTAATGGGCAGCAGGTCGGCTCCCGTTACGCGTATGACTTCAACACGGGTAACCGTACTGCTGAAGTTGACGCGAAAGGGAACCGGATCAGTTATCAGTTCGACCTGCTGAACCGTCTGGTGATGACAACTTCTCCTGACGGAAGCCAGGAATCCTACAGCTACGAGCAGGATGGATATACGAATCTGAACATCCGCAATACGGATCCTGAGAAGAATGTATTCCTGTACGAATATGATCCGCTCGGTTACGAGATTCGTGAGAGCATACAGGACGGCAGCGGGAAATGGATTGTTCAGACTGCTTATACGTATGATTCCAATCACAATATCACTACAGAAACCGATGCAAACGGACACCAGTTCCGCTATGAGTATGACAGCGACAACAGAATAATCAAAAAATCTGCTTACTCGAAGGATGGCACCTTTAAAGGGACCATATCTGTTGACTATCAGATCGCTGCAGCTAGCGATGTTCCGCTGCTAATGACGATTACAGATGAAGAGGGTTTTCCTAAGAAGTACTATTATGATAGCCTCGACCGTCTGATCCGGACAGATTCGACGGCAGACCGCAGCACCTATTTAACGGCATCCTACGAATATGATTACGTCGGTAATGTTATTGCCCAAACGGATGAGCGGAAGAATACGACCCGTTATCAATACGACGGCTTGGGAAGGCTGATCTTGGAAGCTGACGCAATGGGTAACGAGACCACTTATAAAAACAATGCGCAGAATCAAGTGTCGGAAAAGGCAGAGCCTGGCGGCAAGATAACGCGTAATCTGTTCGACAATCTGGGGCGTATGCAAGAACAACGAATCTCTGCGAAGGGTTCAGATGATTATGTCTATCAGGCCTTCGAATATGACGTAAACGGGAACATGACCCGTATGCGCAAGGGACAAGTGATAGGGAATAAAGACCAAGTCTCTTCCGATAATGGATTCCAGTATAATTCAGTGGACCTGTTAACCGATAAATCTTCAAAAATAGACTCGGGACGCTCAGGTTATACTCACTACACGTATGATAAGAACGGGAATCAAATCTCTGAAACCCAGTACGCGGATGCGAACAGACAGAAGTACCGGATAAATACGAAGGCATATGATTATGCAGGTCGTCTTACACAAGAAGCAGGACGCTATGTAGAGGTGCAGGCAGACGGATCTCAGAAACAGTTTGGCAGTTTCGAGAACCGGTATGAGCTGGATGCGGCCGGGAATATAGTGAAGCAGAAGCAATTTAACGGTCTGGATTATGATACAACTACGATGGTATATGACTATCAGAATCAGGTTGTGGAGAAGCGCGAACCTTACGGCGGTAAGGCAGAAGGGAAAGTCACCCGGTATGGATATGACAAACTAGGACAACTCTTGACAGAGACGATGTCCGTACAGGGTACCGACAACATCACTGCATATACGTATGACGGACTAGGTAATCTTGTGCGGGAAATTGATCCGTCCGGGAATACAACAAGATATGTATATGATGCAGGCGGCAATAAAATTAAAGAGATTGATCCGCGTTATTCATCAACGCCGGATGATCAGGCACCCGGTACTGAATTCAAATATGATGCGCTGGATCAACTGGTCACCACCACGGTATTTGACGGGCAGACCCGAAAAGTGGTCTCTTATACCAAATATGATGCTCGCGGGAATGTGGTTCTTGCAGTCAGTGGAGAGGGCTATAATGAAGCCGATCCCGAGAACTCCGCCGGTGACAAGACGGAATACGACATTCTTGATCAGCCGGTTAAGACAGTCTCTGCACAGACGGTGATGGATAACCGGACCAACGGTACGGATGCCTATACAACAATGAGTTCATATGATGGAGACGGCAACCTCCTGACAGAGACAGATGCAACAGGGGCTGTCACAATCCATTCCTATTACCTGAATGGATTGCCCCGGGAGATCGTCTATCCGGATGGAAGCAAGGAATCCTATGATTATGATCTGACGGGAAATGCTTGGGAAATTAAGACAGACCGTAATGGAGGAGTAACCAAAACTCACAATACGGTCTTTGACCAGCCGGATCAAATCGATTATCCGGATGGAACTAAGGAACTATTGTCTTATTCCTCCAAGGGAGAACTGATCAAGCGGCTGGATCAGGCAGGGAATGAACAAAGATTCGAATACGATGCATCTGGAAATGTAACGGCGCAGATGGAGCAGGTATCCTCGGATACCTCAGGCAAAGTATTCAGACGCTCAGAAACGAAGTACGATGAGGCGGACCGCCCTGTTGTGACGGAGACATTCCTTTATAAGGAGTCTTCCAGTTCTGCGCAGAATCCGGTCATAACCTCTGCCGGTAACAAGGTAACTAATACCTATGATAAAGCCGGCCGGCTTACCCGATCCTTCGGGCCGAATGGCAGAGAAAATATGTATGAATATGACCGTGCAGGCAATGTCGTGCTCAAGAAGAGCAAGGTTGCAGAAGGTAACTATGACATGGTTCGGTATGTATATGATGTCGAAAATAAGGTTGTCTCAGAGTCACAGCTTATACGTCTGAGTGATTTGGCACAGGATGAGCTGGCTTCGGCTGCTTTTGACGATACCTATATTGACCGGGTCCTGGCAACTACGAAATACAAGTATAACAAGAACGGTGAATTGAACAGCCAGACTGACGCCAAGGGCCATACCGTTAGGCTCGAGTATGACCTCGACAACCAGCTTATCCGCCAGACTGATCCTTTGAATGGTGTGAAGGTCAACCGGTACGATGAATTGGGCCGGCTTGCGGAGGAGATCAATGAGAACGGTGTTTCGAAGTTATACGAATACGACTCTATGAACCGTCTCATTCGTAAAAAAGAGCCTGCAACAGATGGTTCTACAGCAACTACGAGATATTTGTACGATTCAATGGGTAACCTCCTGAAAGTGATCGATCCGAATCATTACATTGCCTCGCAGGATTCTGCAGACACTGCAATGAATATGACCGGAATCAAGTATACGTATGATGTGATGAACCGCAGAACATCTACGATTTCTCCGGAAGGCCAAATCATAGAATACGTTGCTTATGATGCTCTGGGCAGAATAAGGAAGGTAGTCGACGGGCTGCGGTATTCGGGCAGTGTGGATGCATCGCAGGGCATTGTAAGACAATATGATGGTCTTGGGCAGATGACGGTACAGACAGATGCACTTGGCGGAAGCATAAAGTATCAATACGATATTCTGGGACGCCCTACGCAAATTACGGATGAGCGGGGCTCGGTAACCGTCAATGAATACAATGCTGACAGTACGCTCAAGCGGGAAGTACAAGCGGATGGAGGCGTGAACTCCTTCACTTATGATCTGGCTGGCCGGAGAATATCAGAGACAGATCCGAGCGGAGGTCAGACGGTATATACGTATAATTCCTTCGGCGCCATTAAAACCTCAACCGATGCTCTTGGGCAGACTGAGGAATTCAAATATGATATGGCCGGGAAGCTGTTGTCCGGCAAGGATAAACGAGGAAGCATCACCTTATATCAATATGATGCAAAAGGTCAATTGACCGAGAAAAGAAAGCCGCTTGAGAAAGACAGCAGCGGCAATATTGGATATGCTGTTGAGAAATTCACCTATGACCCTGCAGGGAATCTGCTCAAGGACAGCATTACAGGAACCAAGGATAAGGCCTTCCTGCGTGAGCAGACCTATGCCTATTATCCGAATGGTCTTGTCCGCCTTCGCTCCGATAACAGCGGGGCAGTGACGGAGAATGATTACGATAAGAATGGTAATCTGATCCGCAAAGAGACACTTCGCTCGGCAAATAACCGGGATATCGAAAAGTTCAGCTATGACAGTTCCAACCGCATAATCGATTGGAGCAAGCTGGTAGAGAGTTATGCTATCGTCATGTCTGCCCTTGCAGGAACCACTGTGGATTCCGGGGAGAGCGGTATGGTTGCACTTACAGCCTCTTATCAATATGATATGCTGGGCAACCGGATTCAAGAGAAGGACTCCAAGGGCAATATTACGGAATACAGCTATAATGCTCTGAACCGGGTGACGAAGAAGACCCGTAAGCTTGAATCAACCGATGCTACCGAGACCTATGTCTATGATAAGGCAGGTAATCAGGTGAGCGTGACTAATGCGCGGGGATATGCTACCAAATATGATTATAATGTTATGAATCAAGTGATCTCGGCTACGGATGCGGAAGGGAATACCCTGTCTTATGAATATGACCTCTCTGGCAACAAAACTGCGGAGATTAATGCTCTGGGCAACCGTATAACCTATGCTTATGACAAGCTTAACCGGCTTACTACGGTAACGGATCCGGACGGTATTATCATATCCCGTCGCTTGTATGATGCCGGTAATAACGTGATCAAGGATATCGATGCCAGAGGGTATCTGGCGGGGAATTCTGACGATACGCGGTACGGGGAGAGTAAGGTCTACGATCTCGCGGGCCGGCTGGTATCCGTAACGGACCGTGAAGGCTTCAAGACAACCTATAGTTTTAATCCTGCAGGTGATCTCCTTGAGGAGACAGATCCGCTGGGACATGTATATAAGTACGAATATAATAATGCCGGTGATCTTATCCAGGTGACTGATCCCCTTGGCGTTGTAACCCAGTACAGTTATGACCTGACCGGTAACAAGCTCGATATGATTGACGGAAGAGGCAAGGTTACCAAGTATCAATATGCTTCCTTCGGTCTGCTGACCGCTATGGTGAATGCAGACAACAAAACAACAGGCTACCTGTACGATCAGACGATGAATGTTGCGGAGATGACGGACCGGAACGGCAACCATACGCAATATCTGTACGATAGGCGGAATCTGTTAGTTGACAAAAAAGTTGTGGAGACTGGTGATCAGGTCCGGTTTACGTATGACAAAACGGGTAACCGCTTATCGATGACAGATACCAGCGGTGTGACCCGGTATGAGTACGATAAGAACGACCGGAAGAGCAGAATCACCAGGGATGACCAGCTGCAGATCGCCTATAAGTACGATGCAGCCGGTAATATGGCCTCTGTTAAAGACAAAAAAGGCAATGAGACTGTCTATACGTTCGATAAGTCTAACCGTATGAAGACTGCTGAATCAGGAGGGAATACCACATCCTACACCTACGACGCAGGAGGTAACCGTATTGCAGTCCTCTATGAAGGCGGAGTGAAGGAAAGCTATACTTTTGATAAAAACAATCTGTTGCTGACCCTCAAGAATACCGCTCCCGGCGGGGCCAGCTTGTCATCTTATGTATATTCCTATGATGCAGCCGGACAGCAGTCCTCGAAGAAGGATAGCTACGGGACTACGGTATATACCTATGATGCGGACGGACGTATCGTGAAGGTGGAGGCTCCGGGCATGACCACCTTGTATGCCTATGACAAGGGCGGCAACCGGCAGTCGAGCCACGAGACGTATACTTCTGCCCAACCAAGCGGGTATACCGATCCGTCAAGTGGTACTGCTGTTGATTATCTAGTCAAGAAGAGTGAATATATGTATTCCGGAGCAAACGTCATTCAGCAATTGGTTGAACGGATGATGGACGCTGACGGTAAAGAGGTCTTGAAGAAGACCACAGATTATAACTATGACGATAACGGGAATGAGCTGAGAAGACAGGTCAGCTATGTCCGGGATCATACCCGTGACATGAAGCAGGTAACAGGAGCCAATCCGAATGGGGACGGGCTGACGAACGAACTGAATAAATTGTTCGAAAAGACCAGCAATACCTTCGACGGCTTCAACCGCCTCGTCAAGGCGGAGAAGATCAAGGATGGCGCTCGCTCCAGCGTGGAATTCACGTATGACGGCGACGGACTCCGGACCCGGAAAGTGAGTAGCAGTTCGAAGAATAATCAAGTAGAAGTCACCAACTATATATATGATCGGCAGTATGTCATTCTGGAGACGGACGCAGCAGATAAAGTAGCGGCGAGATATATTCGTGGTATCAACTATGTAGGCATAGTGAATGCAGCAGATAAGCTGTCCTACTTCTTGTTCAACGGCCATGGAGATGTAGTACTTACAGTGGATAAGAGCGGGAACGTAGAGAATCAATATGATTATGATATCTTCGGGAACTCGACCTTAACAGTCCAGCAGTATAATAACGCAATCCGGTATGGAGGCGAATTCTATGATGCGGAGGTAGGGCTGTACTACCTGCGGGCACGTTACTATGATCCGTATATCGGCCGGTTTATATCGGAAGATACGTATGCAGGGAAGGAAAAAGATCCGTTAAGCTTGAATTTGTATACGTATGTGCTGAATGAACCGATCATGAACTGGGATCCGAGCGGCCACTTCAGCTTCAAGAGTCTCTATAAATCGGCGACTCAGGCCGTGGCCAGCACGGTGAAACAGGTTGCGGCAAGTACGGTGAGTACGGTGAAGAAAGTGGCTACGACAGTGGCTACGACGACTCAAAAGGTGGTCAGTACCGTCAAGCAAGTGGCAACGGCAGTAGTAAGCACGGCGAAGAAGCAGACGGCCGAAGTCGTAGAAAAGATCAAGAAAACAACAACCGTGGCTGTGAATACAGCGAAGAAAGTAACGGTGGCAGCAGTAAATAAAACGACAGCGGTTGTGACGAGTGCAGCGAAGAAGACGACAGCAGCGGTGACGAGCGTCGCGAAGAAAACAACAGCAGCGGTGACGAGTACCGTGAAGAAGACGACAGCAGCGGTGACGAGTGCGGCGAAGAAGACGACAGCAGCGGTGACGAGTACAGCGAAGAAGACCATAGCAGCCGTTACGAGTACAGCAAAGAAGACAACGGCAGCCATTGTGGAAACGGCGAAGAAAACGAAGACGGTCGTAGCCAGCGCTGGGAAGCAGGCAGTAGCGTCAGCAGTCAGCACCGCGAAGACAACGGCAGCGACGGTAGCGGCGAAGACGAATAATATGGTCAATGCAGCGAGCAAAGCGCTCACCGTAGTGAAGGGGAACCTTGCTGCAGAAGGAAAAAAAGTAGCTGCGAACGTAAATACCGCGGCTAAGGCGGTACAGAGCTTTGGGGCAGGAGCAGCGCACTCGATCGTGAGTGATAACGGATTCGAGGGAGCCGCGAATAAGCTATATGGCCCAACGTCCTCGCAAGCAGGAACGAAAAGCTATAACAGCGGGAAGATCGTGGGCCATTTGGCCGGCCTGGCACAGGGAGCGGTAGAGTTAGCGGCTGCAACCACCGGAGAAATTGGCGGAACCCTGTTATCATTAAGCGGAATCGGAACGGTAGCCGGTGTTCCAGCCATCGCAGTATCGACAGCGGTAGGCGTGCACGGGGTAGCCGTAGGTGCGAATTCAGGCTCCAATCTGCTGGCAGATATCCGGGAGATGTCTGCGGGTAAGGGGTCTGGTGGTTCGGGTAAGAGTCCGGCGAAGAGTTCGGAGCCGAGTGGAAGTAAGAGCGATAGTTCGGGGACAGGTTCTGGTGAGGGGAATGCAGGGACACCTAAAGTTGGTGGGGGCAAGAGCAAAAACAACATGAAATATGACCCTGATGCAACAGGTGAACACTCAACGTATAAACGTGACCCTCAAACAGGAGAGATAACAAATTGGCAGAGATGGAATAAATCTGACCCAAGAAATCCCAATCCATTTACTCCTGGGGAGAGATATGACGGTATGGGAGCAGGACACTATAATAAACAAACTGATGAAATGGTGGAGACCCCTCACGTTAATGATCCCAAAACGCCAGGAGGAGTAAGAAAACCATACCCTTGGGAGATTCCAGGGAAGCCTTGAGGAGTGTAAAAATGGAGATTTTAAGATGGCTACAAGAATGGTACACATCGCAATGTGATGGAGATTGGGAGCATGGCAGTGGTATTAGAATTACCTCCATTGATAATCCTGGGTGGCATGTTGCAATAAGTTTGGATGGGACAGAGATGGAGAGTAAGCAGGTGGATGTAGTTCGAGTAGATCGAACTGACGAGGATTGGATTTATTGTAAAATACAAGATGGATGTTTTTCTGGTGCAGGTGGCCCAGGGAATCTTGAGGAGATACTGATAACTTTCTATCAGTGGGCAACTATTGATTAAGATCTATATTAACCTTGAATGGCACTCATGCCTTCAAGGTTTCTTTTTTAGGTGGGGGCTACCCAGTATCGAATGAGCCCAACATTCAACCAATAACACCTATAACCCTCGTAGTACCCGTATAAAGATTTCGTCACGTACACATCAATGCTCCCATTGCGGCTCGAAAGAGTAACGGTTGAACTGAGGTTGCCCCTATTCTTTACCAACGTCACGTCAGAATCCGTAATCAGAGGTGAAGTCTTTTGAGTCATTACAAGCAGTATCACATCTTTGTCGGCTTAGACTTACATAAAGCCCATCATACCGCCGTTATTATCAATTGTTGGAATGAGCGGCTTGGTGAAATTCAAAAATTGTAAACAAACCGTCTGCCTTCGATGACTTGATGAAGTTCGTTAAGAAGCACACGGCAAAAGGCTTGACCCCTGTTTACGGGTTGGAAGATACGGGCGGTAACGGAAGAGCCTTAGCCGTTCATCTTGTCGAGAAGAAGCAGATCGTTAAGGAAGCCAATTCAACATTGTCTTACATTGAACGAATGAGCCATGCCACGACCCGAAAGAGTGACAGTTGGGATGCGTTCTGCATCGCTAAGGTACTCCTTACAAGGCTCGATGAACTACCGGATGCGAATCCACAAGACTTGTACTGGACATTTGGTCAATTGGTAGCAAGGCGGAATGCTATGGTCAAACATGCCGGTGGCTTGAAAAATCAAATGCACCAACAACTTAGTTATTACTATCCGGCTTATAAGAAGTTCTTTTGTGATATTGACGGTAAAGCCGCCCTTGCCTTTTGGAAGAAGTATCCTGATCCGCATCAAGCGTTAACGGTGGGGGATGAACTAGCGGAATATTTACGTGAGGCAACCCATAACACCTGTTCCACCCGTAAGGCAGAAGGAATACTAGAATTGGTGAAACAGGATGGCGAAACCAAGCGGAACTTTCAAGAATATATAGACTTTCTTATCGTCAACATGGTCAAGGATATGCGGAGAAGTCGGGAACTCATCAAGCAAATCGTGGAACAGCTTCGGCAGGTAATGGCACAGACTGATTACAAGCTAGAGTCGATGGACGGAATTAGCACCGTCACAGCGGCAGAACTGGTGGCTAAAATCGGAAACAACTGCCGCTTTTCCAATGCCGACAAGTTAGCACGTTTTGCCGGAATCGCCCCTGTTCGCTTTAGTTCAGGCGGCAAGGGGAACGACCAAGCTAGCGGACAAGGTAATCGTGTACTGAATGCCATCTTCCATAACCTAGCCGTTCAGCAAATCCTAGTAGCTAAAGGCGATAACATGAAGTAACGGAATCCCGTCTTCTACGAGTTCTACCAACGGAAGCTAGCGGAGGGCAGGACCACGAAGCAAGCTCTTATATAGGTTATGAGAAGGCTTGTAAACATCATCTACAGCATGATGAACAACAAGACAGAATATCAGGCGGCAGATCTAACAGAACGCCAAACAAGCTGATATAATGGTGGTAATTGGAAGAACCGATTGCCACCTTCTTTATTCCCAAGTTTAAGATTACGACTTAGGGGACGGGTAATGCAGAGTGGTAAAAGGTTACTTCAAATCTTGGGAAAGAACTAGATGTCACTCCGTCTGCTACACATACTACTACTCCGAAAAATCCTGGTTACAAAGGTGAGCCCAATACTAGTGTGAATATTTTAGATTCGAAAGGAGAAGTTACTACAGGCCTCCCACCAGTCAAATAGGAGGTATAAATCTTGGATTATAATGAACTTGTTGAACGAGTTGGATGGGGCGAGGAATTTTCATTCTACTATCATGATGAACGATACTGGATTAGTAGAAATGAAAATGAGTTGTATTTGACAAGAGAAAAAGATAGTTATTACCAGTCGTTTAAGACTTCGGAGGATTTATTCCTAAATGGCAGAATTGATGGCAAATCAATAAAAAATTTGTGGAATTTAATAGATATTTAATGGGTTGAACCTTGACAGGCGTAGTTCCTTTCAAGGTTCCTTTTTTGGTGGGGGCTACTCAGTGCCGAATAACACATCATTCACCAATAACACATTTATATTTCTACCCACACATCATACTTGAAAAGTGACGATGGTATGGGCATATTGAGCGGGTTATAGACGTGTTGAAATACTATTAATGATGGCTGACAGTAGATTTAAATGGCCGAAGTACAGACTCGTTTCTCAAGGTGCGTAAGGATGAATATTATCGACAAAAGGATTCTAGAGACGGGCGTAGTGGAGCTATTCCCGTAATTAACTGATAATACCGGTGTCAGCAGTTAGCACCACGAAGACAACGGCAGCGACGATAGCGGCGAAGACGAACAATATGGTCAATGCAGCGAGCAAAGCGCTCACCGTAGTGAAGGGGAACCTCGCTGCAGAAGGAAAAAAAGTAGCAGCGAACGTAAATACCGCGGCGAAGGCGGTACAGAGCTTTAGTGCAGGAGCAGCGCACTCGATCGTGAGTGATAACGGATTCCAGGGAGCTGCGAATAAGCTATATGGCCCAACGTCCTCGCAAGCAGGAACGAAAAGCTATAACAGCGGGAAGATCGTGGGCCATCTGGCCGGCCTGGCACAGGGAGCGATAGAGTTAGAGGCTGCAACCACCGGGGAAATTGGCGGAAGCCTGTTAACATTAAGCGGAATCGGAACGCTAGCCGGGGCTCCAGCCATCGCAGTCTCGACAGCGGTAGGCGTACATGGCGTCGCCGTAGGTGCGAATTCAGGCTCCAATCTGCTGGCAGATATCCGGGAGATGTCTGCGGGTAAGGGGTCGGGTGGCTCGGGTAAGAGTTCGGAGCCGAGTGGAAGTAAGAGCGATAGTTCGGGGACAGGTTCTGGTGAGGGTGCGGGAAATGATGCTTATAGTGGATATTATGATCGTAAGCAACAAAGAACCAATGATTATAATGATAAAACAGGCTCATGGACCCCTGCAGAAAAGACATCACCACCTAATGGACCATATCGAACTGATAAAGAAGCTGATGTAGCAGCTGAAATGCTGGGTTATAAACGAGTTCCAGAAAAGTCTCATGGCAGAGCGGTGTACACTAACGGAAAGGATTACATCTCTCCAGATACTCCAAGAAAAACAACTGGTTCAACAGATAACGGTGGGGTTTGGAAAAAGGCAGGATCTCCGGGAGATTTGCTTAGTAAAGATACCAGACTAGGAACTTATGATAAATATCTTAATAGAAAAGGTGATTAACATTAAATATTATTGGCAGATTAGCAAGTATAAGGGGGAAGAGCTTCCTTTATATGAACAAGGTGCAATTCCGACTTGGACATCGGTTTCCGATATTGGGAAAGTGATAAACGGTAAAGTCCTAACGGTTAATGAATATTTAACTGTTGAGGATTTGTATATCCAAGCTATTAAGATTTTTATGATGTATTCAAATATAAGTGCTTTGACTATTGAGCAACTTGAGAAACCATTAAATATAGAAGTAATAAAAGAGAAAAACATACAAAAAGGGCTAACTGGCATTAATTCAGATGCACTATATGATTTTTATCAATCAGTCACAGAAGGAACTGTTGTTGGCATACCTGAAATAGAATATATCAGCCGGTTAGCTCTCAGAGAAAATTTATGGACGCAGTTACAGTCTGAATCAATGTTTTTAAGGTTTGATTATGATTATTACATGGATATTGGAGGAATAGGATTATGTGAAGAGGCTATAACAACAATTCGTGAATTGGGACTTACTATAAATCCATGGGATGAACCTTATCCATTTGACTCATCTAATAGTTAGAGAGATTTACCTTGATTGGCTTCGTGCCTTTCAAGGTTTTTCATTTTTCAAAAGACATCCATTACAAATGGCCTTTTCATTGATCACTTCATCAGCCAATAAAAGAAGATTAGAAGTACGGTAGTGAATATCTGGATAATTGAAAAAGGAGAACTAGTATATGAGTGAACCAATTACTGAACTTAACTGGAGAATTGATCAAATTTGGAGAGGTTGCTCACTTGCTGCTATTGCTCGTGCCATCATGGTTGCCCATTATCCAATGTTCTCGATGGAGGATGCTCCATATGATTTGGTAGGTTACGCTGAAACTTTTGGCTATGAAGTTGAGTTTAAATATTTACAGAGCAATAATAAGTGGATGAATTATCGATATTTATTTATTAGTGGCCACAACAACTGATTCATTCCAAGAGGTAATTAATGACCGTATGTTTGATATTTCACTTTGGATGGCACGATACATTTCACTTATGTGTGACGTAACCACCATGGCAGAACATTCGGATAAACAATCTGGTCAATCCTTTTATTTGCATAAGATAACATCAAAAAGAGAATGTGCGCTTGTCGAGGCAAAGATATAGTTTGTAGCCATAAAGGGGAATAGTCCTCTTTATGGCTTTTTTTTGGTGGTAGTTCCCGGTGCTGAATGAACCCATCATTTGAAGGGCGGGCTATAACAGCGGGAAGATCGTGGGCCATCTGGGCCGGCCTGGGACAGGGAGCGGTAGAGTTATCGGCTGCAACCACCGGAGAAATTGGCGGAGGCATCTTAGTATTAAGCGGAATCGGAAGGGTAACCGGCGTTCCAGCCCTCGCAGTATCGACAGCGTTAGGCGTGTATGGCGTCGTCGCAGGTGTGAATTCAGGCTCCAATTTGCTAGCAGATATCCGGGAGATGTCTGCGGGTAAGGGGTCTGGTGGCTCGGGTAAGAGTCCGGCGAAGAGTTCGGAGCCGAGTGGAAGTAAGAGTGGCAGTTCGGGGACTAGTTCTGGTGAGGGGGCGGGGAAGGTTGATGACTTTGCTAAAGAACCTTTTTTACCCGATGAGGCATATGGTAATAATTTCCATAAGTTTGTCGAACCAGGAACAAAAAGCCTAAATAAATACGACGAATTCGGTAATCTTAAACAAACTAAATACTATGATGATTACGGAAGAGAAAAGGAATGGATTGATTATTCTAATCATGGCTATCCTGAGAATCATAGTGTTCCACATTGGCATGAGATACAATGGAATTTAATAGGAGGGTACAAAATTGACCATCCTATGGATACAAACCCACCTTTAAAATGAGGCGTGAAAAGATATGTTGAAATTTCGATATTCAGATGCAAACAACAATAGTAATTTTATTATTAATTTATTGGAAGTTATTAATGAAAAATGGAGTAACATCTTTTGGGGAGTGGGTGATATTGAAACAATACCCAAATATATTAATGATTATCCTGGTACTGGACAAAATAAATCTATTGAAATAGCTTTTGATTTTGGAAATAAAGTTGAAAGAGAAAAAATTGTATTTTTAACATTATCGCAGTTCATGGAAGTACTGGAGGATACTCAAACAATAAGGAGCGCTGTTCTTGTTTGCTTTCTGAATTATGTCCCATTTGATTATGATCTTCGTCTAAGGGTTGAGGCAAAAGATCTTAACAAAATTCAGCATGAGTTAGCACAATTAGAAATTAGAATTTTAGATGGAGATTTATTTTGTGTTTTGTCGAAAGAGAGTGAGATTACCTTATTTCTAGAGGAACGGATGCAGGAGTTTATTCTGACTTAGTCATTGATAAATGATTTGAATACCTTGATTGGCTTCGTGCCTTTCAAGGTTTCTTTAGCTCACCTGGTCGGTCTGGTACAGGGAGCGGTAGAGTTAGCGGTTGCAACCACCGGACAAATTGGCGGATGTTAAGGTACAAGGAAAGATTTTGTGAATATCCTACTGTAATGCTTAAAGAAGGTGGAAGTGGTCAAGTGTTAAACCCTATGTCACCGTCTGATAATAGAGGCGCATGTTCATCATGGACATCAACTTAGACAATATCCTAATGGAACAAAAACTAGAACTATAATGATGAATGATCATGGTAAGATGAATGAAACGGGGTGAAGCGATTAAATGAAATCATTGAATGAACTGATTGATCAATCAGAATCAGGATGGTTCTTAGTTCAGGATTGGACTTTAAAGGCAACCAATAATGTTGAGATTTTAGCTGTGAACCAACTTGAAGCGGGAGAGGTTCTGCATAAGCTACAAGTTTCAACCAAATCCTTATTAGGCACAGTTGCATATTATACAGGTGGAATCTTATTCGAGGATGGGTGGCTACGATTATTAGGTTCAGGTAGCAGTCGTTTGCCGAGAAATTTGACTTCGTGGAATGAAATAGACTCGAATGGAAAAAGTTCGAGATTACCTTCATCCTTGTTAATAGCTGATGATGTAGTTGGTGGCTTCTTTGCATTAAATGGTGGGGCTTTCGAGGGTAACCTTGGAGATGTTTTTTATTTTGCACCCGACACATTAGAGTGGGAAAGTTTAGAAATGAAATATTCGGATTTTGTAAACTGGGCTTTTGTAGGTGATGTGAAAAAATTCTACGAAACATTTCGTTGGAATGGTTGGAAAGAAGAGATTCAGATAATGAACGGAGATAAGGGCGTTTTGATTTATCCATACCTTTGGGCAGAAGGTGAACCTGTTTCAAATCGCTCAAGGTCAATTATTTCAGTTGAGGAATTATGGAATCTAAACTGGACAAATAAAGAAGAATTAGGCATTAAATAAACTACCAAGCTTTGAGTGGGGCTCCCAGTGCCGAATGAACACATCATTCAAACAAAACACATAACTTTTGTATTACCCATATGAAGATTAAGTTAATTCGTTTGTACCCATGCATAATGCTTGAAAAGTGACGATGGTATGGACGTATTGAGCGGGAGGGTTATAGCCGGGTTTAAATACTGGTCGGTTGATGGCTGACAGTAGATGAATGATACTGCGTATGTAATATCGAAAGTTGAAACTAACTTTCCCAAAAAGATGGTTGGAATCTAATCTGGAATATATCTGAGATATCATTGCATCATCGAATTGCTATCCAAGCTTTAGGGAGCGACGGGAAAACAATCACCAGTGAAACGATGAATTGCTTCATTAGGTTTGGGGAAAGCTTGACATTGTTTACATAGTTGCATTTTTCAATCGCTCCTGAACCAATCTAAGCAGCAGTAATCACGTATCGCCACTAAATTCCATAAGCAAAGCAGCGTTCTCCATGGATGGGAGAACGCTGCTTTTTGTTATTATAGTTCGTCCAGGCAAACCTTCTGTTCTTACACAAGAGAGTCCATGCCTAGTCAAGTAAATCTACACCAACAAAGGTGTCAACCCAATACACTTGCTAACGTAGCAACCTCATACTGCGCCGATTCAATCCAGCTGCCTGTGGTGAAATCCCGTCCTTTTACAAGTACTTTGTCAGTGTAGACTTCTACGTAGAAGCCTTGGCTGCCGGTCTTGTGCTCATCTGCATTCGTCCAGAGATAGGCTACAGATGCGCTATTGAACATGGTGGCTGTCTCCCCGTTGCCGGGATACCTCGTATTGTCTACTTCCAGCTCCCAGTGGGTATGTCCGGTAAAGAGCAGGGTTTGCGGATATTTGGACAGGATGGAGCGCAGCTCCTTGTCCTGAGTGACGCCGTACCAATCCTGTGACTCCAAAGATCCGGCTACAGTGTCCTTAAGCGGCTGGTGCAGGAAGAGAAACACAGGTTGTTCAGGCTTATCTGGTCCACTCATGACTGGGTCTTTCAACAATTCGCCAGCTGGCGCTTGCCCACTTGAGGGTTGCCCGATCATTGGCAAGTTGTTCTGGGACGATCCACCCGGTAACTTTTCCCCGAGCTTCTGTTCCAGCCACTGGAGCTGCTTGTCCGATAGACTGCAGAATGTTGGGAGGCCTTCCTCTGTTCCCATGAAAATAAAATGATACCCGCCGACCCAATGGTCGTGGTAGGGGCCGGGCATTCCCATGCGGGAGGTGTACAGTGCCAGGCGCGATTCCCAGTGGCCGAGGCCGACGTCATGATTCCCCAGCGTGTAGCGGATCTCAGGGAGAGCTGCCTGGTGGCGCTGCAGGATCCGGTGCACTTCGTCGTACTCTTCCGGGAGGCCGTGATCTGTGATGTCCCCGATATGCATAATCCCGCTGCTGCCTTGAGCATGCTCCGCCAAATCTTGCAGTGCCCGCTCGAAATTCTGATTGTACTCATGGGAGGGATCAGCCGTAACATGGGTATCCGTGATGATCTGAAAGGTAAGCAATGGCTGTTGACCGCCCGATACGTTTGTACTCATTGATAAGAGCGCCTCCTTAAATGTTGCATGACTGCAAGCGGGTTCAGGTGGTTAAGAATGAAATGACTTTAGTTCTCTCGCCGCTGGTCTCCCTAGTGTCCCTTAGTGCTTATGTTCAAGCCCACAATGCCGGCCACAATAACGGTCACCCATAAGAGGGAGGACAGGGTCAGCCGCTCTTCAAAATATACCGCCCCCACTACCGAAATCAGGATGATTCCCGCACCCGACCACACGGCATAAGCTACCCCGACCTTTATGGAGGTGAGCGCCACATTGAGCGAGGTGAAGCTGATCCCGTAGAAGAGGAACATCAGCACAGACGGCCAGGGCCGGGTGAAGCCGTGGGATATCTTCATGGAGATGGTTCCCGAGAGCTCGAACAGAATTGCCATCGCGAGAAAAAACCACGCCCATGCCCCCTCGGCCCTCACTTTGTTATCCTTCTAATGCTGAGCTCCGCGTAGGTCTGAACCATTACATCGGCATCCGGCAAAATAACGCCCACATCTGCATCGCCATCCGCCCTGGCTGAGTCTGCTTCCCCAGTAATCCCGATGGCTACGGCCACAGCTGCTGCCTTAGCCATCCTCATATCCCCGTTTGTATCGCCGATGACGGCGGCTCCGGCAGGCAGAACTCCAAGCTGCCCGCAGGCTAGCAGCACCATATCGGGGAACGGCTTGCCCCGTTCCACCTGATCCGTGCCGACCACAGCGGAGAAATATTCGCGGATGCCGAGCCAGCGGAGATGATTCTCTGCCGCTGCCGTTTCATCTGCAGTAACTACGGCCAGAGGAACCCCTTGAGCTGCACACTCGTCAAGAAAGCGCAGCAGGCCGGGGAGCAGGAGCACAGGTCTGCTCTGTTCCATTCCCGCATCTGCTGCCTGCCGGCAGTAATCCACCAGTTCCATGGATTCGGCCCAGGACAAGCCAAGCAGATAGCCCTGCCAGCACAGAATGGCATACAGGTCGCTCATCGTTCCCATAGCCAGCGGGCCATTGCGGTCATAACCAGTAATTCTGCCTTCTGCATCGTGAATCGTCCCCAGCAGGGACGGCAGGTGCTGTGCCGGGAATTCAAGACCGCGCTGCTGCAGCTGACGGGTGAACTGTTCCAGGAAGCATTCGCTCCAGCTTCCCCAGAGGGAGACGAACTGCAGAAGGGTGCCATCCTTATCGAACAGGATCGCCGATATAGAATGATTCCCTTGCGGAGTAATGAGCTCTGGCATACTGCCGCCCCCTTGATTAATAGTGTGGGTTCTGAATGTTGGATGAATCACTACCGGATTATTTCAGTTTATCCAGTGCCGCTTGGGCAGTCTGCTGTGCTTCCTTCAGAGCCTCAGCCGCTGGAATATTTTCAATCTGTACCTTGTCCGCAGCGATGGTCAGCGCATCGTTGATCTTGCCGCCGGTTGGGTCCTGGAAGGGAGCGGAGGCGTGCGAAGCCTGCATCAATGGGATTTTGATCTGCGGATGGGTCTCGCTGAATGAGACGAAAGCCGGATCCTTGAGCGCAGACTGGCGGACAGAGATATATCCGGTGTTAATCGACCAGAAGGCTGTATTCTCGGAGTTCGAGAAGTAGGTCAGCCACTTCATAGCAGCCTGCTTCTCGGCATCTTCAGCCTTGGCAGGAATTCCAGCCATGATCGCCTGTGCGACTGGCTTGCCTTCGCCGGCCCCAGCCCAGCCGGGTTGCTCCATAGCCGAGACGATGCTGAAGTCGAGATCGCCCTGATCGCCGCTGGAGCCGGTGTATCCGGCCGCTTGGCCTTTCATCACATCATCGATGGTCTTGTACCAGTACTCCCAGCCTTGGCCGCCGGAGTGAATGCGCATGATCTTGTCCTCATGAATCCATTTGCGGAACAGATCCCAGGTTGCGATCCATTCAGGAGAATCGATGGTTACCTTGGTGCCGTCTTCGCTAAGAATGCTTCCGCCCTTGCTGAGTACGGCATCGATCATATTGCCGGAGCCCCACATGGGTTCCCAGCCGAAGAAGGTAGTTTTGCCGCCTTCTTTGACGGTCATTTTCTCAGCGGCTGCGGCGAGGTCTTCCCAGGTTTTCAGCTGGCTGGCATCAATTCCGCTTTTCTCAAAAGCATCCTTGCGGTAGTACATAATCTGGGTTGTTCCGTACATAGGAAGGAAGTATTGCTTGCCGTCAACCTGCCCCTGGTTCAGGAAGGTCTGGACAAAATCCTCTTTATTGAAATCCGGCTGCTGGGTGATCAGCTCATCCATTGGTGCAAAATAGCCTTTGCGGGCCCAATCTATATTAGAGGAGAGCACAGCCGCAGGGACCTCACCGGTAGCAATAGCCGCCTGGAGCTTCTGCTCGGTTTCTGTGTAGTCTGCCTGTACAATACCTTTGACAATGACCTCCTGCTGCGAGGCGTTGAATTTCTGAATGAGCGATTGCATATTGTCGCCGAGCTTGCCGCCGAGTCCATACCAGAATTCGATGGTTACAGGTTTGCTCGGGGCTGGAGCGGCTACTGCAGCAGGGGCTGCGGATGCTCCGCTTGCCTCCGTAACATTATCCGAAGCGGAATTTCCGCTGCAAGCCGTGAGTACAGAGAGTCCGGCAATCATGGATACTAGCGGCAACCTTTTGAATACGTTCATCATCATTCTCCTCTTTGTTTGGAAATGTGGGGGGTTAACCTTTACTTGCGCCTGCCGTCATATTGACACTTTGCATAATGGTTTTTTGCGCCAGCAGGAAGACAAGCAGCAGCGGGGCGATGGTGAAGGCGCTGGCGGCCATGATCAGTGGCCATTGTAATCCGTATGCACCCCCTTCCACAAAAAAGCTGCGCAGACCGGCCGAGACCAGCTGGAGGTCAGGGTCTTTGGTAATCAGCATCGGCCAGAAATAATTGTTGTATTGTTCAATGAAGGTAATCAGCGCCAGCACGGCAAAGGAAGATCTAGTAACCGGCACAAGCACCGTCCACAGAATCCGCATATGCGAGGCGCCATCCACTTCACCAGCCTCCACCAGCTCATGGGATACCTGCAGGAATGCCTGCCTAATCAGAAAGATCGAGAAGATACTTACACAGTTGGAGAGAATGAGACCGGCATACGAATTCAGCAGATGCAGTTCGGACAGCACAAGATACCCGGGCAGGTAGACTGCTGTAGCCGGCACCATATAACCGAACAGAATCACGCCGGCAAAAAGCCCCTTCAGGCGGAATTTCATATGTGTCAGCGCGTAAGCCATCATGCCGGAATTGATAATCTGCATAATGACGATGGAAGTGGCGACAACCATACTGTTACCCATATATCGTGAGAACGGCGCTTCATTCCAGGCTGCGGCAAAATTACCCCATAGCGGCACTTCAGGCCAGAGCGTAGGCGGGGAGCGCCAGATTTCGTCATTTGTTTTCAGCGCGCTGGTAACCATCCAGTAGAACGGGAAAGCCATCAGCAAGGCAAGCGCGGCAAAAAAAAGATGGCGGGCCGTTCCTCCCAGCCGTGTGAGCATACGCAAGCGGTGGACCTCCTTTTCGGATACACTTGGATTATTGGTAATGCGTAGTCCGCTTACTGACGCCGAAAGAGAAAACGGACAGCAGCATGCAGATGACGACAAGAACGACAGCTACAGATGAGGCCTCTCCGATCTGGAAGGATTCGAAGGCGGACTGATAATACAGATACAGCAGGGTGCGTGTGGAACCGGAAGGACCGCCCTGGGTCAGCACATTGATCTGATCATAGGCCTGAAGCGCCTGAATTAGCTGGACCACGAACAGAAACAGGGTGGTTGGCGAGATCAGCGGCAGCGTGATGCGAAAGAACTTCTGCGCTGCGCTTGCGCCATCTAGCTCACTGGCTTCAAGCAGGTCTGAAGGCACATTCCTAAGCGCCACCAGATAAAAGATCATCGCCCAGCCTACCGATTTCCAGATGGTTACCAGCAGCACGCCGATCAGTGCCCATTTGGGGTCCTGCAGCCAGCCGATGGGTTCGAGTCCGAGGACATCAAGTACCGTATTGGCAAGCCCGACCTCAGGTTCATAGATCCAGGACCAGACGATGGATACGGCAACGGTTGGTGTGACCCATGGCGAGAACAGCAGCACCTGATAGAGGGCGGAGCCTTTCAGCTTGCGGTTCATCAGCAGGGCAAGTCCAAGTCCCAGCAGGATGATCGGCAGTACACTGCCTGCACAGAACAGCACGGTAACTCTCAGCGTTTTGTAAAAGGCCGGGTTGTTAAAAAGGTCGATGTAATTTTGCAGTCCGACAAAGGTTTTCTCGGGGCTCATAAAGTCCCATTCCGTGAAGCTGAGATACAGCACATACAGCAGCGGCGCCAGCCAGAACAGAACGAAGGGAACCATCGCCGGCAGCGTGAACAGCACGGGCTTCAAACCGTTAATAACCTTTGAGCGTGTCATTTTTGTTCCAATACCCCATTCCATCACTTGTCTTTTGCGGTATAATCCAGAGAAAAGCCTCTCTGTTCAAAAAAAATTGTACACTCAGAAGCGGAGCTTGTGGTCAAGCAGAAGTAAAGGTCGTTCGGAAATTGTGTAAAATTTGTAGAAACCCTGCCGTAAAGCTCCGGTTTTGTGTAATGTAGAGAGGACAATTCTAATTAGAGTGAAGGTGCAGCGAGATGAAGCAGGCCGCATTTGGCGAGAATAATCCGCATTTATCTCCACGGGAGCAACGGCTACGCGGAGTAATCGATGCGATTGCGCAGACGATGGATTTGTATGGAGCGAATTATTCCTTCGGGCAGCTCTACGGGATTATGTTCTTTGAGGACAAGCCGATGACGCTGGAGGAAATGAAGCAGGTTATGAATATGAGCAAAAGCAACATGAGCTACGGCGTACGTTCCCTGATCGCTTCCCGGATGGTAACCAAGCTGGACGAGAAACGCGAGCGGAAGGATCTGTATGCCGCCGAGACCGATTTTTTTCAGGCGTTCAAAAACTTCTTTACCCTGAAGCTCCAGCGGGAGATTGATGTGATGCAGGAGGCAATGGGTACGGCAATGCCTGAGCTTCAGGCGCTAATTGACTCGGCGGATACCCCGGAAGAGGAGCGGCAGGCCTGCCTGAGGGATCTTGATAAGCTCCAGCACGCAGTAGAGTATTATGTCTGGCTGCAACGGTTTGTGACGGGATTGGAGGAAGGGGAGTTCTTTGGCATGAACGGACTGCCCGGCAGGGAGTAGTGGCTGAGGGAGTATGTGTTTAAAATGCTTCTTTTGCGTAAACATAGTCCTAAGAATCGAATGTCCCATGAAGAGATTGGCAAGCCGGCTGCTTGATGAAATGGTTAGCTTGTTTGGTAATAGAAGAAAGGATTCAGATCTATGAAGAGAGGATGGTGGGGCATGAAGCAGACTGGAGTAAATTCGTTGTATGTGACTATGATTGCGTTGTTGTCTGTTTATTTGTTTTGGGGAGGCACATACGTCGGCATGAAGATTGCGATTGAGACCATGTCACCTTTTCTTATGGCGGGTGTACGTTTCTGCGCTGCCGGAATTGTTCTATACATAGTCGCCAGATTGAGCGGTGCCAGACGTCCGGCGGGTGGAGAGTGGAGGTCTTCGGCAATGGTCGGCGCACTGCTGCTGCTTGGCGGCAATGGACTGGTGGCGTGGTCGGAGCAAAGGGTCGCCTCATCCATTGCTTCCCTGATCGTTGCCGCTGTTCCAGTCTGGATGATGCTGTTCGGTTGGTTTGGCCGCAGCGGTAAACGTCCTAGTCTCGGCGTTATCGCCGGAATTGTGCTCGGGCTGCTCGGTATTGCTGTGCTGGTCTTCCAACCGGGACAGGAGGCGAAGAGTACTGCTACTGATGTGACGGGCATCATTACCTTGCTTGTAGCCTCCCTAAGCTGGGCTGCAGGGTCGATGTACTCAAGAAGTGCCGGGTTGCCGGACTCCCCGGTGATGTCGACAGCTGCACAGATGCTGACCGGTGGGGTGCTCCTGATCGCATTTTCCTATTTTACCGGCGACTGGTCCAAGCTGGATGTCACAGCAATTTCCCTTCGTTCTTATGCTGCTGTGGGTTATCTGATTGTCTTCGGCTCGATTATCGGATACACGTCCTACATCTGGCTGCTCCAGAATGCCGATGCCACCTTGGTTTCGACCTATGCGTTCGTGAACCCGGTAGTCGCGGTATTCTTGGGCTGGCTGCTCGCCGGTGAGCAGCTTACGGTCAACACGTTGACCGCCGCCGTAATCATTATTGCTGCCGTGGTGCTGGTTACCCTCTTTCGCAGCCGGACGGTACCGGTCAGGAAGAAGCAAGGAACAGGACAGGGGGGCTGAACGGTAAGGTGAAAGTCCGCTGCACATCCCTTTACCGAAATATACGAATCCCATAAAGTTCACACTTTCCATAGTTTTAATGCGTTAGCAGTTTTGAAGATGACGGGTTACCCCTACAACTATAAAATGTACTTGAAGCTGTGTGGTTTTTGAAGATTTATCTTCTGGATAAGCTGATTCCTGGAAGTAAATAATGGTGATAGATTGACAAACACCATTATTTTGGAGGAGGAACATCATGTCTGCATTGAAAATTGGAATTATTCTGGGCAGCACGCGGCAAGGCCGTTTAAGCCCGCAGGTGGGTGAATGGGTGAAGGGGATTGCCGACCAGCGCGGCGACGCCAATTATGAAATTGTGGATATCGCAGATTTCAAGCTGCCATTACTAGGCGAAGCGGATGCTTCGGAACAAGCCGGGCGCTGGAATGAAAAGCTGAATTCACTGGACGGTTTCGTCTTTATCGTAGCGGAGTACAATCACAGTATTACAGCTGCGCTCAAGAATGCTCTAGATTATGCCCGCGAAGCATGGAACAATAAAGCTGCAGGGATTGTTAGCTATGGCTCCGTCGGAGGAGCACGTGCAGCCGAGCATCTGCGCGGCATTCTGGGCGAGTTGTCCATTGCGGATGTCCGTGTGCATCCGGCGTTATCCCTTTTCACTGACTTCGAGAACGGCCAGACCTTCAAACCGGCGGATCTCCATCTTACGAACGTGAACGGTATGTTGGATCAAGTGATCGCCTGGAGCGGTGCGCTGAAGACGCTGCGCTGAAAAAAGTTAGACTGAAAATGTTACGTTAAAGACTTTACGTTATACCTTGTATTAAATACCTTGTGCTTAAGTTGTTGTCGCATAAAAACAAACATCCCTCACCTCCAGGACTTCCTGGGGCGAGGGATGTTTGTTTATTAAGGGGATATCTATCTATACTTTCTATTGTTCTACAGCAACAAAGTGGAACAGCTTGCTCTGAAAGTCCCCGTGCAGCTCCGGCAGGAGCAGACCGGCGTACATTAGCCGGTCCCCGCCATACACCGTTCCGGTTTCCTTGAGGACGTAGTCCTTCTCCGGGTCCAGCCCCTGAAGACGGAGACGCGGGCGGTTCGTGTTCGGACTGGCCAGTACGCGGAAGTATCCCGCCAGTGCCTCAGTCCGGCCTTCATTTACGAACATCCAGGCCGTTTCATTGCCTTCAAACGGCGATAGTAGCCGGTACATATCGCCCTGCTGAACGAGAGAACGGATTTCTTTGTAGAAGGCTACCTGAGCAGCCGCTTCTGCCTGCTCCTCGGGTGTGAAGCGGGTCAGGTCCAGCTCATACCCGAAGTTGCCGGACATGGCCACGTCGCCACGCATCGAGAGCGAGGTGTTGCGGTGCACCTGATGGTTCGGCACAGCCGAGATATGGGAGCCCATGCTGCTTGCAGGGTAGACGATGCTGGTACCGTACTGAATCTTGAGACGTTCAACAGCATCTGTATCATCGCTGGTCCAGGTCTGTGGCATGTAATGAAGAATGCCCGGATCAAATCTGCCGCCGCCGCCGGAACAGCTTTCGAACAGCACATGCGGGAATTTGGAGGTGATCTCTTCCATTACCCGGTACAGACCCAGCATATAGCGGTGAGCCGTTTCTCCCTGACGCTCAGGCGGCAGGCTAGCGGAGCCGATCTCGGTCATATGCCGGTTCATATCCCATTTGACATAGGTGATCGGGGCCGATGCCAGCACACTGCTGACCGACTCGATAATATAATCACATACCTCCTGGCGCGACAGATCCAGAATCAGCTGATTGCGGGCCTGACTGCGTCTGCGGCCTTGCACATGCAGGCACCAGTCCGGGTGAGCACGGTACAGTTCGCTCTCCGGTGATACCATCTCCGGCTCGAACCAGAGGCCGAACTGCATCCCGAGACTCCGGACCCGCTCCACCAGATCGGGCAGACCCTGCGGCAGCTTGCGGGTATCCACGAACCAGTCGCCCAGCGAAGTTGTATCGTCATCGCGGCGGCCGAACCAGCCGTCATCCAGCACGAACAGCTCGATCCCCAGCGCCTTGCCGGCACGGGCGATATCTTCGATTTTGTCGGCATCGAAGTCGAAGTAGGTGGCTTCCCAGTTGTTGATCAGCACCGGACGGGGCTCGTCGCGGTATAACCCCCGCGCCAGGCGGGTCCGGTACAGCTTGTGGTAGGTCCGGGACATCCCGCCGATGCCCTGGTCGGAATAGACGAGCACCGCTTCGGGCGTCTGGAAGCTCTCGCCGGGAGCGAGCAGCCAGCGGAAGCCGAATGGGTTGATGCCCAGCGTTACGCGTGTAGTTCCGTATTGATCCACATCGGCATTAGCACTGAAGCTGCCGCTGTAGACCAGGCTGAAACCATAAGCCTCTCCGCTGTCTTCCACAGTCTGAGGAGACAGGAGGGCCAGGAACGGATTTTGCTGATGGCTACTGGCGCCACGTTTGCTGTCAATGCCCTGTCGTCCATTGTGCAGAGGAGAACGAACGAGGTGGCGTTCGCGGGCCCAGGACCCGGACAGCTGGATTAGCTCGTAATTGTCATTCGGAAAATCGAGCGCTGCCGATAAAGCACGGTTCAGCTTCAGAGGTCCGCTGCCGATATTTGTTAGCTGTGCAGAGCGGATAATGGCATCGAAGCCCTTCATTATAGTATAAGACAGCACAGCTCGCAGGCCTGTTGTGGTATCCTCCAGTACAAGCTGCAGCGTTTCTGCTTCATCGCCGCTTTCAGCATATACAGCTGGCAGTCCCACCAGTGCCGGTTTACCATTGAGAATGCTGTGGGATACATAAGTAAGCTCCGTTACAGAAGTGCCGCTCAGTAGCTCCGCCTCATAGGCAGGCTCCCGGAAGTCCCCCGAGCCATAGCCGGGGTATTCCTGGGGGAGCATGTCCAGAGAGAAAGCATTATCCTTGGGATCAACCGTGCTGCTGAAGCCCATGAGCTCGGGGCTATAGAGATCAGATATAGCAGCGCCGCGGATTTTCCGGCCCCAGTGCAGATGCACCGGATAGGAGCTGCGGGCAAGACCGAAGACATAGCTGGTATTTGCAGTTTGCAGATGAAAGATTTGATGCTCGGCATCGTAAATAATGGACAAGGTAACAACCTCCTGGGATGTCTGCAGATTTAGAGTGGCGGATGCAGGAACGCTTGGAATACAGATCATACTACGAAACTAATTGAATCATAATGTAGCATGCCCACTGTCCGTCATAAGCCGCCATTGCTGCACACGGACAGTGGAGAGTCAGCCTCAGTATAAGCCGGTTCTGTATCTAAATCTATGGAGAAAAGCAGAGTCCGTATGGACGAATGTCGCTTGTTTATGGAAGAACGCTGCCTCTCGCTAAGAACGCTGAATCCGTTTTGTTTAAAGGAAGCTTCATGCTAGTCCGTTTGCTGCAGTCTTTCCACAACCGCACCAGGAGTACTTACCTTCCGTCCAGACATCCTGCAGTCGCATAGCCTCCCCGACTAAGGTCCAGTACATAAAACCGTCCACGGTCTGTTTTGAAAGTCTGCGGTTTGCCCTAGAATAAGGCTATAAGGTTCAAGGTTAACGAAAGGCGGTGAGAAAAAATGCAAAGAAGACAAGGTAACGGACTTGCGATTGTCCTGATCGTGCTTGGAGCGATTATGCTGATGGGGATTGCCCTTCCACTGATCCACGGAATGTTCAGACTTCTGTTCCCGGTATTGCTGGTTGTTCTCGGATACTATGGAATTAAAAGCGGACGCAAGGTTATCGGCTGGGTGGTACTGTTCATCGGTGTCATGTCCCTGATCGCCAAGCTTTCCTGGATCATCGGACCACTACTCGGTATCGCGCTGGTGGTATGGGGTATCTCGGTACTGAAAGGTAGAAGAAACGGAACATATTAAGCATTCCAGGGTTACTTAATAAGAAGCAGGGAGGGAGCCAAGAATCATGAGTGTTTTTCGCCGCATGAGGGATATTACCGTAGCTAACTTGAATGAACGACTGGAACAGAGCCAGGATCCGGTGAAGCTGATCGATCAATTTCTACATTCAACACGTGAGGAAATCGCCGAAGCCGAGAGGCTGTACCAGCAATACGCAGCCCATACGAAGCAGCTGCAGCAGCAGGTGAATCAGGCGACGGCTATGAGGAACAAACGTGAAGAGCAGGCTTTGCTTGCACTCAAGGCTGGCGAGGATAACCTGGCTAAGCTGGCACTGCAAGAGAAGATCATTCACGAGGAAAAGCTGGAGCAGTACAGCGGTCTGCTGGAGCAGAGCCAACAATCACTCTTTGAGCTTGAAGGTCAGCTGAACGAGCTGAAAATGGAGTACCAGACGGTATACAGCAAACGCCAGTATTATGCAGCACGGATGGAGTCGCTGCGGTTACAGCAGCGCATGAACCAGAGAGCTACAGCTTTTGGCAATGGCAGTGACGTTCCCAAGATGTTCGGCCGGCTGGAAGACCGGATGAGCGATTGGGAGCTGGAAGCGAAGAGTCTGCGCGATCTGCGCCGCATGGGTCAGGAATACGCCATTCAGGCTGGAGAAACCGTGGCGACTGTACTCGAAAGAGAGATGGCCCGCCTGAAGGAGAAACTGAACAATGATGGAAAGGAGTAGTTCTATGACGCGATTGTATCGTTCAACCCGTGACAAGGTGATGACAGGGCTGGCAGGTGGATTGTCCGAGACGCTCGGCATCGACTCCACCCTGTTCCGGATTTTGCTGGTGGTCAGTATTCCTTTTACCGGCGGAGCAACTATTCTTGCTTATTTTGTCGCAGCGCTTATTATACCCAAAGAGCCGACCCAGTATAATCCTTTCGGTCCTGGACCCGGCGCACCGGGTGGCCCTTATGGCGGTCCTTACTCAGGAAGACCTGAACATGGACGCGGACCTCAGGGTCCTCACGGACAGGGTGGATACGGCCCTTACGGCAGCCAGCCGGGTTACAACCCCGGTTATGATAAAGCGGGTGCCTATTCTGCACAAGACTCTGGTATTGATGCCATGATGAAAGATATTGAGAAGAAAGCTCTGCAAAAAGAAGTCGAAGAGCTCAAACAAAAACTTGCTAAATACGAGAAGGGAGAAGTGTAAATTATGGGAGTATTTCAACGGATTAAAGATATGACAAAAGCGTCGGTAAATGACTTGCTGGATAAGGTAGAGGACCCAATCGTAATGCTGAACCAATATCTGCGCGATATGGAGGCTGAAATTCACGAAGCTGAGGTAACTGTAGCGAAGCAAATGGCTAATGAGCGCCGCATGAAGCAGCGTGTTGAGGAAGCCGCAAAGGTATCCGGACAACGTGCAGCCCAGGCTGAACTGGCACTGAAGAATGGCCAGGAGGAAGTTACCCGTAAGCTGCTGGAAGAAAAAATCTACTTCGACCAGAAGCAAGCCGAGTACAGCGAGCTTCACGCTCAGGCTGAAGTGCAGGCTAAGGAACTGGTACAGCAGCTGCATGACATGAAGGATGAATTCTACAAGCTGCGCAACAAACGCAATGAACTGGTCTCCCGTGCCCAAATGGCCAAGGCCAAGAAGCAGATGTCGCAAATCAGCAGTGTTCATGCCATCGAGAGCGGAAGTGCATCCCTCGGCTTCCACCGGATGGAAGAAAAAATCATGCAGCTTGAAGCGGAAGCAGATGTGATGCGTGCACCTTACAGCCCTTCGGCAACAGCATACAGCAAACCGGTTGATGCCGAAAAACAGCTGAAGGTGGAAGAACAGCTCGCCGCACTCAAGAGCAAGCTGAACACCCCTCCATCATCCCCTTCTTTGGATAAAAAAGAAGAATAAAGCCTGTTCCATAATTACAGGCGAATATGATATGCTGATCAAGGTAAAGCCATACGGTATGGATCTTCCATACCGGTATGGCTTTTGTAGCGGGATGCAGGAAACTTAAGGCTTATGCTTACAAAGTCAGTATTGCTCCGCAAAACTTATAGGAGGTGCGAAATGGATAAACGGAACCGTATGATTGCCATAGGACTGATCGGCGTCGGCTGCTTGATGATATTTGGCAGATGGCTCGGATTTTTTTCCATTGTCGCGCTTCTGTTCCTGCTGCTCGGAATCTACCGGACAACGTCGGGCAACGTCAAGCAGGGCTATAAGCTGCTCGGGGTTGGTGCAGTACTGCTGCTATTGGATCACCTGCTGCTGGTACTGGGGATTTGCCTGATCTCCCTGGGGATGTTTTTTGTCAAATCCAGACGGATGCAGCGCAGGGGCGGGTTTATGCAGAAGCAAAGCTTCTCCTCCAGATTTGACTGGGATCTGTCACCATGGGTGATGCGCAGCCTAAGTGCCTGGCATGTGCTGGGTGAGGTTGATATTGATCTGTCGCTGGCGATGGCGGAGGACCGGGAGACGGTGATGCTGTTCCAGGGGATTTTTGGGGATACGGATATTCATCTGTCCGAGAATTATGGGGTGGAGATCGAGGCATTCGTGCTGTTTGGTTCGATTGAATTCGGCAGCCACCGCGATACGGGCATGTTGAACCGGTTGAACTGGAAGTCGGCTAACTACGACAGCTGTGAGCAGAAAGTGAAGTTTAATATTTCTTATATTATGGGTGACCTGGATGTGCGGGCAGATTGAGTAGTCTGACACAGAACCATGAAGGAGGGCTTCCCGGCATGGGCAAAAAAAGCAGCAATATGGTTACGCGCAGCATGGGTGAGGGGGCTCTTTTCTCATTGGTCATGCTGCTCGTGATCCTCTACATCATGTATACATATGGATATCTACAGCCGTTCGAGGATTGGGAAATCGGTGTGAGGACAGCGGTATCGCTGATTCTGCTGCCGGTGGTATTCGGTATCGTCTTCGGCTTCTACCAGGGATTCCGGACCAAGCGCAAGCTGGAGCTCCTGCGGGCTACACTCGTAGCTTGGGAGAAAGGCAATCTCACTCCGGCGATGCCGGAGCTGGGTAATGATGAGCTGGGCCGGCTCAGTGAGCAGCTTAGCCGGATCAGCGGCAAATGGGAGAATCAGGTGAATACGCTACAGCGGCTCTCAACGAACAACGCCAAGCTGGCCGAGCAGGCCCGCGTCACAGCGATTATGGAAGAACGGCAGCGGCTGGCGCGGGAACTGCATGATGCCGTATCGCAGCAGCTGTTCGCGATCTCCATGACAGCAACGGCAGTAGGGCGGACGCTGGAGAAGGACTTTGACAAAGCGCAGCGGCAAATTGCGCTGATAGAAGAAATGTCTGCTGTCGCCCAGTCTGAGATGAGGGCACTCCTGCTGCATTTGCGCCCGGTCTATCTGGAGGGCAAAGGGCTGCGGCAGGGGCTGCAGGAGCTGATCAAGGAGCTGGAGATCAAGGTTCCGATCAATATTGTGTTCGAGATGGATCCGGATGTGCAGCTGATGAAGGGCATTGAGAATCACTTGTTCCGCATCGTGCAAGAAGCTATATCCAATACCTTGCGCCATGCCAAGGCGGAGAAGATGGAGATTCGGCTTCACCGCCGGGGCGATACCGTCCGGCTGACCCTGCGCGACGACGGGATCGGGTTCGAGATGGATGAGAGCAAGCAGACATCCTACGGGTTGTCGAACATGCAGGAGCGGATTATTGAGACCGGAGGCTCGATCCAGTTCATTACCGCACCGGGCAAAGGCATGCGGATAGAGATTACCGTACCATTAGTCAATGAATAGGAGGCAAGGCTACCATGGAGATGGAGGAAGCGGAAGCGATCAAAGTACTGCTTGTGGACGATCACGAAATGGTCCGGATTGGACTTGCTGCGGTGCTTGGCACCGAGGATGGGATCGAAGTGGTAGGTGAGGCAGGAAGTGGGGAAGAAGGCATACGGCTGGCCCAGGAATACAATCCGGATGTGGTCCTGATGGATCTGGTTATGGATGGCATGGATGGGATTGAAACAACGAGACAGCTTCTGAAGCTGTACCCGGATTGTAAAGTAATTGTGCTTACTAGCTATCTGGATGATGAGAAAATGTATCCGGTAATTGAAGCCGGTGCATTCAGCTATCTGCTCAAAACCTCCCGGGCCAGCGAAGTGGCCGATGCCATCCGCGCTGCTGCAAGGGGCCAATCGGTACTGGAGTCGCAGGTTGCCTCCAAGATGATGAACCGGTTCCGGTCCAATGCCAAAGGCGGAGAAGCCCCGGCCTATAAGGAACTTACGGAACGCGAGATGGAAGTGCTGAAGCTGCTGGCTCAGGGCAAATCCAACCAGGATATCGCGGATCAGCTTATTATTGGGATTAAGACTGTGAAATTTCATGTGACGAATATTCTTGCCAAACTGGGTGTGGAGGACCGTACCCAAGCGGCCATTTATGCTTATAAGAACGGACTTGCGGAATAACCGCAGGTATAGAATCTCTTTTCCTGGATATCCTGTTTAGTAGATTACTAGACCGGATAGAGAGGGAGATTGATGATGAGGAACAGAGGAACAGGCAGAGGTGCAGGCAAAGGGATACTGCTGATGATCGGGTTATGTGTGGCGGCAGGTCTTATGGCTGGATTCCGCAGTGCTGACGCTACCGTAGATGCAATCTCGGCTGAGGTCGTAACTTCGGCTGAAGACACTGTGTCATCCTATCAGTCTACTTCCTCAGCAGCTATACATGCACCTTCACAAAAGGACGTTTCCTTCGTCCCAACCAGGGTTTCATCTCAAACTGCGGCAGACTCGGGTACTGGCAGTCTTGCGGATTCCATCGAGCGTATGGCTAGCCTTGGCACTGCAGTTACGTTGCCGGATTCACCGCTCCGGTTTGTCTTGAAGTGGCAAGGCGAATATAGCAGCGACACATCCGGCGTACTTGCTGATGAAGCTGCGCAGAACCTGGCAGTGAAGCTTGGGCTTGGAGTGGTCAGCCGGTCTGACGAAGACGGGCATATGACCTCCCGCGCGGCTGCGGAGTTGGCCGGAGTGAATGTCTCACTCTTCTGGAGTGAGCTGGGAGGCGGACGCAGCTATGTGATCGTGACCTTCGAGACGGCGGATCTGCTGGATACGCCGGAGCTCCCGGCCGCTGCGGAAGCGGCTGGGCAGAAGCTGCTCCAGGTGGGCATAACGGCCGAGTGGAATGCCTCGCTGCAAGGTACCGCGAGGGATCAGAGCGGGCCGGAAGCCGCATTATTTTCAATAGAACAATCCATCGAAGAACAGCTCCCCGGAATGAATCCGGAAGAAAGCTACGAAGACGTCACTACATACAGCCGTACTTACAGTGTTCCCGGCCTGAAGCGAACGGTCACTAGCGGCAGTCATTCGATTGCGCTGCAGTTGGCCGTCCATAAGAACGGCAACAATCATACTAACCGGGTAACGCTTGGAATGCCTTTAATTACTATTGAATACTGAGCAGGGGATTTCTATACTCCATGCTACACAATATATCCTGAATAGCCGTTGCCCGGACCTTATATCCTGTGGCGGCTTTTTGTTATACGGGAAGGCTGACGTCCAGAACTTCCGCATGTGGGCTCCGTGTTTGCGGAGCTTTTGGCATAACGGTATAATAGGTTTGTGAATGCTGGACTGTGCTATCCTATAAGCAGTAGTGCATAAACAGATAAGAAAGAGTAATGGAAATTTGCGAAATCCCGAGAAAAACTGTCAGGAATGTGATAGCATACTTCCGGCGGATATGATAAAATGACATCACGCCGTCGATGTATTCTATGAACTATCCGGCGCTGAGAATGATTGTCAACTATATTACATACAGAGAGATGAGGAGCCATGGCTGAAAATCAAACCCTTGATGCACTGCATACACCCGGTGCTGTATTCTTTATCTTTGGGGCAACCGGAGATCTAGCCCGCCGCAAGCTTTTCCCGGCGATTTACAGTTTGTACCGTGAAGGCAAGCTGACCCATGATTTCGCGGTCATTGGCGTGGCTCGGCGTCCCCGTACCCAAGAGGAATTCCGTGAAGATGTGAAGGAATCCATTCATGAATTCTGCCGCTACCAGGCTGGAGATGCAGCCGAATGGAATGAATTCGTACAGCATTTTGAATACAAGTCTTTGGACATCAATAATATTGACGGCTTCCGTGAGCTGAATGCGCAGACCGAAGCATTGGAAGAGAAGTTCCACATTCCAGGCAACCGTATGTTCTATCTCGCCCTCGCTCCCGAGCTGTTCGGCAGTGTCTCGTTCAACCTTAAGGCTGGCGGCATGCTGCAGACACGGGGCTGGAACCGTCTCGTGATCGAGAAGCCGTTCGGCTACAATCTGGAATCCGCAGAACAGCTGAACGAGCAGATCCGCCAGGTGTTCAAGGAAGAAGAGATCTACCGTATCGATCATTACCTGGGCAAGGAAATGGTGCAGAACATTGAAGTGATCCGTTTTGCCAATGCCTTCTTCGAGCCGCTCTGGAACAACAAGCACATTGCCAATATTCAGATTACGCTTGGTGAAACCGTTGGGGTAGAAGAACGCGGCGGATACTATGATCATGCCGGTGCGCTGCGTGATATGGGCCAGAATCATATTCTGCAGTTGCTGACGATGATTGCAATGGAACCGCCAAGCCGTCTCTTGGCTGAAGATATCCGTGATGAGAAGGTTAAAGTACTGCGCTCGCTGCGGCCTTACGCTTCCTCAGAGGAAGTTCATGAGAATGTGGTGCGTGGACAGTATACGCAAGGACTCTACAAAGGCAAGACCCTTCCGGCTTATCGCCAGGAAGATAAGGTAGATCCGGAGTCGAACACGGAGACTTATTTTGCGGCCCGCATTTTTGTAGACAATTTCCGCTGGGCAGGGGTACCGTTCTATATCCGTACGGGCAAACGCCTGCCTGTGAAAACAACGGAAGTAGTGGTGGAGTTCAAGGGTATGCCGACCAACGTGTATTTGGGTCAAAAGCATAAACTCGAGCCGAACCTGCTCGTCATCCGCGTCAATCCGATGGAAGGCATCTACGTGAAGATCAATGCCAAGAAGCCGGGCTCGGAATCGGAGATTCAGCCGCTCGCTATGGACTTCTGCCAGAGCTGCATGGTTGGGATCAACTCACCTGAGGCTTACGAGCGTCTGCTGCATGATGCCGCTCGCGGCGATTCAACCTACTTCACCCGCTGGGATGAAGTCTCGTCGGCTTGGTCCTTCGTGGACCGCATTGCAAAGGCTTGGAAGGAAGGCACAGGTGATCTGGCGTCCTATCCGGCAGGCTCCTGGGGTCCGGTCGAAGCCGATCAGCTGCTGGCCCGTGAAGGCTTCCACTGGTGGCCGGTTAACGGACAGGATGAAGACAACGTGGTGTGGCAGGCTAACAGCTAGTTCATCGCGTAATTGATATGTGGTGTGAAGAGAATCGCCCTTGCAGTCGCCTTTGATGGCTGTAGGGCGATTCTTTTGCGTTGTCTCCACTTCATGCAGGTTAACTATTCCCCAGATAATTTACCAACATCTTTGCCATCCGCCGCTTTTATGTAGATAATCTTCACCGGATTTTGTTATACTGAAAAGGATGCTTTCACCAGAAGCGGAAATGTAACGGTAACGGTACTGTGGCAACGGCAAATTCACCAACAAAGGGGTTTGTACAAATGAGCAGAGCACCGATTTGATGGGTACCCGGTAATTGAAGCAGAAGCATGAATTTATATATGAAGGGATAAGTGCAAACCATATGGCACCGGATCAGAAGCTGCAAAAGGAAGTGGACAAACGCAGAACATTTGCGATCATTTCCCACCCGGATGCGGGGAAAACAACATTAACGGAGAAGCTGCTGCTGTTCGGCGGCGCGATCCGATTGGCGGGTTCGGTTAAGGCCCGTAAAGCAAGCAAACATGCGACCAGTGACTGGATGGAAATTGAGAAGCAGCGCGGGATCTCTGTAACCTCGTCCGTGATGCAATTCGACTATCTGGACCACCGGGTGAATATTCTGGATACCCCGGGTCACCAGGATTTCAGTGAGGACACCTACCGTACCTTGACGGCTGCGGATAGTGCAGTCATGTTGATTGACGTAGCTAAGGGTGTGGAAGCACAGACAATCAAGCTGTTCCAGGTCTGCGCCAAACGGGGCATTCCGATCTTTACGTTCATCAACAAGCTGGACCGTGAAGGCCAAAGTCCGTTCGAGCTGATGGAAGAGCTGGAGAATGTGCTGGGCATCCGCTCCGTACCGATGAACTGGCCGATTGGCGGAGGGCGTGAGCTCTGCGGCGTATATGACCGGATGAAGAATCAGGTGGAGCTGTTTCAGGGCGACGATCATTCTGTAATCAAAGTGCAAAAGGTGGATAGCTACCAGGATCCGATCATCCGCGAGATGGCCGGTGATTACCTGCATGACCAGCTGTGCCAGGATTTGGAGCTGCTTGATGTGGCGGGGGATCCTTTTGATTATGAAAAAGTACTACGCGGTGAGCTAACACCGGTATTCTTCGGCAGTGCGATTAATAATTTCGGCGTGCAGACCTTCCTGGACAACTTCCTGGAGCTGGCACCGAAACCGGAGCCGCGCCGCAGTACTGTGGGTTCCATAGAGCCGACGAACGAGAAATTCACCGGCTATGTCTTCAAAATCCAGGCGAACATGAACCCGGCCCACCGTGACCGGATCGCCTTCCTGCGGATCGTATCCGGCAAGTTCGAGCGCGGGATGAGTGTCAAGCATGTTCGTGCGGGCAAGGACATTAAGCTGTCCCAGCCGCAGCAGTTCCTGGCGCAGGACCGCGATATTGTCGAGGAGGCTTTTCCGGGGGATATTATCGGGCTGTTCGATCCCGGAATCTTCCGCATTGGAGATACGCTTAGCCAGGCCGGAGATATTGAATTTGACGAGCTGCCGACGTTCTCGCCGGAGATTTTCTCTAAAGTAAGCATCAAGAACGCACTGAAATCGAAACAGTTCCAGAAGGGAATCGACCAGCTGACCGAGGAGGGCATGATCCAGGTGTTCCGCACGGTCAACTTTGACGATATTCTGCTGGGAGTTGTCGGGCAGCTGCAATTCGAGGTGTTCGAATACCGCATGAAAGGCGAGTATGGCGTAGACGTTCAGCTGCAGCGGATGAGCTATCAGTTCGCGCGCTGGATTGTAGATGAGAATAAGCCGGATGCAAGCAAGTTCCGCATCAACTCCACGCTGGTCACCGACAAAAAAGGCAACTATGTTGTGCTCTTCGAGAACGAATACGCGATGCGTACAGCCATGGAGAAGAACCCGACCGCGAAGTTCCTGGAGACGGCTCCTTGATTGATCGACCTGTGCAGCAAGTTAAGACCGAGTAGCGCTGATCTGGAATAACGACGAGGCAACTATGGGGCTACACATAGCACCAAAGAGATGCTCTTTGTCAAAAAACCTCCGCCTCCACATGTGCAGCTGCAATGTGGAACGCGGAGGTTTTTTGTTGAACTAGCATTCCTGCTAGGAGGTGATGGATCCTGGGGTGATCTTCTCCAAATGATTGTGCAGCATCGAGACTAGAGCATCCTGTTTGGCATGGTCCAGGTCTTTCCACATCATTTCGAATACAGCACCCAGTCCGGGTAACGCCGTTTCCGGCCCGTCCACAGAGCCTTCAATCATCTGCCGAAGGTCGGCTTCAGACTGTCCGTGCACTTTATGGATAATCGCCTGTCGCAAATCAATGGTAACCGGCATAGAGAGCCTCCTTAAGTTTTGTGGGTATTCCAAAGTTCAGCTTGTACGGCCTCGTTATAAGATGCCCTGAATGTGCGGTGAAAATTCAAGTTTGGGGCTCCTTATGCTATACTGTGTGAGATGCAAATTGCTACGGGAGGTACAGAAATGGCTGCAAAAAAACAATATGCCGTAATCGGCATGGGACGTTTCGGCTCAAGTGTCGCCAAGGCGCTCAGCGGCATGGGATTCGATGTGCTGGCGATCGATGCCGACGAGCAGCGCACACAAGAAATCTCCAGCATTGTAACTCATGCGGTATCTGCGGATTCCACAGATGAAGAGGCACTGCGCGCACTGGGCATCCGCAATTTCGATGTGGTGGTAGTGGCGATTGGAGAAAATATTCAGGCTAGTATTCTGACGACGTTAATCCTGAAGGACCTTGGCGTTCCGGCGATTCTGGTCAAGGCCAAAAGTGAGCTGCACGGCAAAGTGCTCAGCAAGATTGGCGCAGATAAAGTGATCTATCCTGAACGCGATATGGGCATGAGGGTAGCGCATCATTTGGCTTCCCCCAATATTCTTGACTACATCGAGCTGTCACCCGATTACAGTATTCTCGACATGAAGGTCTCCGGACCGATGCTCGGCAAGAACCTGCAAGAGCTGAACATCCGGGCCAAATACGGCTGCAACGTTATGGCCATCCGAAGGGGCGAGGAGATGAACATTTCCCCCAGAGCTGAGGATCGGCTGGTCGAAGGTGACGTACTTGTTATCGTTGGCCGGAAGGACAATCTGACGAAAATGGAAATGGCATATCAATAGTCGCAACAAGGAATAGAAAGGTAGGACCCCATGGAAATTATGTCCCCCCAAAATACACGGGTGAAGGAATGGGCTGGTCTTCAGGAGAAGAAGCACCGTGACAGAGCCGGTAAATTTATTGTAGAAGGCATCCATTTGGTGCAGGAGGCGCTGCTTGCTGAAGCTGATGTGGAATGCCTGGCCTTTGACCTGGATAAAGGCATGCCTGCCGAGCTGAAGCCCTTGCTCCAGTCGGTGCAGGGTATGGAGGTGATTGGCGTATCGGCAGCGGTTATCGCCAAGTGCAGCAGCACCGGGACACCGCAGCCGGTGTTTGCCATTGTGCGGAAAGAACAGCAGGGACTAGATATCATCCTCGCGAAGCAGGACAGCTGGGTTATGGTGCTGGACGGGGTTCAGGACCCCGGCAACGTGGGGACGATCATCCGCAGTACCGATGCCGCAGGTGCCGACGGCGTGATCCTCGGCAAAGGGTGTGCCGATCTGTACAATCCGAAGACCATCCGTTCCACCATGGGCTCAATGTTCCATCTCCCGGTTGTGGAGGGGGACCTAAGCGCCATTCTGCCGCAGGCCCGTGACCGCGGGTCGCTGCTGGTCAGCACCTCGCTGACGGGAACGGATTCCTGCTACACCCATGATTTTCACGGAAGTCAGTGGCTGCTGATCGGCAGCGAAGGTCAGGGCATCTCCCCACAGACGGCAGCCCTCGTTGACAAAAGCATCATCATACCGATGGCCGGCCGGGCCGAATCGCTCAATGCGGCGATGGCCGCGACGATCCTGCTGTTTGAGGGGATGCGGCAGCGGGGTTTAACAAATAAATAATTCCTGTGAGTCCTGATGATCAAACTACTTGATCATCAGGACTTTTTGTGTAAAAAAAGAAGCTGAGATAACTCTCAAGACGAGTCAAGGCAGCTTCCTTACGAATATCATTTATGCTCTAACCAGAATTGTATATTGATACGGATTCAGATGAATCTTTATCTGACCTTCTTCCACTACGGCTGCTTCTCCGGTGAATGCATTTTTCCAATTGCCCTCAAGCACCTGGGACAGCGTTACCAGCTCATCTGAAGGATTCATCCAAATGGTAAAGTGGCTATGCTCATCATAACGTTCATAGATCAGGGAGCGTTCGTGCTCAGTGCTCTTTAGAAAGCGAAACTGCCCGGTCTGAAGAACAGGATATTTTTTGCGCAGTTCAATCAGTTGCTTATAGCTTTGATGAAGATCCAGATCCTGTTTATCTTCCTCCCAGATCATACATTTCCGGCAATCCGGATCATCTCCGCCTTCCAATCCGATTTCATCGCCATAAAAAATGCAAGGAGTTCCCGTAAAGGTAAGCAGGAAGGCGATAGCCAGCTTCAGCTTTCGTGTATCGCCACCAAGCTGGGTGAGTACACGCGGGGTATCATGGCTTGCCATCAGGTTGAACAGGACCTCATTAGCTTGCTGCGGATACCGCATCAGGAGACCGCCGATATGTGCTGCGAAGGTACTGGCATCCATCTCCGCAGTCTGCAAAAATTCAATTAACCGTTCCGATAACGGATAGTTCATTACGGAATCAAATTGATCACCTTCCAGCCAGCGCATAGATTCATTCCAGATCTCACCAATTATATAAGCTTCCGGGTTGATGGCTTTGATCCGGCTGCGGAACTCCTTCCAGAAGGCATGATCAATTTCATTAGCCACATCGAGTCGCCAGCCGTCAATACCTGCTTCCTTGAGCCAATATTCAGCAATATCCAGCAGATACTCGCGGGTTTCCGGATTGGCCGTATTCAGTTTAGGCATTTGTGCAAAGAAACCAAAGGCATCGTAATTAGGTTTTCCTTCTTTGACCTGGACCGGAAACTCGTTGATATGAAACCAATTCACATATCTGGAGCTTTCTCCATGCTCAATCACATCTTTGAATTGCGGAGAATTGGCGCTGATATGGTTAAAGACCGCATCCAGTACAATGCGTATTCCCCTCGCATGGGCTTCCTTCACCAGTTCCTGCAGGAGCTTCAAATCGCCAAAATGCGGGTCAACTTTTTTATAGTCCGTTGTATCATATTTATGGTAGGTTGGAGCTTCAAAGATTGGGGTCAGATAAATTGCGTTAATCCCCAGATCCTCCAAATAATCCAGACGCTCTATAATACCTTGAAGATCACCGCCAAAAAAGCTCTCTACAGTGGGTGTATCTCCCCAAGGTGATAGGTCTTCCGGGTCATTGCCGGAATCACCGTTCGCAAAACGGTCAGGCATGATCTGATAAAATACCGCCGACTTTGCCCATTCCGGTGCTTCAAATAAGTCGATCTTATGAATATAGGGCCGGTCATAAAAGCCGTTTGGAGCTTCAGGTTCTTCTGTGAAAATTCCTTTTTCGGTCATCCATACGGTATCTTCTCCAGAATGAAAGCGAAAGGCGTAAGAGAAACGGCGGTGCTCCGGCCGTACAGCCGTCTGCCAATAATCGAAGAAACGGTCGGTCGCCACCTTTTGCATTTCGTGTTCGTGATGATAGGTTTCCCAGTCATATTTATCCCCTGTCAGAGCAAAGACATGATCCACGTCCTGCTTCTTAGTTCTTACGCGTAAGTGAAAGGTATCTTTATCATAAAGATACGCCCAATTGCTGTGAGGAACATGATGAAGACATTCCATATGGATGATTGTAGTATATTCATCAGAGTTATTAGCTTGTTTATTGGGGCTCATCTAGGTCCCTCCCCTATAGGTTTGGTTGTATCTTAGGTACGTTATTGTTGATGAACTTTGAAATTCTAAGGCAACGTTAATTCTGTAGCCACTTATATATACGCCTCCATTTTGTGTAAAAATTTATATAAATTTTTACACAAGTCCCCCTGGAAATAAACATTTTCACAAAAAAGTTTCACCGGTATGGTTGTTTGGAGTGGATCTGCTGATTGCGCCGCGAAGAGGCGGCCAGACTCTCCGGGCTAATGTCTATGGAAGCAACCTCTATGCCTGATTCCTGCTCTTTTCTGTACAGATTAACTGTACTGCTCTAGCAGCTAGAGGGTCCATATGCGGATAGGGACAAAGTGTTTTTTTATTTCATATTAAATTTTAACTTTGACTTTCAAAGAAATCCCATATAATATAGCTAATATGATTAAAAATGATAATCATTATCAACCAAGCGATAACGATTATCAAGGAAGTAGATTATACATACAGGGGGATTTGCAAAGTGAACAAAAGGTTATTGAGCTTAATTCTGCTTATGGTTGTCGTACTGATTGCAGCAGGCTGTGGATCTAACAACGCAAATAACTCAGCAACAAATGGAGGAACGGCAAACAATGTTGCCGCAACAAATGCTGCTGCTACCGATGCACCCGCGGCAGATGCTTCAAGTGAAGCTGTTACTGGCCCTATTGTTGTGAAGGATGCCAAAGGCGAGATTACGCTGGACAAACCTGCACAAAAGGTTGTAGTACTGGAATGGACATTCACGGAAGATGTTATTGCGCTCGGTGTCCAGCCAGCGGGCAATGCAGATAATGAAAACTATAAATTGTATGTAACCTCAGAAGCACCGCTCGATGCGGGTGTGACGGATGTAGGTACCCGATCCGAGCCGAATCTGGAGACGATTGCATCCTTGAAGCCGGACCTGATTATCGCCAATACGGATAGCCACGATGCCATCTATGAACAATTGAAGGGAATTGCGCCAACTCTCATTTTTAGTCTGTATCCGCCTGAAGGGCAGGGCGATCAATATACGCAGATGGAAGATATCTTCAAAAACATCGCAGCAGCTCTCGGTAAAACAGCAGAAGGTGAGAAGGTGCTTGCTGATTTGGATGCACATTATTCGGAAGCCAAGACCAAGCTGGCTGCAGCAGGCAAGGAAGGCCTGAACTATGTGCTGACCCAGGCATACAGCTATCAGAATGCAGCGACGATGCGTCTTTTTACAGACAACTCCCTAGCAGTACAAACATTGGACCGGATTGGCCTGAAGAACGATTGGAAATCTGATAAATTCGAGGCTTACGGATTCAGCACATCTACCGTTGAAGCTTTGCCTGCGGTCAAAGACACGAATCTGCTCTATATCGTCCAGAAGGATGATGATATCTTCTCGAATGAACTGAAGGACAATTCAGTCTGGAATGGCCTGGATTTTGTAAAAGAAAAACGCACCTTCGGATTGGCCAGCACAACTTGGGTATTCGGCGGTCCTGTCTCCTCCAAAGTGCTCGTGGATGAAGTAGTAAATACATTAACGAAATGAGCACCCTGATGAATAACACAACGGGCAAAAGAACCTCGACCGGGATGACCTGGCGGCTGATTGGGATATTTGGGGGCGGCATTGCCGCCCTCTTCGTTGTATTTATACTCAGCCTCTGCTTTGGGGAGGCCAAGCTTCCGGCAGCAACCGTATGGAATGGCCTGTTGCACCGCCAGGATCGGATGGAGCACAATCTGCTCTGGGATATCCGGATGCCGCGTACAGTCATTGGCATTCTGGCCGGGGCCGCGCTTGCAGCGGCTGGTGCTGTGCTTCAGACCATAACGAAAAACCCGCTCGCCTCCTCAGATACCCTAGGGATCAATGCCGGAGCTTATTTTATGGTTGTTCTGGGGCTGGTTACTTTTCCAGCTTTGCAGCAACAATATCCGTTACTGCTTGCGGCAGCAGGAGGATTACTGGCGGCACTCGCTGCCTACGTCTTGAGTGGCGGCCGTAAGGCCACACCTGTACGCCTAGCCTTGTCAGGCATGATTGTATCCATGGTGCTCGGAGCGTTCACATCGGCCCTTCATATTTTCTTCCAAACAAAAACGCAAAATCTGTTTTTGTGGGGTTCAGGCTCTTTGGTTCAGCTGGACTGGGACGGGGTTCGGTATGCCTGGCCATTTGTTATTGCGCTGCTCGGCATTTCGGTGCTCGCAGCAAGGCAGTTCGATGCCCTTGAGCTGGATGAGTCTACCGCCCGTTCACTCGGGCAGCGTGTAGGCTTAACCCGTGCGGTGGGGCTGGGCATATCAGTGCTCATGGCCGCGATTGTGGTCAGCGTGGTAGGACCCATTGGCTTCGTCGGATTGGTCGCTCCCCATTTGGTCCGGCTTAGCGGGATCCGCAAGCATCGTCTGCTTATTCCTGCTAGCGCACTCTGGGGAGCCCTGCTCATTACAACAGCAGACACGCTGGCCCGTATGGTGCGGAGCAATCTGGGAGAAATGCCTGTCGGTGCGGTGATGGCGATAATTGGCGCGCCGTGGCTCATTTGGCTGGTGCTCACCAAGATGAAAAATATATCCGGCCCAGCCGCCGGGCAGTCATCAATGAATATAGGAGGGGCCGCACTGCGTATGCGTTTTGCCCCGACTGCCATATTCATGACCTTGCTGCTCATCGTAACCATCCTTGTGAGCTTGTCGCTTGGGGGAACTAGAATCCCAGTTTCCGGGTTGCTGGAAAGTCTGGTTGGCGGGAGTGATCAATCGTATTCCGTCCTGCTCCATTTACGGCTTCCCCGCACACTTGTGGCCGCTTGCGGCGGTATTCTACTTGCCATCAGCGGTGTGTTGATCCAAAGTGCTGTGCGTAATCCGCTTGCCGATGCATCCATTATCGGTGTAACCTCTGGTGCCGGGTTCGGTGCGCTAACCGTGCTGGTGGTGTGGCCGGGGCTCCCGATATTTGCCCTTCCGATTGCCGCCATAGCGGGTGGGGTTATCGCGGCAGCTCTTGTATTTATGCTCGCATGGCACAAATCCTTGAATCCTTCTGTCCTGATCCTGCTTGGAATCGCAATCTCAGCCGTCGGCTCGGCAGGCATTCAGGCCATGATTGTCAAAGCCAGTCTTTGGAACAGTACAGCGTTTATTTGGCTGACGGGTTCAACCTATGGCCGGAGCTGGGAGCAATTCTATAGTCTGTTTGCATTTTTGCTTATTCTTGTGCCGATTGCTTATTATTTGGGACGGAAATTTGATCTGCTGGCATTTGGTGATGAGAGTTCAACGGGCTTTGGCCTGCCGGTTCGCGGAACGAGGTTGTGGGCGATGATTATCGGTGTTTTGCTTGCTGCAGGAGCTGTTGCAAGTGTTGGGACGATCGGTTTTCTGGGACTCATGGCGCCGCATGCGGTCCGGATGATGATCGGGCATCACACGAGACGCTCCATTATTTTGTCAGGACTGCTAGGCGGACTGTTGCTTGTCATTGCTGATACGGTTGGGAGAACGATAATAGCGCCTACAGAAATTCCGTCCGGGCTGATTATTATGCTGATTGGAGCACCGTATTTCTTGTTCCTGATGTACCGCTCGCTTGTTCCTACCAAGAAATAGCGCTAACTTAGAGCGTAATGGAATACGGAAGTCTTAATAGAAGATAATCTTATACATGAGCCGCTTCAGTTAATATTACTTGCTGAAGCGGCTTATTTATCATTGACACCAAAGTGTATAATAAGGAACTGAGATTATTATTTATGTTCAAGGGTAATATAACTTTAAAAAAGTGACGGGTGAGGCTGATGATGTCTTCGGTAAAAAGATTTCTAATTGGGCGGCCGCTGAAATCGGAACAGCTCGGCGAACAGAAGCTGAACAAAACCAAAGCGCTGGCGATTCTTTCATCAGATGCTTTATCCTCGGTTGCCTATGGTCCTGAACAAATTTTGCTGGTGCTGGTTACCCTAAGTGCTGCGGCATTCTGGTATTCCATTCCGATCGCGGCAGGGGTTCTCGTATTGCTGCTGGCTCTCATTTTATCTTACAGGCAGATTATATTTGCGTATCCCCATGGCGGAGGAGCTTATGTAGTGTCCAAAGAAAATCTCGGGAAGTATCCGGGACTTGTGGCCGGCGGCTCGCTCCTTGTGGACTATATATTGACGGTAGCTGTAAGCGTGTCGGCGGGAACGGATGCGATTACGTCGGCGTTCCCCAGCCTTCATCCGTACAATGTAGTGATTGCCATTGTTTTTGTACTGCTGATTACCACGCTGAATCTGCGCGGGGTTACCGAATCGGCGTCCTTCCTGGCCTATCCGGTATATTTATTCGTGCTTGCCTTATTTATCCTGATCGGTCTGGGCGTATTCCATATTGCAACCGGAAGCGTACCTGCCAATCTGCATACGCCTCTGGGTACGCCAATTGCCGGGATTAGTCTCTTCTTGCTGCTGAAGGCTTTTTCTTCAGGGAGCTCGGCACTTACCGGGGTGGAGGCCATTTCTAATGCCATTCCTAACTTCAAGGCGCCTGCACCAAATAATGCGGCCAAAACTCTGGCCGCTATGGGTACACTGCTCGGGGTGTTATTTACAGGGATCGTATTCTTGGCGTATTACTACGGAATTACTCCGCAAGAGGATGCGACGGTAGTCTCGATTATTGCTGAACAGGTTTTTGGCCGGAACTTTATGTACTACTTTGTCCAGGGGACGACTGCTCTGATTCTGGTTCTGGCGGCCAATACCGGATATTCCGCCTTTCCGCTGCTCGCAGTGAATTTGGCCAAGGATAAGTTCATTCCCCGCATGTTCACGGTTCGCGGAGACCGATTGGGTTATTCTAACGGTATTCTTATATTGGGACTGCTGTCGATCCTGCTGATCATTGCTTTTGAAGGCCAGACCGAGCATCTGATTCCGCTGTATGCGGTGGGTGTGTTCATTCCGTTCACCCTTTCCCAGAGCGGAATGATGGTCAAATGGATCAGACAGAAGCCTCCGGGCTGGATGACCAAGTTCATTATTAACACAACCGGTGCACTGATCAGCTTCATCGTTACAATGATGTTCTTCCTGACCAAATTTACGCAGGTCTGGCCTGTTCTGGTCTTTTTACCGCTGATTATTCTGCTGTTCTACCGGATTCACAAGCATTATGAGGCTGTAGCGGACCAGCTCCGGATCTCTACCTGTGAGGCAGAGCCGCTGGCGATTGAAGGGAATATCATCATCCTGCCGGTTGCAGGAATCACCCATGTAGTGGAGAATTCGCTCCGGTATGCCCAATCGCTTGGTGCCGAACAGATTATTGCGGTACATGTGCCGTTCGAACGGGAAGATGATGCGATATTCGAAGAAAAGTGGAAAAAATTCCATCCTGAAATCCGCTTGGTGACGCTATATTCGCCATACCGCAGTATCATTCATCCGCTGACCAAGTTCATAGATACAGTCCAGCGCAAGGCGAGCGAATCGAAATATCAGGTGACCGTAATCGTGCCCCAGTTCATTCCGAAGAAAGGCTGGCACAATATCCTGCATAACCAGTCCAGCTTGTTGCTCCGGGCGCATCTGCTGTACCGGCGGGATGTAATTATTACTACCGTGCCTTATCATTTGAAGAAATGACAGGAGTTCTATGGCTCAGAATATAGAGCAATTACAATGCCCCCTGCCACCGGAATCATCACCGGGAGCAGGGGGCATTGCTGTGAATAGGTTAAGCGCGGGATTATCGGAAATGTTGACGGTATGTGGGAATGTCCGGGATTTGTTCCCGCTGCACGTGCACGGAGACACATCGGATATCAAATGGGTGATGCTAGTAAATTATAATTGCTTTAAATAGAAATACCGAACATATTGAAAGTTTAGTGCAGAGGATAATGAATTTTATCATCGGGCATGTTTGATAATATTCAGTTGTAAGCGCAGACAGCAGATGAAAGGGGAGGGCATTATTGAACAGTAAGAGTAAAGTGGTACTAAGCGTGATGTTGGCATGCGGGCTGCTCGCCGGATGTGGAAGCAAAGGGGATAACGCGCAGCCGGAGGCGGGAGCTTCATCAACACCCAAAGAAGAGAAGGTGTCTCTCACATTCTGGAGAAACTCGGGGAATGATTCCGAAAATTCAGCCTATGACAAGCTGGTGGCCTCGTTTAATGAAGCGCATCCAAATATCAAGGTTGAGATGAGTCCGATTCCGTATGCCGATTACGACACCAAGCTGAGAACATCCATTGCTTCGGGCAATCCGCCTGATATTATGGCCATCGACGGCCCGAATATGGCTTCTTACGCCCAGGCGGGTGCCTTACAGCCGCTGACCGCCTATTTCAAGAAGGACGGTAACCTGGAGGATATTCCGGAATCGACCATTGCCACGTACACCTATAATAAAGAAATTTACATGGCTCCGCTCACCGAATCCTCTATTGCTCTTTTCTATAACAAAAAAATGTTTGAAGCGAAGGGAATTCCTCTTCCCTCCAAGAACCCGGAAGAGCCTTGGACTTGGGATCAGGTGCTGGATGCAGCTAAAAAGCTTAACGACCCGGCCAAAGGTGTGTACGGCATTGATCCGGCGCAAGGCTTCGGTAATGCAGGAGCAACAGCATACTTTAAATATCCGATTATTTGGCAGTTTGGCGGCGAGATCATGAGTCCGGATGGAACAACCTCCAAAGGCTACCTGGATAAGCCAGAGACCAAAAAGGCGTTGCAATTCTTCTCCGACCTGTATAATAAAGATAAAGTGTCGTCCCTGGAATATCCGCCAGATCCGTTTCCGAACAACCAGCTGGCGATGACGGTTGACGGCTCCTGGTCACTGGGCAATTATGCCGACAAGTTCCCTAATTTCAAATTAGGCGAAGATTATGATATCGCGCCACTTCCGAAGGAAACCCAGCAGGCTGTCGCGAACGGGAGCTGGTCGCTGGCCATTTCCTCGAAGAGTAAAAATGCCGAAGCTGCCTGGCAGTTTGTAAACTGGGTGACTGGTACTGACGGGGCTAAGACCTATTGCTCTATCACAAAAGATATTCCGGCCCGCTATTCAGTAGCCAAGGAGTTCCCTGAGCTAGGTCAATATCCGAAGAATATCTTTGTCGTACAGAATCAGAAATTCGGCAGACCGCGTCCGATTACACCGATCTTCCCGCAAATGTCCGAAGCGGTAAACAAGATGATTGAGGAAGTGACCATCGCCGGACGCAACGTGGATGCAGCCGTTGCTGACGCCATTAAAAAGATTGACAAGGCGTATGCAGATCTGCCGCAAAAATAATAAAATTACCAAATACTGTAGAAACGGCAGCCGCCCTTTATAAAAAGGGCGGTAAAGCTGTTTCTTCTTTCAGCTTAAAGAAGCTTCAAGATTTAGCTCCACGTTGTGGGGTTATTTTGAATTTTTGGACCATAATGATAGCAAGGAGCGCGGTTGCCATGTTCTACTCGTTACGCAGCAGATTGATGTTGGCTTTTTCGATCCTGCTGATCCTTCCGATTACGGCGGTTGTCTTTATCCTCAGCAAGGAATCGGCGGAGCAGATCCGAAAATCTACCCAGACTTCCACTCTGCAAACCATAGACCAATTTGCCTCCCATGTCAGTACGCTGCTGACGCAAATTGAGGATATGGGCAACCAGGTGCTGAGCAGCGACATCACACAGGATTGGATAACCGCCGACCTGAACGATGAGAGCACTATGGGTGAACAGTATCTGGCTAAGCAAAAGCTGCGTGGGCTATTATCCTCCTATGCGATCAATAATTCGAATGTGATTTCCATTTCCACCTTTGCGAAGGGAGAGGGCGGGTTATGGACACAGGACCTGAGCTATTTGCAGAGCCGCTGGTACAGTCAGTTTAAGGAGCAGGACATGCGCTGGACACAGGCTCACCAGGACAGGGATCAGGCCGACGATAGCATGCGTTCGCGCGAGATCAATAGCCTTGTGCTCCCTTTGGTGCAGCTCCAGTCCCTTAAGGATGTCGGAGTGATCAAAATCAATTATCCTACGGAACTGCTGCGCCAGGATATGGATAAAATCAGTTTCGGCAAAAGCGGTAAAGCCTTTTTACTGACGGCTGAAGGCCTCAGTGTACTCAATCAGGATCTGACAGGAGCTGAGCAGGTGCTTAGCGGCGGACTTGCTGCTTTGCAGAAACATAGTGGAGGTCAGACCAGCGGCATTTTTCCGCTTCGCCAAGGGGGGACCGACTATCTGTTCTTTTACCGCAGGCTGCCTGCACAGAACTGGCTGATCGTTGGCGAGGTGCCGGAGGCGGAGCTGTATGCCACCATCACAAAGCTCAAAGAAACACTGCTCCTTGCCAGCTTTGTTCTACTGATTCTTGTGATTATTGTCGCGCTGTGGCTCTCCACCGACATAACGAAGCCACTAAGTGCCATGGCCCGGGCCATGCGGCATGTCAAAAACGGGCAGTTCGAGCTGGCGATGAAGGATATGCCAAAGGTTAGATCGCGGCAGAGCGAAGTGGACTATGTGGCCGGTGTATTTGAGCAGATGACTCATCAGCTGAAGTATCTGATCGAGACGGAATTCGAGACCAATCTACGCCGGAAAAATGCCGAATACAAAGCGCTCCTGCTGCAGATCAATCCACATTTTTACAACAATACACTGGAGATTATTAGCGGTCTGGCGGCGATGAAACGAGAGGATCTGGTTATGGATGCCACCGAAGCGCTGGGTAAAATGATGCGTTATTCGCTGAGTCTCGATACGGATCTGGTGCAAGTCAGCGAGGAACTTGGCTATATCCGTGACTATCTGTTCCTCCTAAAGCTGCGGCATGAGGATCATCTGATGGTGGCGATCCGGCAGGATTCCGCCGCAGATCAGCTCTTGATCGCCAAGTTTATTCTGCAGCCGCTGGTGGAGAATGCCGTGAAGTACAGCCTGGAAAAGGGGGGGATCGCCGAGGTGGCGATCACCTCCAGGGTGTGTGGAGAGCGCCTGCACTTGCAGATACAGGATAACGGTTCAGGAATGACACCGGAACTGATCGCCAGTATTCTTGCCGATACGGAGCTGAGGGATAGTGTGGGAATCTTAAATCATAAAGGGGACAGCATCGGACTACGCAATGTGCTCTCCCGCTGCCGCCTGTATTACGGTGAACAGTTCGAAGCCGTGCTTGATTCGAAGCTAGATACAGGAACAACGATTACTCTGAGACTGCCGCTGATAGAGAGGTGATTATCATGTATGAGATTATGCTGGTGGATGATGAGAAGGGGGTTCGCAACAGTATCAAAGCCAAAATCGATTGGGAAGCCGCCGGCTTCCGGATTGTCTCGGAGGCTTCAAGCGGCAATGAAGCGCTACAGCTGCTGGAGCAGGGGCCGCTGCCGCAACTGGTCATCTCCGATATCCGTATGCCGCAGATGGACGGCATTGAATTTATCCGCATCTGCAAAAAGAAGTATCCGCTGCTGAGGACGGTTGTGCTGTCGGGATACTCCGACTTTGAATATCTGAAATCAGCCATACAGCTTGGAGTGAAGGATTATTTGCTGAAGCCTGTAGCCCGCGCAGAACTGAATGAGCTGCTTGGCAAGCTGGGTGAAGAAATTGAACAGGAGCAAAAAAACCTGCAGGCCTCACGGCAGGATCTGCTGCGAAAGAATGAGCAGCTGCGGATGCTGCAGGAGAATTTTTTGCTGCAAATGGTCAAAGACGAGTGGTACAGCTTGGCGGCTATCAAGGAACGGCTGCAGCAGCTCCAGCTAACCCCGCTCACGGCAGATGATCTGAAGCTGCAGTTTGTCGCTGTGGAGATGAGAGTACCGGCGGGGCGGATGGCGGACCGGCAGGAGCGCCGGGATCTGCTCAATTTGGCTTTTCAGATGCTATGCCGGGAGACGGCTGCTAAGTGGAAAGGAATCTATCCATTTAGCGATGTCGCCAATTCTGCGATGATGTATTTTCTGGTTATTATGAAGTCGGGGCCGGAGCATGCGGGTCGAACGGACCGGTTCGTAGAAGAACTGAAAAGGAACATCGCCAGTTACCTGAGGCTGGAATGTGTGACGGGGATTGGCGAGGAAGTGAAGGGACTCCAGCGGCTGAAGAACGGTTATGCTTCGTGCATGCTGTCCTGGAGCCAAAGCACCGTGTATAAAGATGGAGAGGGCGAACGGAGCCGGGTGATGGAGCTTACGCAGGCTTTTACCCCGGAGATGGAGCGGAAGCTGCTGCAGGCAATTGAAAATTTGGACATGAGCACCTTCCGCCAGCAGCTTGACACCATTTTCAGCAGCGAAAGAGATACGCCGATGTTTGCTTTTACCTTTCTGGCCCTGCGGATGCTGCTGATGTTCAGCTCCATCGCCAAAAAGTTCGAGCTCGGCGGCTCCGCCCTGCAGAAGTATTTGTGGAACTGTCAGATGACCATTGCCGATTACCAGTCGCGTGAAGGCGTACGGGGGCAGATAGATGAGCTGGCGCAGCTTGTCATGGACGAAGTGAAGAAGCTCCGCTTCTCCAGCGGACAGCATATGGTCGAAGCGGTCAGAAAATATGTGGAGGAGAATTTCTCCTACGAATTGACGCTTTCTTCCCTCGCCGAAATGTTTCATCTGAATGAGACCTATTTATCCGGGCTGTTCAAGCAGCATGTGGGCATTACGTTCAGCGACTATGTCACCAAGCTGAGGATGACCAAGGCGGAGCAGCTCTTGCAAGAGAACGAACTGAAGCTGACCGATATCGCCATGCTTGTGGGCTATTCCAGTTCCAGCTATTTCAGCACCTCTTTCAAGAAAAACAGCGGCAAAAGCCCCAAAGATTACCGTGAATGGTATTTGAAGAATCACCCGCACGGGTAACTGACAGATCAATTCTGTCTGTTCTGCGACAGTAGCAAAAAAAACGTCTATTCCAAAAAATAGACTGTGCTTGGCTACATCGGACGGAACTCTGATGTGGAAAATTTATGCTCACCCCAATCTGACTTTGGGATTGTTACTGTAAGGCAAACCCCGGGACATGTAAAAGACATGTTTTGGGGTTTGCCTTTTTTGAATTGGAATCGCATAAAAACATGGGACGGTCTGAAATCTTTCGTCCAGTGTTTTAAATACTGCTTCATTGGTTAGATGTCAGATCGTTTACATAAGTATTCTGAAATAAGTCTTGAGTTTTTAGACTTATAGCTGTTCCCGCTTTACCTGTTAGCACTGTAAGCAGGCGATTTCTGGAGCCGACTCAGAAGACAAGAGGTGTGCCCCAGTGAAGCTGATGAGGAAGTTCAGCCGAGCCAGGAGGTTCCCCACTCTGGGGAATGGGATAAAGGAATGGAGTGGAATTTTGGAACTGGAGGAGCGGTAGCGGCCGCCTTTGTCACCGGATTTCCACCGCGAACAGCAGGTTATATCAAGAAATCCGGGGACAACAGCGGCCGGAAGTCCAAAACTTCCACGGAGTGACGCTGGTCCCATTCTCCTCCTCCCCCTGAAAACATCACAACTTCTGAGCCGATCATATTGAAATGATTTCTCTAACCGTTCAGCTACAATAGGGTCAACTAAACAAGGAATAGGAGCATGCAGCATGAATGTTTCGGGAGAGAAGCAAGCACATAAAGAGAGCATACGGCTGGCCGAGGAAGCAGTGGCTGCACAGGCGGAGATTGCGGCACGGGATGACTATCGGCTGCAGTACCACATGCTGCCACTGGCCGGCTGGATGAACGATCCGAATGGCCTGATCTATTTTAAGGAGGAATACCATCTGTTCTATCAGCATCACCCCTATAGTGATAAGTGGGGACCGATGCACTGGGGACATGCTGTAAGCAAGGATCTGGTGCACTGGAAACACCTGCCCATAGCTTTGGCACCTACGGAGCCTTATGAGCTTGGACAGGAGGGCGGTTACGGCTGCTGGTCCGGCAGTGCTGTGGAGAATGATGGCAGGCTGACCTTGATCTACACCGGGCATGTCGACGGCCGCGTACCCATGGAAGTGCAGTGCGAGGCGAGCAGCACGGACGGTGTTGTTTTTGACAAGCATTCCGGCAATCCTCTGATTCCAGGTTCGCCCGATACGGGCAATTTCGGCTTTCGTGATCCCAAGGTATGGTGTCATGAAGATTTGTGGTATATGGTGCTGGGTTCCGGGAAAGACGGCAAAGGGAAGGCGCTGCTCTACCAATCGGAAGATCTAGAGCGGTGGGAATACATGGGGACGGCTGCGGAGAGCGATGGTACCCAAGGGGACATGTGGGAATGCCCCGATTTATTCCCGTTGGGAGATAAGCATGTGCTCGTGTTGTCACCGATGAATATGCAGGATGCCAAAAATTTATATATGACCGGAGAAATGGATTACGCCAGCGGAAAGTTTACACCGGTGACTCAAGCGAAGCTTGATCATGGTCCTGATTTTTATGCCGCACAGACTTTGCTGGACGGCAAGGGCAGAAGAATTATGATCGCCTGGATGGATCACTGGGGTTCAGAGATGGCCCGCGAGGACCGCGGGTGGTATGGGGCAATGACATTGCCGCGGGAGTTAGTGCTCCTGCCGGGAGGCAAACTGGCTTCGCGGCCGGTTCCCGAGCTCGAGCTCCTGCGGGAGGCTGGAATAACAGCTTCTGGGGTTAGCCTCTCTATGGGGACTGATGCAGCATGGAGCGTTAGAGATGGACAGGGTTTTGAATGGATTGCTGAATTTGCGATGAATGATACACAAGCTGAGCGTCTGGAGATTACTCTGCTTGCGGCAGAGGGAAGCGGGGAATCGACGGTCATCCGCTATTTGCTCCGGGAAGACAAGCTGATCCTGGATTGCAGCGCTTCCGGCCGTGGCGATGCATCGATAAGTGAAGTTTCAGTAAGCACGGAAGCACCAGATGCTAATGGAGGATCGCTTAAACTGCAGGTATTTATCGACCGTTCTTCAATTGAAGTGTTTGTAAATGATGGCCGCTATGTATTGACAAGCCGGGTGTATCCGTCTGCTCTAACCGGCGGAATAACGATGAGGGCTGAGGGTGGAAGCATAACGCTGGAGTCGCTGAATATGTGGAATCTCAAATCTATCTGGAGCTAGTCTGGAGGGGCTATGATCAAAACTACAAGTAAACTGGCAGGTGTGGCTGTAGTACTGCTGGTTATCGCAGGGTGCAATATTGGCGGCAACAGCAATCATACCAGTGATACTTCTGATTCTAAAACTCCGTCCAATGCCATCTCGAATACTGCACCTGCAGACTTTCAGTTTTCTGCGATTCCGAATTACTACACGGAGTTGTACCGCCCGCAGTATCATCTGTCGCCGGAAAGCGGGAATATGAGCGATCCGAATGGAATGGTTTATTTTGAAGGTGAATATCATCAGTTCTACCAGAACAGCGGCCAGTGGGGGCACGCCGTCAGCACGGATCTGATCCATTGGCAGCACCTGCCGGTAGCGCTCCTGCGCGATTCGCTTGGGGAAATTTGGTCAGGCAGCGCCGTGGTGGACTGGAATGATACGAGCGGTTTTTTTGGCGGGAAAGCGGGATTGGTTGCGATCTTCACCCATTTCAAAGGAGGAATGCAGTCGCAGAGCCTGGCTTACAGTTCTGATAAAGGACGCACCTGGACCAAATATGAAGGCAATCCCGTGATTCCGAATCCCGGACTCAAGGATTTTAGAGATCCCAAGGTGTTCTGGCATGAGCCCTCGCACGCTTGGGTGATGGTTGTCTCGGTGGACAACCGGGTGAGATTCTATACCTCACCGGACCTGAAGACCTGGCAGATGGCCAGCGAATTCGGCGCCGACCAGGGTTCGCATGCCGCCGTCTGGGAATGTCCGGATTTGTTCGAGCTTCCTGTGGAAGGCAGCAAGGAGACAAGGTGGGTGCTGGCGCTCAGTATCGGCAATAACCGCTCAACCCGTGGCTCAACAGCGCAATATTTTATCGGCAGCTTTGACGGCAGGACGTTCAAGAATGAGAATGAGCCCTCCAAAGTGCTGTGGACCGATTATGGAAAAGACTTCTATGCTGCAGTGTCCTACTCGGATATTCCGCAGACGGACGGCCGCCGGATCTATGTTGGCTGGATGTCCAACTGGCGCTATCCGTTCTCCATGCCAAGCGCTCCGTGGAAAGGGAATATGTCGTTGCCGCGGGAGCTGAAGCTGCGCGATATTCCCGGTGAGGGATTGCGCCTCGTCCAGCAGCCGGTGCAAGAGCTGGAAGCCTTGCGCGGCCAAGCGGTCAAGGTGGGGATCCAGCGGCTGGAGCCGGGTAAAAATCCCCTGGCCAGCCTGCGTGGAACTTCCTATGAACTCGATTCCGAGTTCACTGTGCAGGGAGAAGCGGAATTCGGCTTCAAACTGAGAAAGGGCGGAGAGCAGGAGACAATTATATCCTATAACAACATGAATTCAACACTAACGGTGGATCGAACTAAATCCGGCGACAGTTCTTTTGAAGCCGGGTTTGCCGAAACGGTTCAGGCTCCCTTAAGAGCGGTAAACGGTAAAATCAGGCTGCATATCTATGTGGATGAATCGACGCTGGAGGTGTTCGGAGCAGACGGCGAGACTGTGGTTTCCACTATTCTGTTCCCGGGGGCTACCAGTAACGGGCTGGAGCTGTATGTGAAAAAGGGGAACGTGACGCTGGACCAGGCCGTCTTTTATCCGATGGCCAGTGTATGGCGGAATGAGGATCCGGGCAGCTCGAAACCGCTTCGCGTCCTGCTTAGCCAATCCAGCGTGGATGTTCCACTTGGTGGCACTGTGGAAGCGGCAGCGGCGGTCGTTCCGCTAACAGCTCCCCAGGATCTTACTTGGGTATCGGGTGATGAGACAGTTGCACAGGTGGATAGCCGCAACGGAACATCCGCTGTCGTAAAGGGGCTGAAGGAAGGCCAGACAGAGATTAAAGCCCTTGCTCCGGGTGGGCAAATTTATGCAGTAATGAACGTGTACGTCTATAAACCGGATTGAAATGGAGTGAAAAGATCATGACAAGCGTTACAACGGCAGCTGAGTCTGCCTCCAAAACTGCCCCACCCGGTAAAAAGCCCCGCCGGTTTCTGCGGGGAGAAGAAATGACCGCCTGGTGGTTCGTGCTCCCTTCTTTTGCTTTGCTGCTCATCTTTGTGTTCTATCCGATGCTGCAAGCCTTTGTGATCAGCTTTCAGAATTATAACCTGGTGGCATCGAGCCGCAGCTTTATCGGGCTCAGCAATTACAAGTCTCTAGTGACAGACAGGGACTTCCTGGCCAGTCTCAGGCATTCGTTTCATTTTGCCGTCATCGTTATTCCGATTCAGACCGGGATTTCACTGGGATTGGCACTGTTAATCCAGAAAAGGTTCAAGCTCACCGGTCTGTTCCGCACACTCTATTTCATTCCGGTTGTCATTTCTACGGCAGTGGCCGCAACGGTGTTCAAACTGATCTACAATAAGGAATTCGGGATTCTGAACAATGTGCTGAAGACGTTTCATCTGCCCACTACCAATTTCCTGTCCAACCCGGATACGGCGATGAATGGCGTGATCATGCTGGGAATATGGAAAGGCGTAGGCTTTTTCATGATTATCTTCCTGGCCGGACTAAACAACATTCCCCAAGATTTGTACGAGGCGGCCCGGGTAGACGGTGCTACAAAAATACAGCAGTTCTTCCGTATTACGCTTCCTTTGCTGAACCGTACCACGGCCTTCGTTGTGATTATGACGACAATTGATGCAATCAAGCTGTCCGGCCTTGTTTTTGTATTGACCAGTGGAGGCCCCAACGGGGCTACCGAAACCGCTGTCTATTATATTTATAGAATGGCCTTCCAGCAGATGCAGATGGGCTACGGCACCGCAGCCGCTTTTATTCTGTTCGCGATTGTTCTCGCCATCTCGCTTGTGCAAATGAGACTGTTCCGGAACGCGGAATATTAATGGAGACACTTCTGTAGCCGATTTTGCTGCAGAGGGGTATTAAGGAAGCGGCTGTTTCGTAAAACTACTAGGAGGAATCCACATGAACCGCTTTGCAAGCATTGCCAAATATACGGTTATGACCGTCCTGGCTGTCATTTCAATTATCCCGATCCTCTGGATGATCTCGGGTTCACTACGTCCTTATGAGGAATTGTTCAAGTACTCCACCAGCCTGAATATTCATTTGTTCGTTCCTGTTAAGCCAACGCTGGCTAACTTCAAAGAGGTTATCTTCAGTGAGGGCAACCCTTTTCTCCGCTATATCGCGAATACACTGTTTGTTGCAGGGATTGTAACCTTGCTGGTGCTGCTAGTGAATTCGATGTCGGCGTTTGCTTTTGCCAAGCTGCATTTCCGTGGAAAAGCGGTTGTCTTCGCACTGTTCATGTCGGCAATGATTATTCCCGGTGAAGTAACGCTGGTCCCAAACTATCTGCTGATGAATTATTTCGGCTGGCTTAACTCCTATAAAGCGCTGGTGATTCCTTCGATGCTGTCTGTGTTCGGAATCTTTCTGCTGCGGCAGTTCTTCGCGGAAATTCCAGATGAGATTCTGGAGGCGGCCAAAATCGACGGAGCCTCAATGCCGCGAACCTTTTCCCGCATTGTCTTGCCTGCGGCTGTCCCGCCGATGATCACCCTTGCGCTGATGACCTTTCTCGGCAACTGGGATTCATATCTGTGGCCTCTGATCGTTATCAATGACGAAAAGAAACAGATGATTCAGGTAGCCATTGCCGCGTTCTCCTCGGTCGAAGGAACAGATTGGTCTAAGATTCTTGCCGCAAGCACCATTTCCACGGTTCCGATCCTGATCCTATTTCTGTTCCTGCAGCGTTATTACATTCAGGGCATTACGATGTCCGGTGTGAAAGGATAATGAAGGGAATGGGAATAACGATGAAATACGATACAGTGGCGCTCGGTGAGCTACTTATAGATTTTACTCCGGCAGGGCTGTCGCCCACGGGTAATCCCTGCTTCGAACGCAATGCTGGTGGCGCTCCGGTGAATGTGCTGGCCGCATTGTCACGGCTAGGCAGGCAAACGGCTTTTATTGGAAAAGTGGGTGATGATCCGTTCGGTCAGTATCTGAGGGAAGCATTGGTGGCAGAAAAGATCGATGACATTGGGCTGGTCGAGACGAAAGAGGCCCATACAACCATGGCGTTCGTGCATTTGGATGCTGGTGGGGAGCGGAGCTTTCATTTCTGCCGACATCCGGGTGCGGATGCTGAGCTGACTTTCAACGAGGTGAATCGTGAACTGCTTAGCAGCACACGGATCTTTCATTTCGGGTCGATCTCCATGACCACTGAGCCTGCTTACAGCGCTACAGTTCAGGCTGTCCGGCTGGCCAAATCGCATGGGGCACTTATCACCTATGATCCTAACTGGCGGCCTGCGTTATGGAAGGGTGATACCCATAGCAGGGCTGCGATGGAAGAAGGGCTGCATCTCGCAGACATCGCAAAAGTATCTGAAGAAGAACTGGTCTTCCTGACAGGAAGTCAGGATTTGGCGAATGGAGCAGGGCAGCTCTTGAGTAGCTATCCTATCGCGCTATTACTCGTCACGAGGGGAGCAGAAGGGACTTATTATACCACCCGGACAGTGTCTGGCAGTGTGGGCTCTTATCCGGTAATCCCAGTAGATACCACAGCAGCGGGTGACGGCTTTATGGGCGCTTTTATTTACCGGCTGCTGGAGCTGGGCAAACCGGTGTCGGAGTGGGAAAGAATTGAACTGGAAGAGGCGGTAGCGTTCGCCAACGCGGCAGGTGCCATAGCGGCCACGCGGAAAGGGGCAATCGCCTCTCTGGCAGGATTGGATGAGATTGGTGCGCTGCAGCATCGTGGCGGAGGAAACGCAGATTCGATCTGATCTGGAGCCCGGATACTGCTGGTTGCCGGGGTCCTGTGCCGGGGACTGACCCCATAACGTGAGACAAATTAAAAACACCTTCAAGAGAACGGAACCCGGTCGTAAGATAGGGAGATAACCTTGGAGGTGTTTTTGCGTTGGCAGTCAGATTGAGCTACACCGTAGAAATAAAGATAAAAGCTATAATTTTGGATCTGTACAACGGAGAGATTGTCGCTTACAGTAGAGCGGACAAGTATGCTGCTCCATAGTGACCAGGGCGGGAATCTACATAATATTCCGAATGAGATAACGTAAGTATTTATAAAGGTGAGGTGCTTAACAATGGGGGGATTAGTGGATAATTCTTTGAGTTTTACAAAGCAGTGTTTTGTGTATTTTCTTATTTGTTTGGTTGTATTCAATTTTAAAGTGTTTTCTTATCAAAACGAGCAAGTTAATATTGCTGGAGGCATAGGACCTAATCCAGTAAAGACAAACCATGACTTACAACTTCAACGCGCCTTTGGGACGACACATGTCACAGTGAAGAAGAACGGAGGCATGGATATTGCATTCAGCCTCAAGCTGGATTCGCGTGTGGAGCTGCTGGCGGGCGGTACCATTGAGGATCTGCTTCGCAGCAGACTTCAGGCGGCGGGGATTGAACTGCACAAAACAAAAGTTGGCAAATCCACGGAATATCAATTTCTGAAATCCTACGCCTCCATACAGGATGTGAAGTTGAATGCGGGAAGCCTCGATATTGTGGACACGCAAGTAGACACCGAAAACAAGTGGCTGTACACCCGGTATGACGTGGTGGCCCAGCCCAAGCTGAATGCTTACTCGGATAAGATTCTAGACGCGCTTGGAACGCTGAGCATACCCAAGTCGCTGGTCCGGCTGTTCATGCAGAGCCAAGCACTGGAGTTCAAATTAACGCTGCCATACAATCTCTATGGTCCTAACAATGCTGACGAGCAGGATGGGAATACACTAACTTGGCACATCACGATGGCTGATTCTGAGCCAGTGCGTCTGGTGGTGTATGTGCCGGACATCAAGAATATTGGGCTTGCCGGAGGTGCAGTTATTGTGCTGCTGGCGGCTGGGGTCCTTCTTTTCATCCGAAGAAGAAAATTGCGCAAGCCTAAAGCTTAAACATCCGCCAACGCCCAAAAAGCCGTGGTCCCAAGGAGCCTTCTCCTTCTGGGCTGCGGCTTTTTGAGAATAGGATGCCGGAATTCATAGGCGTTACCCTTTACATTCTCCCATCAATAATCATCCGGCACCACCCGTTGTCTTGCGCCCGCATTCTCGCGGTACTGGCCTGGGGTCATTCCCTCCTGCTTACGGAAAGAGCGGATGAAATTCTGAGAATTATTGTAACGGAGCCGGGCGGCGATATCTTTGATCGGCATGTCGGTCTCCTCCAGCCATTTCTTCGCCATCTTGAACCGGTACATGGCGAGATATTCGCTGAAGTAATACTGTGTCTCCTTGCGGAACACGCTGCTGATATAGTTCGCATTATAGTGCAGCCGGGAAGCACATTCCTCCAGGGTAAGGTCCTTGTCATAATCATGCTGGACGATATCGATCAGCTTTTCCGAGATATTGTGATACTGGGCATTCTGCCTGCTGCCAAAAATACGAATCATCGGCTGGATGACCACTGTCCAGAACCAGTCTTCAATCTCAGCGACAATATGGATATCCGTCAACTCCTCGAATAAGGAACCATTTGCTGGATGAATCTGGTTCAGGCTGATCCCTGACTCCTGCATCATAATCAGCAGATTATTCAAGAGGCGTGTGAGCGGGATCTGACATTCCTGTGGGGACAGGCCCGGTGTGAAAATGCAGCTGAATACCTTGTGCAGCAGGTCTTTTGCCTTTTCAGTATCCGCAAGCTTAATCGCGTCCATCAGATCATTTTCTTTATGGGTAGGATAGCTCAAATTGAGATAGTGATTACCGGAGTTGATATTTTCATATTGAATAATGATACCTTTACCCAGCGTGATCCGGTGCTTCAGAGCTTCGAGGCCTTCCTTGTACGCAATCGACATTTTATCGAAGGCATGGAAGGGCAGGCTCAGCCCGATGCTGGCCTCCAGCTTCAGGTAGTTGTTAATCTTCTGCTGTAGCGATTCGGTCAGTGAATAGAGTGTTTTGTCAAAAGACTCCGCATTGCCGTCGGCGCTCCCGATCAGCGTCACCACCGTATGATCCATGATGACTGGAGCCAGACGGTTGCTGGAGGGAATCAGCTCCTCGATCATATTATGCACAGCGAACAGCAGCAGGCTGAGATCTTTTTTCTGATAGCTGTTCTCCTCGGAGAAGTCGATACTGGTTGTAATTACGGCCATGGTCTGCCATTCCTCCAGCTGGGTATGATAGCCGAATTGCTCCAGCTCCTCAAGCAGCTCCCGCTTCTTAAGATTCCCCTGAAAAGCCTTGATCAGGACAAAGGTACGCACCTGCTGGATATGCTGGGCAACCTCCTTCTCCAGCTGGGATTTGGACTGGAATAAATGATGCACCTGCTCGCCTATGATCTGGAACTCGTTGGTATGCCGTTTGCGGATATCGGGCCTGCGCTGGCCCATCTGGTTAAGCAGACGCTCAATAGGTGAGTACATTTTGCGGGAGCCCAGCCAGGCCAGCAGAACCGACAACAGCAGCATCAGGGTGCATACATATACGGTGTAGGTCCCGATTTTGTTAGATTCTTTGGTCAGACTCGCGATTGAAGTTACCGAAAGATAGATCCAGCCGTTTTGCTGGGAACGCGTATAGGCGATGGAATAATCCTTGTTGTCCATTACGGTCTCGAATTGCCCCGATGGACTGGCGGCGCTGGATATTCTGGCGAAATCCTTGAAGCCGCTGGCTGCAGCGGGCTGGCCGATCAGACTGCGGTCCGGGTGCAGCAGAATCCGTCCGGTGTTGTCCAGAACGATGATGCTGTCCAGTGGCGGCAGGTCGGAATTAATGAAATCCTGCAGGCTGCAGGCCGGAATATTGGCGATCGCCAGCCCGTATTTTTGCAGCTTGGTAGTGGGCAGCTTCTTGATCAGGCTGATGCTGTATTCGCAACCCGTAACGTTAATGCTCTCCTCGCTGTAGAACAGGGAAGCGGGATTCAGCACCCAGGAGGTCTCATCAGGCAGATTAATCAGGTTGGTCAGCTGCTCGTAATTCTCATATTCATTCAGACGGTAGAGCCCGGAATTTTTGATCATCCAGTTCTGCCGCTGGTTCAGCAGAATCACATCCTCCAGCTTTGTATCAAAAGATTGCATGTTGCGGATTTCCGTACGTATGTCATTATATAAAATGAAATCGGTTACATTTAGCGGGTTGTTCAGCGCTTTTTTCAGTACGGAGGAGTTCACAACCTGATTCAAGGTTTGATTGACAGTAGCCAGCTTATGCTCTACATTGGATGTAATTTGTAAAATAAGTTCCAATTTATTCCGATTAACATTTTTTTGAATTTCGCTGGAGGATGTGAAGTAAGAAAAAGAACCAATGAACAGCACAGGCAATGTGCTGAGGACAAAGGCGAAAATCGTTAATTTGTTCAGGAAGCTTAAAGATTTCAATGGATTCAGCACCTTTACTTTAGGTAGAAGCAGTGGCCTGTCTTCAGTGTATGCATCACGAAGGATAATAACAATAATCATCTGGTGCCGCAATAATCATTTTCTCTATTTATCACTATCAAATGCAATTTGTACATTTATTAGGAGTGAAATGTAATAATTTATAAGCCAGGAGGATATATGGATGTTCAGACAAGACTTCGGCCGCAAGGCTGCCCGGTATAGCTTTGGGCTTGTTTTGCTTGTGATGTTTATAATGTTAAGCGCTTGCAGCGGGGAGGATGCCGCTGGAAGCGGTTCCGGCGTAGAGGTTCCGCAGATCTCCATCCTGGCACCACTCCATTTTCCCCAAACCCCTGCCAAGGATATCGTCGCAGAGATTGAGAAGCTCGCTGGTGTACGACTGCAGATCACATGGGTTCCGGAGGGTGTCTATACTGACAAAATGAATACGGCAATGGCGACCGGTTCCCTCGGTGATGTCACTTTTGTGAAGGTTACGGATTATAATTTGGTCAAAAATGCGATCCGCTCGGGAGCCTTCTGGGAGATTGGACCCTATCTTAAGGATTTCCCGAATCTGAAGCAGCTGGACCCGTCGATTCTGAACCAGACGGCCGTGGACGGCAAATTCTACGGCTTGTACACGGAGCGTCCATCCTCCAGACAAGGCATTATCATCCGCAAGGACTGGCTGGATCGTCTCCATTTGAACAAACCGCAGACGCTGGAGGAACTCTATAACGTTATCAAGCAGTTCACCTACAATGATCCTGACGGCAACGGAAAACCGGATACGCTGGGCCTGGTTGACCGCAATGACCTGGTGTATGGGGTATTCAAAACCCTTAGCTCCTACTTCGGCACCCCAAATAACTGGAAGCTGGTGAACGGCCAGTTCATTCCTGAATTTGAGACGCCTGAGTATATGGATACGATGAACTTCATGAAGCGATTATACAATGAAAAGATGATGAATCAGGATTTCGCCCTGACCAGCAAGGAGGTGCAGCGGGACAAGTTCATTCGCGGCAGCGCCGGCATGTTCATAGGAAGCATGACCGATGCGCAGCGCCTCTCCATTGAGACTCAGGCTATCAATCCTGCAGCCGAGCTGACCTTGATTAACCGGATCAAAGGGCCGGATGGTTATAAGGTATGGTCCATTCCCAACTACAACGGGCTCTATCTCTTTTCCAAAAAGGCTATTGCCACAGAGAAGGAGCTCAAGGAAGTGCTCGGATTTTTTGACCGCACGATGGATAAAGATATCGCCAATCTGATGAAATACGGGTTCGAAGGGCGGCATTATAAGCTTGAAGACAGCAAAGTGATTCTCCCGGAGGAAACCTCGCAGCTGCGTGTGAATGAGGTGAGTCCGCTCTACTCCCTGATGATCGCCGATATCGGCAACAAGAACATTATGGAGGTAGCACAAAAAGAGCAGCTGACCGCCCTCGCCGACCAGCTTAGCGAAGACAATGAGCAGTTCCTGGTTGATGATCCGACTATCAGCCTTAGCTCGCCAACCTTTGACGAAAAGAACACTGAGTTGTCTGCCATCATCGTGGATGCCACCTACAATTATATCCTGGGAAATATCACTGCCGAAGGCTTCCGCCAGGAGGTAGAGAAGTGGAAGGCAAGCGGCGGCGACTTGATTATTCAGGAGTATGGGGCTGCGGAGCGGGCGGCAGCGGGGAAGTGATTGCACATCGACAGATTGCAATGTTGCGGTCAGAGTGGCGATGGATCTTAGAAGCGTCTGCTAGCTTTTGAACCCATACGGACAGAGATTACATGAATTGCTCTAGTATCTATAGTTTTGGGATCAATATAATGAAATAACGTCATCTGAGTCCGAAAAGCCCGGAATGCCAGTGTGTTTCACAAAATAACGTCTCCTGTGTCCGCTTCACATCATGGTTCTGCTGATACCACTTGTTATTCGAGTATCAAAAGATCGTTGATTATTTTCTGTTTCTGCCAGGAATAAGCTTGCTTCTTGCCCCGTTGCAGATTCATGCGGCGGTTTTTTTCTGCTCTTCCTCCCTGCAGTGAACTGAAAACCACCCGTAAGGGAGGTGGGAGTGGTGGAGGGGAAGTTTGGAACTGTAGGAGCGTCAGCGTCCGAAAGTCCAAACATTCCCCGCAGCCACGCCCGCCACCTCCCAAGCGCGTCCAGCATTCAGTTCAATGCCCTCGTTATCACGATAATCATTTCCCCAGAACGCCCGCAGCAAGGCCCTTTTATGAGTAAATGATTGTATTCGTAACCCTGCGGACGCTGTATTGTGAGGCTTGTAACCAATACAAGTTAAACGGAGGTCAAATTGGCATGAACAAAAAATCCTTCACCCTGCTCCTGTCCGCCCTGCTCACATTCAGTATGTTGACAGCGTGTTCAGGCAACAACAACAAGAATAATGAAGCTTCCCCGAGCAATGCGGGAACCAGCGGCGGAACAGACACCGCAACTAAGGCACCGGAGCCGGAGAAACCGACAGAGATCAAGATTATGCTGCCACTGAACACATCAGAGACTCCACCGGATACGATTAAGACGGAAGTGGAGAAGTTAACGAATACGAAGCTCACTTATCAGTTCTACCCTGCGGATACGTATGAAGAGAAGCTGAACTCATCGTTCGCTACAGGCTCTCTGCCGCAGGTTACCTATTTGAAGAATCAGACAACCTTCCTCCAGATGAAAGAATCCATCAAAGACGGACAGTTCTGGGAGATCGGACCTTATCTGAGTGAGTTCCCGAATCTCAATAAGCTGAAGCCGGAAATCCTGAATAACACCAAAGTGGAAGGCAAGCTGTATACCCTGTATATTGGACGCCCGCTGGCACGCCAAGGCATCATTTACCGCAAAGACTGGGCGGATAAGTTGGGCCTGAAGCCACCGGCCAATGTAGATGAGCTGTTTGCTATGGCGAAGGCGTTCACTGAGCAGGATCCGGACGGCAACGGCAAAAAAGATACCACAGGTATTGTTGACCGTAACGAACTGGTCTATGGTGCATTCAAAACCGTATCCTCCTGGTTCGGCACACCGAACAACTGGGGAGAGAAGGATGGACAGCTGCAGCCGGAATTCACGTTCCCGCAATACTACGATACGATGGATTTCTTCAAAAAAGCCCGCGATGGCGGCTACATGAACCAGGATTTCGCGGCCACCAGTAAGACTGATGCTGTAAAAATGTTCGTCAGTGGTAAAGCGGGGATGTACATTGGCGGCTCGATGCAGGATATCGATACCCTGAACAAAGACCTGATTAAGAATTTCCCGGATGCCGTGCTGGATACGCACAGTATGGTTGCCGGACCGGACGGGAAGTTTGCACAATGGATGATTCCGGGCTACAACAACGTCGTGCTGTTCCCGAAATCAGCAGTCAAGGATGAGGCTGAACTGAAGAAGATTCTGGCGTTCTATGACAAGATGATGACTCCTGAGGTAGCCAACCTGATGTATTGGGGTATTGAAGGCACCCACTATACTGTCGTAGACGGCAAAGCCAAACCGGCGGATGACAAAGAATTGATCGAACGCGAGGTTAAAGGCTACAAGGACAGCGTAATTGGTGAAGCGGAGACGAATGGCATGTACCAGAGCTTGAATGTACTGCCGGGTAGACTCCACGCCGAAGAATTGCTGCTGGAGAATGTGAAGGTGGGTGTGGCGGATCCTACGGCTGCACTGGATTCACCTACGTATACTTCCAAGGGCGTTGAACTCCAACAGATTATTACAGATGCGACCTACAAATATATCTACGGACAAATTGACAAAGCCGGATTTGAAAAAGAAGTGCAGGCCTGGAAAGACCGCGGAGGCCAGAAAATTATTGATGAGTACAATGCCGTGTATAAGAAATAGGCAGTGGTTTTTATGAGTAACTGACTACAAATGAAGCCGAAAAGGCTGCTAACAACAGGAATACTGCGGTCTTTTCGGACTCTCTTGGCGCACCGGCAGTCAGGTAACAATTACGAAGCAGAAAGGAAGAGTATTATGCAGGAAGTCTCCGCTCAGCCTGGTGTGGTTCCCGAGCTGAAGCCCAAGAGCTATAAGAGCAGCAGTGAGCTCAAAAAACGTCTGTGGAGAAATAAATTGCTCTACGTCATGCTGATTCCGGGTGTACTGTACTTTGTAATATTTAAATATTTGCCGATGTACGGGCTGATCATCTCGTTTCAGGATTACAAGCCTTACCAGGGGATAACAGGCAGTGAATGGGTGGGGCTGAAGCATTTCCACCGGTTATTTTCAGAGCCGGATTTCCTCAATATCCTGGGGAACACCTTGATTTTGTTCGGAATGAATATTTTATTTTACTTCCCGGTTCCGATTATTCTGGCGCTTATGCTGAATGAGCTGAGAGGCAGCTTTTTCAAAAGAACCTTTCAGACGCTCATCTATTTGCCCCATTTCATGTCTTGGGTTATCGTTGTTTCGATTTCATTTGTCATGGTCACGATGGACGGCGGGATTATCAACGAGCTGCTGGCTTATTTCGGCTTCGAAAAGATTAATTTCCTGCTGAGTCCCGGCTGGTTCAGGCCGATGTATATCATTCAAGTGATTTGGCGGGAAGCAGGCTGGGGGACAATTATTTATCTGGCTTCGATTGCGGCCATCGACCCCGGACTCTATGAAGCTGCACGTATGGACGGTGCCGGACGGCTCAGACAAATCTGGCATATCACCCTCCCGGCGATCCGCGGCGTTATTATTACATTGCTTATTCTGAAAATTGGTTCCGTGCTTGATCTTGGATTTGAACATGTGTATCTGCTGCTTAACTCCATGAATCGAGAAGTTGCGGAAATTATTGATACGTATGTGTACACGGCAGGACTCCGGCAAGGCCAGTTCAGCTACAGTACAGCTATCGGATTCTTCAAATCAGTGATCGGCCTGATCATGGTCATGTCGGTTAACAAATTGTCCAAGAAAATGGGCGAAGAAGGCGTTTATTGAGAACCTGCGGGAGGAATTGAAATGGTAGAAGATCGCACGATCGGCGGCAGAATTTTTTCTATTGTGAACTTTACACTGCTTGCCCTCATTACTCTGATTACCGTGCTGCCATTTGTGCACGTGGTTGCCGGCTCCTTCACCACAAGTGCTGAGATTGCGGCCAACAAGTTTGTGCTGATCCCCAAGGTGTGGAGCTTTGAGGCGTACAAGTTTATTTTCTCGACTGACACCATATTTAGAGCTATGGGTGTGTCGATCGGCGTTACGCTCGTTGGTACGCTGTTCAGTATGTTCATCACCGCGCTGATGGCCTATGGCTTATCCAGAAGGGATCTGGACGGACGCAATGTCTTCAACTTTCTCGTGGTATTCACGATGCTGTTCCATGGCGGGATGATCCCCACCTTCCTGGTGGTGAAAGAGCTGGGCCTGATCGACTCGTATGCGGCCTTGATTCTGCCTTCGGCGATAAGTGCATTCAACATGATAATCCTCAAAAACTTTTTTCAAAATATCCCTGAGGGCCTTGAGGAATCGGCCAAAATCGACGGCTGTAACGACTTCGGCATCCTGTTCCGGATTGTACTGCCCCTGTCCTTGCCTGCGATTGCAACGATCTCCCTGTTTTACGCAGTAACCTACTGGAACACTTACATGACGGCGATCTTATATCTGGATAACAGTGCGAAATGGCCCATTCAGGTGCTGCTCCGGCAAATCGTGGTACTCGCAAGCGGAATGGACTACAGTTCCTCACTGGATGCAACCAATCCGCCACCGGATCAGACAATTAAGATGGCGGTTATCGTGGTAGCCACGTTGCCAATTCTGATGGTCTATCCGTTCCTGCAGAAGCATTTTGCCAAGGGAGCCATGCTGGGATCGATGAAGGGCTAGCGTAGAGATATCATATATATAGTGGAAGGGGAATGGAGATGATAGGCAATCTGCCGGCAACACCTATGGAATGGGCGAAACAAGCCTGTGATTCTTTAATTGATACTTATAAAGCGGGAGAATTACCTCCAGCCCACCGCTGGCATTATCATCAGGGTGTATTCCTGTGTGGTATGGAACGATTATGGGAATCCGTCCAGGAGGACCGTTATATTGAATATATTCAGCAATATGTGGATGATCTGGTGGATGAGAACGGCAATTTGTATTTTGCCCGGGATGAGCTGGATGCGGTTCAGGCGGGACTGCTTCTGTTCACGCTGCATGAGCGGACCGGCCAGCCGAAGTACCAGATTGCTGCCTATAAGCTGCGCAATCTGCTGCTGACGCTGAACCAGACCTCGGAAGGCGGATACTGGCACAAGGATAAATATCCGAACCAAATGTGGCTGGATGGGCTCTATATGGCCGGAGTATTCTCCCTCAAATATGCCAATGCCTATGGGGAGACCGGTCTGCGAGAAACCGTACTGCATCAGGAGCGGCTGATGCGGAAGTATATGAAGGATGAGACCACGGGGCTCTTGTATCATGCCTGGGATGAGAGCAAGCGGATGCCCTGGGCGAACCCGCAAACCGGCTGCTCTCCAGAGTTCTGGAGCCGTTCGCTGGGCTGGTATGGCCTCGCCGTCTCGCAGTTTCTGGACCTGCTTCCTGCCGGCGATCCGGGTAGAGCGGAGCTCGGTGCCGAACTGGGCAGCTTCGTCGAAGCGCTTATCCGGTATCAGGACGGGGAGAGCGGGCTGTGGTATCAGGTGGTCGACAAAGGCGACCAGCCGGATAACTGGCTGGAGACCTCAGGCTCCTGCCTGTTCGTCTACACGATTGCCAAGGCTGTGAAGCACGGCATCGTTCCTCCCGGTGCATTGGCCGCTGCCCGTAAAGGGTATGAAGGTTTGATCCGGGTGCTGCAGCAGGATGAGCAGGGCAGGCTGATTCTGCCCGACATCTGTATCGGCACATCGGCGGGGGATTACGAGAACTACGTCACCCGCCCGAAGGTCAGCAATGATCTGCACGGCGTCGGTGCACTGGTCATGGCTTGTATGGAGATGCAGTCATTGTATGACGAGTCTGGGGCCGAGAGCTGAATGGGGGAAGGACCGAGAGCTTAGTGAGACAGAGGTAATGGGCTGAGGTATCTCTGGTCGTAACAACGGCAGAAATGCCGTTGATTGTATGGAAGGAGTGTAGCTGGTGTTTAATATTGTTGATTATGGAGCCCTGCCGGACAGTGGCGAACCCGCCACAAACGCAATTGCGGCTGCGATAGCGGCGGCGGGTGAGGCGGGCGGCGGGACGGTGCATGTTCCGGCAGGCACTTTTTTGACGGGTGCAATCCAGCTCCGGAGTCATATTGAATTGCACTTAAGTCCAGGGGCTGTGCTGTCATTTAGTACCCTGCCGCAGGACTATCCGGCGGTGGAGTCCAGATGGGAAGGCGTGAAGCGCGAGGTGCATTGCCCTTGTATTTTCGGTAAGGATTTGGTTAACATCTCCATTACCGGGAGTGGGACCATTAACGGCAACGGTGCCCCATGGTGGGAACTTCACCGCAGTCACCCGGAGCAGCTTGACCTTCCGCGCCCGACATTAATCGGCCTCAGCGGCTGTCGTAGGGTTACCATCAAGGATGTGTCACTGACGAATTCACCGAGCTGGACCGTGAATCCAATTGGCTGCAGCAATGTGACGATTGACAATGTATCCATACTGAACCCTGCAGATTCGCCGAATACGGATGGAATTAATCCCGAATCCTGCTCGGGTGTCCATATCAGCAACTGCCACATTGATGTGGGCGATGACTGTATCGCGATCAAAGCGGGCACTGAAGACACACTGGAGCGTATACCCTGCGAGAATATCACTATCACGAACTGCACGATGGTCCACGGCCACGGGGCGGTCGTGCTCGGCAGTGAGATGAGCGGCGACATCCGTAATGTGACGATCAGCAACTGTGTGTTCAAGCAGACGGACCGTGGAATCCGCATGAAATCCAGACGCGGCCGCGGCGGGATCATTGAAGACATCCGCATCAGCAACATTGTAATGGAGGATGTCATCTGCCCTTTTACCCTTAACCTGTATTATTTCTGCGGACCGCGGGGTAAGGAGAAGTACGTCTGGGACAAAAATCCCTACCCCATCACCGCTGAAACGCCCTGTTTCCGCCGGATTCATTATGCCAATATCACAGCCCGGAATGTCCACGCCGCGGCGGGGTTCCTGTATGGACTTGCGGAGCAGCATGTCTCGGAGATTACATTCACGAACGTGGATATCTCGATGGCGAAGAATCCGGTGCCGGGAGCTCCCGATATGATGACAGGACTTGAACCGATGAAAGGCCGGGGTTTCTATCTTGGATATGTCCGGGATGTGCAATTCCATCAGGTGACGATTGAGAATCACGAAGGCCCTGCGTTCTACATTGAGAATGGGGAAGAGGTCGAGCTCATGAACTGCCGGTCCAAAAACACCGTCAAACCGGAAAAGCTGGTCGAGCGGGTTACTATCGAACCGGTCAACAGCTAAGTGGGTTGCAAGGACATGCCTTTTTCACAGCTTGGGTAAATAGAAGAGGTTTGGTTGAAAGGAACTGTGGCCCGTTTGGGGGCTACGGTTCTTTTTGTTGGGTTCTTGTTATTGGAATAAAAGGTTTCGGTGGAGGATAAAGGAAGGGTGCAGTGCAAAACCATGCTTAAGTTCAAAGGAAAAAGGTAATAGATTATAGAAGGCTTTGCAATACAGGAGAATTGAAGATATAATTAGTACCAAGTACTAACACCAGATACTAAAATATGAGGTGATCTTCTTGACAGGTGCTAAAATTACCGCAATCGGAGCTTATGTTCCGGCCCGGAGACTTACGAACAGCGATCTGGAGCAGATGGTGGATACCAATGATGAGTGGATTGTCCAGCGTACCGGAATCCGTGAACGCCGAATCAGCCGTGAGGATGAATATACCAGTGATTTATGTACAGCCGCTGTGATGGATCTGATGAATCGTTATGGCAAAAGCATGCAGGATGTCGATATGATTCTGGTGGCTACAAGCACGCCTGACTTCCCTTTTCCTTCAGTTGCCTCCATTCTGCAGAACCGTCTAGGGATTCCGTCTACTGCCGGAGCGATGGACATGAGCGCTGCATGCGCCGGATTTGTCTATGCACTGCATACGGCCCATGCCTATGTGGCTTCCGGTCTGCACCGTAAGGTGCTGGTCTTAGGCGCGGATGCCTTGTCCAAAATCACGGACTATACCGACCGGAGCACCTGCATCCTTTTTGGTGATGGGGCTGGGGCTGTGCTGGTGGAGCGCGATGAAGAAGGGGATGACTTTGCCGGGTTCCATCTGGGCAGCGACGGCAGCGGGGCGCATCATGTGTACCGAACAGGTCTGTCGCAAAGGGTGAATGAGGTGGATCTTATAGATACTGGCAAGCTGGTGCAAAATGGCCGCGAAGTGTTCCGGTGGGCGGTACGTACTGTGCCTCAGGGTGTGCAGCATGTGTTGAACAATGCCGGACTTGGCCTGGACCAGGTAGACTGGTTCATACCGCACAGCGCGAACTTGCGGATGATTGAGCCGATCTGTGAACGGTTGAATTATCCTTTTGAGCAGGCTCTGTATAGTCTTGAATATTTCGGGAATACCTCTGCCGCCAGCATTCCGCTTGCCCTGGACCTCGGGATCCGCGAAGGTAAGGTAGTGAATGGCCAGCAGATTCTGCTGTACGGTTTCGGAGCGGGACTAACGCATGCCGGTCAATTGGTAAAGCTGGCACTGGCCCCCGAAGTCTCGCCACCCACTCCTCTCTAACCGAAAAATGGCGCCCAAAATCAGAAAAACAGTGCCTTGAACCCCCACAACAAATGAGGGATTATATTATCGAAAGTATTTCGATTCGAGTTGGCTGCTTATAAGAGCAAAGTTTCGCCGGAAGGAGGCTGCTGAAAACACTAAAAGATGCTAGTTGATCGCAAGGTTTTTTGGAGGTAGCTTAGATTGAGGTTTCTTGAAGCTCCCGGATTAGCCGCTCAACCGGCTGCCGCAGGATTCGCGGACGATGAGAGCCGGTTCGACGACAAAGGAGCCGCCGCCGGATTGATTGTTGATGAGGTCGAAGAGCATATGTGCTGCGAGAATCCCCAGACGTTCTTTGTTCTGGCGGATTGTAGTTAGGGTGGGGCTGGTGTATTTGCAGGCTTCGATATCATCACAGCCAATGATAGCAACATCCTCAGGGATGCGCAGTCCATGTTCCTTCAAGGCGCGGATCGCGCCGAGGGCGAGCAGATCGGAGGCGGCGAAGACCGCTTTTGGCATGCTGCCAGTCGCGAGTAGCTGCTGCATAGCCGAGTAGCCGCTGGATTCGAAGAAGTCGTCCCCATGCACGAACCACTTACGGTTCAGGGTCAGACCGAAGCTTTCAATCGCCTTCGCATACCCGGCCTCCCTCAGATTGGAAATATCCGAGTCGGCTGTACTGCCGATGAACCCAAGCTCCCTGTGGCCAAGCAGATAGAAGTGCTCCACTACCTTGGAGGCGATCTGGAAATTGTCCGACATCACGAATCCGGACTTTGCGCCTTTCAGCTCCAGGTCTACTCCGATGCAGGGAATACTGCTCATATCAAGATCGCGTATCGCCGGTTCCATCTTTTGCCCGGAGATAATAACGCAGCCGTCGACATTAAAATGCAGGCAACGGGAGTAATAATCCCCGCTGCTGATGAACTTTTCGTTGGAAAAGAAGATCAGGTCGTAGCCCAGCACCCCCATCTGCTTTTTGAAGGAATTCAGCACCTCCACAAAAAAGGGATGCGTAAATTCCACATTAAGCTCACCCGCAAAAATGACCCCGATCAGATTGGACTTTTTGGTGGCCAGTGTCTTGGCGGAGTTGGAGGGGGAGTATCCGGTCTGCTCGATAATTTCCATAACCCGTTTTTTTGTTTTTTCGGAAACATCGCTGTAATTATTCATGATTTTCGAAACTGTGGAGACGGAGACACCCGCCATTTCAGCGATCTTTTTAATATTCATTTGCATGTAAATCTACCCTCCGCTTATCCGTACATTCAGCTCAAAAGACTGCTGCGCCGCGCTTATTCATGAATTTAAGTCTATTCAACTTCCCGGAGCAAGTCAAACGGTTGTTGTGAGATAAGTGCGGGGGATGGGGCGGATTGGATGAGGAAAAGTGTGATGGCGCGGATATTTTCGAAACCGATTTCGATTTAATGCAGGAATGATTAGCAGGAAGTTCGAGGAGGAATGAACAGGATGAAGAAAAAGGTATCCGGTCTGCTTGCTGCCATGACACTGATCTCAGGGCTTTTGTCACCGCTGGGCAGCAGCGGGAGTCATGCAGAGGCTGCTTCCGGGCATGCGGCAATGAATGAATCAGCTTTGCAGACAAACGGCGTAACAACAACAGCGGGGAATTCATCTGGCTATGGAAAATTGAAAGCGTTTACTGATGTGCCGGCGGATAGCTGGGCAGCCCGTGCGGTACAGCGCTGGAGTGAGAATGGAATTATCAGCGGGTATGGAGATAGTACTTTCCGGCCGAATGCTCCGGTGACAAAGGCGGAATTCGCCGTGATGATCAACCGCATGTTTAACTACAGCGCGGAGGCTACGGTCCTCCCTGCCGATGTGCCTCCATCTGCATGGTTCAAGAGCGATATGGCCAAAGCCTTAGCCGCAGGCTATTTGAGTGTGGGCCAAGGCAACCGCCTGGCTCCTACGGCTCCATTGACGCGTGCAGAGGCGGCCGTAGCACTGCAGAGGATTTTTGAGCTGGAAGCGGAAGGCCAAACGGCTTACAGCGACTTGACCGTGGTGGACAGCGAGGCAAGGGAAGCAATATCGGCACTCTCGGCTGGGGGATATATTCAGGGCTATCCAGGCCGCTTGTTCAAACCGGAGGGAAGAATATCCCGTGCGGAGCTCGCTGTCATTGCAGATCGGATGGTTCCAGGTCTGCTGCGCTCTGAAGGAGAAGTCACACTTGGAAAGGTGCAAGGAAATATGGTACTGAGTAAGGCTGGCATCACACTGAAAGATACCGTGATTGAAGGCAATCTCTACCTGACGGAGGGAATCGGTGAAGGCAATGCACTGCTTGAAGGGGTAAAAGTGACGGGCACAACTTATATCCGCGGTGGAGGTGAGCATAGTGTGGGCCTCCAGAACAGTGAGCTAGGCAGAATTCAGGTTGCCAAGCCTGATGGGACAGTCCGCATATATGCCAGCGGAACCACTTCGGTTGGAACGGTTCAGCTGAATTCAGGAGCTGTGCTTGAGGAGAGCGGACTGATCGGAGTGGGCTTCACAGAGGTGGAAATCTCCGCCGGTGTAAAGGCTGCAATGCTAAAAGGAAGCTTCACCGCGGTCACCTCAGCCGCATCTGCTACAGGTGGCCTTAGCCTTACGCTTTCCGGCAAGATAGCGAAGCTGACTCTGGGCAGTCCGAGCCAGGTTATGCTGGCAGATGATGCCCGGATCGCAGAGCTGTTGCTTGCTGTGACTGCCAAGGGAACTGCCTTTCAGGGCAGCGGCAGCTTCGGCGCTGTCCTGAACAACGCCGAAGGTGTCACTGTCGGTGGCGTTCCGCTGAAGCGCGGCACCAGCGGTGCAGTCGCCGTAACGCCAGCCGTGCCGCAGGCACCAGCCGGTTCATCCGGCGTTGCCGCACCAGCCACGGCAACGCCGGCTGCAACGGCAACGCCGGTCGCAACAGCCACACCGACCGCAACGGCTACGCCTACCCCGACTCCTTCGGCTGATCCGTGGACGCTGGTGTGGAATGACGAGTTCAATGACAATACCATAGACCCGGCGAAGTGGACCTATGACCTGGGAGACGGCACGGCAGTCGGCAATCCGGGCTGGGGCAACAATGAGCTGGAATGGTATACCAATGAGGCGAAAAATGTGCAGGAAGCTGATGGGAAGCTGATCATTACCGCTCGTAAAGAAGCACAGGGCGGCAAGGAATACACCTCCTCCCGGATCAAAACCAAGGGTTTGTTCAGCAAAAAATACGGAAAATTCGAAATTCGGGCCAAAGCGCCTGCAGGCAAAGGCTTTTGGCCTGCGATCTGGATGTTGCCGGAGAATTACGTCTACGGTTCCTGGGCAGCCTCCGGAGAAATCGATATTATGGAGAGCTGGGGCAGCCGTCCAGGTACGGTTGCGGGTACGATCCATTACGGTGCCCAGTGGCCGGACAACGTCTATTCAGGCAAGGAATATGTGCTGCCGGGTAACTCAACAATCGAACAATTCCATACCTATTCCATCGAATGGGAGCCGGGGGAAATCCGCTGGTATGTGGATGGTGTGCTGTATTCGACCAAAAATGACTGGTACAGCCTAAGCAGCGGCCAGCCAGCCAATAACGCTTACCCAGCGCCGTTCAACCAGGAGTTCCATCTGCTGATGAACCTTGCGGTAGGCGGTAATTTTGACGGGAACCCGACGGCGGAGACCGTGTTTCCGCAATCGATGGAAATCGATTATGTCAGAGTCTATGAGCTGACAGGCCGGCCTTACCGCGAACCAGCACCTGTAACCCTTACGAAAGAGCCTTATCTAGAAGGTTCACTGCCACCGCTTGCGGATGGCAACCTGATTCACAATAACGGATTCACCGAGCAAAGGGAAGGTGATGCCGGCATGGGCATCCCGAATACAGCACATTGGGTGCTATATAAGGAAGCTGGAGCGGATGCGGCGGTGTCGCTTGAACCCATTGGCGGGCAGAATTACCTCAAGGTGAATATCAGCAGCCCTGGCGGTAATTCATATTCCATTCAGCCGCAGGCCATTGTTCCGCTGGCCAAAGGGAGATACTACAAGCTTAGCTTCGATGCTAAGACGGATGCTTCGCGGAATATCAGTGCCCGGCTGACGGGCGGTGAATCCCGGGGATATCAGGCGTACTCACCATCGCTCAAGGCCGAGCTGACTTCATCGCTAAAGCATTTCGAAACTATGTTTCAGATGAAAGAGAGCTCAGACATTGCCGCCAGGGTAGAGTTCAACTTGGGCACAAATGCTTCCCCGGTGTGGCTCGGCAATGCGAGGCTGGAAGAGATCGACAGCATCCCATTCGACCATGACAGTGCCAAAACACCGCTAGGCAGCGGCAACCATCTGTACAACGGCACCTTTGATCTGGGTGAGCCAAACCGGCTAAGCTACTGGCATACCGAAGCCGCCGGAGGGGCGGCGGTCAGCCCGAAGGTGGATGATGCAGGCCGGTTAAACCTGCAGATCAGCGGTTCTGGCAGCGGAGACTCCGATGTCCGTCTGCTGCAGAAAGGGATATTCCTGGTACAGGGTCAGGATTATAAGCTCACTTTTGACGTGAATGTGCCTTCCCCGCGTACAGCGGTAATTGAGCTGCAAGGCAGGGACGGTAGCGTCTATGCTTCAGAGAAGATCCTGTTACAGACCGGATCACAGCAGGTGGAGGCTACATTCCCTGATTTGGCCGGAGCTACCGACTCATTGGGGCAATTTGTACTCCATCTCGGCGGAGCCGGGGGCACCGTTCAATTGGATAACTTCCTGCTGGTGCGGACCAGCTTCTACTATGATCCTTCGCTGGTGTATTATCCGCTGGTGAACGGAGACTTCAGCTTTGGATTTAACAGCTGGGAGCGGCTGCTGACAGAGCAGGGCGGAGCGAGTACCGCTGCGGTTACGAACGGGGCGGCAACCTTTAGTATTGCCAATACTGGTAACCAGCCCTATTCGGTGATGTTGTTCCAGAATGGGCTGAAGGTTGCCAGTGGCCAGGACTATGTCATAGAATTTGATGCGAGTTCAAGTGTTGCACGCAGCATCAGCATCAATGCGGAGAATGCTTCGTACCAGCCTTCTTTTGCCCATATCGTCAAGATTACCCCGGAAACGGCCCATTACCGGTTCGAATTCCGCCAAGGGGTCAACGATACCCTGTCACTGAAATTCCTGCTGGGCAAGGTAGATGGTGTGAGTATTGCCCAGGCGCATGAGCTGGTGATCGACAATGTGAAATTTGAGATCAAGAATGCGCCGGCCAAGCCGCAGGAGCTGCTCGGAGACAGCACGAATAATCGGGTATCCCAGCCGATAGAGCTGACTTTTACCGAGAATGCAGCTTGGCGTAACAGCATCAAGACAGTGAAGGTGAACGGCACTGCGCTTGCTGAAGGGCAGTACACCATAGAAGCAGGCACAATCACGATAAACGCAGCCGCCTTCCCGGCTGAAGGCAGCTACAGCATTACGGTGGAAGCCGAAGGGTATGTCAGCGCTGCCGTATCCCAGACCATTCTGGCGAATGACAACAATCTGGTCGTGAACGGTTCATTTACCAGCGGCAAAACCGGGTGGTCTACCTGGTCGGGGGAAGGCGGGGTATCTTCTTTTAACGTGAATGAGGGTGTGGCGGAGATAGGGATTGCCGTTGCCGGAACAGCCGCCTGGCATACGCAGTTTTTCCAGGAAGGCATTCCGCTTGAGGCGGGGAAGACCTATGAGCTGAGCTTCAAAGCCAAATCGACCGTTCCGAGACAGATTATTGTAGAGTACAGCGGTACCTCTGCCGCAGCAGCACAGGCGAAGTTCGAGATTTCAGCCACCTGGGCGACGTATAGCACACAATTTACCGTGGAAAACAATAATCCGCTGAAGCTGAATTACCTGATCGGTGCGGCCATGGGAGACGACAAGACGGCGAACGGCATGCCGCATACGCTCTCTTTTGACGACATTAGGGTTACAGAGGTGGGCGGTGGCGGAGCGCCGGTGGAACCGGCCAGCGGCACGCTCGATAATGGAACCTTCGAAGCGCCAAAAGGACTCACCGGCTGGACGCAATATTTCGATGGTACAGGATCTGCTGCTGCGCTAAATGGAGAGCTATCCGTGGCACTGACGGGTACCGGGACAGCCAATTACAGTGCACAGGTGGATTATGCCAATTTGAAGCTGGTGCAGGGCAAGACATATACGCTGACTTTTGACGCCCGGTCCGACATTGACCGTTCGATTGAAGTGGCTGTAGAGCATAAAGGCGGGGATTACACGAAATATTTACCGGCACAAACTGTTGCCCTAACGGGCAGAATGAATACTTACACCTACACCTTTACTATGAATGGTGGGACGGATGCGGGAGCACATCTGGTCTTCCTCATGGGTCTGATTGCAGGCAACAGTGAAGGCACGAACAGCGCGATTCAGGCGGGCAATCATATTTTCATAGATAATGTAAGTTTGGCAGAGACTCCGTAAGGGAAATTAGCATGCCATGAACGTCAAACAGCCGAAATCCTGTGATTCAGGGTCTCGGCTGTTTTGTATGCTGGGGTACGAAATGAATTCATCGAGTGCATTAGGATTCTTTAGGAATTAGGTCAAAGATTTTGCCGGTTTCGAGTGCTTCGATCAGCTTCAGCAGCCAGCGGTAGTATTTAATCGCTTCTTCAATTTTCACTTCATCGGTACGGAGCAGCTGCTCAATGGCGGGTTCATCCGTATATTCGCTTATCATAAGTTGGATTTCGTTCAGGGATTTGCCGAGTGCGGTCATGTTTCCTTCGACGGCTTTTCTCCATTTAATAGAGAAGTAATCACTGAAGTTCTGATGCCAATCAGGCACAACCTCGAACAGATCCTTACGGGTGCCTTTTCCCCATACCTTGTCGATCATCTTGAGATCCAGCAGGGTGCGTACTCCTGTACTCATGGAGGTTTTGCTCATTCCCATCGTCCGGCTCAGTTCGTCCAGCGTTACGGGACCCTGATTGAAGTACATATAACCGTATAAATGCCCAATGGACAATGTGATTCCGTACAAATCCATATTTTTGCCGATGGAATCAATCACGCGTTCCCTGGCTTTGCTGATTCTCTCCGCTTGTTCGGGTGCAAGCCCCTCTAAATCATTCATAATGGTCCCTCCTGAGGTGTAGGCTAATGACTGCAAACCTCTAATGTGTATTGTAATCAAATCCCTGTCCATAAGTAAAGAATTCATCCGGAACGGAATTTGCCGTTAAACAGAGTATTCTTTACATAAAGTGTGTAAAGTTAAAACTGTACACTAAATTTTAAGCGTATATGAACTTTGCGTGTCTTTTCACATGTCAGGTACACTAGTTCGAGTGAAGCAAGTCGAAATTAGCTAGCCGGAAGAAGGAGGTCACCATGGCAATTATTGAGGTGAAACAGTTAACCAAGGTATTTGGTCATGATGCGGGACGGGCTCTTCCATTATTAGAACAAGGATGGTCTAAAGAGAAAATCGCCCAGGAAGCCAAGCTGACGGTTGGTGTCAACAAGGCAGATTTCCGCATCGAAGAAGGAGAAATATTTGTCATTATGGGATTGTCGGGCAGCGGTAAGTCCACGCTCGTCCGGTTATTGAACCGTTTGATCGAGCCTACAGGAGGGCAGGTCCTTTTTAAGGATAAGGATGTTGTCAAAATGAATCCTGAACAGCTGCGCCAGTTCCGCCGCAAGAATATCGGAATGGTGTTCCAGAAGTTCGCATTGTTCCCGCACCGTAGTGTGCTGGCGAATGCTGAATACGGTCTTGAAGTGCAGGGGGTAGAGAAACAGCAAAGAACCCGGCTTGCCATGGAGGCTCTGGAGCTTGTAGGCCTTAAAGGCTGGGAGCACCACCGCCCCGATCAGCTCAGCGGAGGGATGCAGCAGCGGGTGGGTCTTGCACGCGGGCTTGCGAATGATCCGGATATTCTGCTGATGGATGAAGCCTTCAGTGCGCTGGATCCGCTGATCCGTAAGGATATGCAGCAGGAGCTGCTGGAGCTGCAGTCCAAGATGAAAAAGACGATTATATTCATTACGCATGATCTGGATGAGGCTCTGCGCATCGGTGACCGCATCGCCTTGATGAAGGATGGGGTGATTGTGCAGATCGGTACGCCGGAAGAGATTCTGATCCAGCCTGCCAATAAATATGTGGAACGGTTTGTAGAGGATGTCGACTTGTCCAAGGTGCTAACCGCAGCCCATGTGATGCGTCAGCCGGAAATGATCCGGCCGGAGCGCGGTCCGCGTGTTGCGCTGCAACTCATGCGGGACAGCGGCGTGTCCAGCCTGTATGTGGCGGATAAAGAAATGAAGCTCCAGGGTGTAGTTACGGCGGAGGATGCAGCGCAGGCGCTCAAGGAGAACAAATCCATCCTTGAGGTGATGCGCCGGGAGATTCCGCGTGTCTCTCCGGATACACTCTTGAACGATCTGTTTGAACTGATGTCAGAGACGCATCTGCCGGTGGCAGTCGTTGACGAGGGCAACAAGCTCAAGGGCATTGTTATCAAGGGGGCTGTATTGTCCGCTCTGGCAGGCAATGCGGTTCCGGAAGGAGATGGAATCAGATGAATATTCCTAAGCTGCCTCTGGGCAAAGCAGTCGAATGGCTGGAGAACTGGCTGACCACTTATCTGGGTCCCTTGTTTGATTTGATTCATTTGGTTATAGGCGGAATGGTGAACGGCATCGAGACGGCGCTCACTATTCTTCCGGCCCTGGTTCTAATTGTGATCATTACGGCTCTGGCCTATTGGATTGGCAAATGGCGTATGGCACTCTTTGCACTTGTAGGACTGCTGCTGATTGACAATCTCGGCCTTTGGGGTCCATCCATGCAGTCTCTTGCGCTTGTACTGACAGCCTCGGCGCTGGCTGTGCTGATCGGCGTTCCGCTTGGTGTGCTCTGTGCGCAGAGCAACGGGGTGCAGAATACAGTGACTCCGGTTCTGGACTTTATGCAGACCATGCCGGCATTTGTCTATCTGTTGCCTGCGGTATCTTTCTTTTCACTCGGGGTAGTTCCCGGTGTGATTGCTTCCATTATTTTTGCTATACCGCCTACCATCCGTCTGACCAATCTGGGCATCCGTCAGGTATCCCCGGAACTGGTGGAAGCTGCAGATGCGTTCGGCTCCACGGCGGGCCAGAAGCTGTTCAAGCTGCAGCTTCCGATTGCGCTGCCGACGATTATGGCCGGAATTAACCAGACCATTATGCTCTCGCTGTCGATGGTCGTGATCTCGTCGATGATCGGGGCTCAGGGGGTAGGCGCTTACGTATACCGGGCCGTGTCGCAAGCCAAGACCGGCGCAGGCTTTGAAGCAGGGATTGCTATCGTAATAATCGCGATTCTGCTTGACCGACTGACACAAAAACTGGTCAAACCCAAAAACGGATAGGAGTGTTTTTATATGAAGAAAAAAACATGGGGTATACTAATGCTGATCTTGCTGGTGGCGGTCGCCGCCGGTTGTTCGTCCAATTCGTCCAAGGGGAATCCAAAGGTAAAACTGGCCTATGTGGCCTGGGATTCGGAAATCGCCAGCACGAATGTAGTCAAAGAAGTGCTGGAGTCCAAACTGGGAGCCACAGTGGAGATGCTACAGGTCGATGCCGGACCGATGTGGGCGGGGATTGCCGACGGTAGTGCTGATGGTATGGTAGCCGCCTGGCTGCCGGGTACACACGCCTCTTATCTGGAGAAATACGGGAAGGATATCGAGGATTTGGGCCCGAATCTTGAGGGTACCAAAACCGGGCTTGCCGTTCCAGCCTATATGGACATACAGTCTATCGAGGATCTGAAGAATGCCGATGTGGCGAAGTCGCTAAATAACCAAATCATCGGGATTGAACCCGGTGCCGGTATCATGACTACGAGTCAAAAAGCAGTGGATGCCTATGGACTAAGCGAATATACCCTGCTGGAGAGTTCTTCTGCGGCGATGGCACAGGAGCTGCAAAAGGCTTATGCGGACAATCAGCCGATTGTCGTTACAGCATGGACGCCCCACTGGATGTTCGCCAATATGGACCTGAAGTACCTGGAAGATCCGAAGGGCATCTATGGCGGAGCTGAGCAGATCCATACGATGGTCCGCAAAGGCCTGAAGGATGATATGCCGGGTGTCTACCAATTCCTGGACCAGTTCCAGTGGACAGCGGAGGATATGGCACAGGTAATGGTGGATATCCAGGGAGGTATGTCACCAGAGGACGCTGCAAAAGCCTGGGTTTCGGAGCATGAGGAACAAGTAAACGGCTGGATTACCGGAATTGAATAACTGATCTTTTAAATTTGCGGTATTTTGCAGCGGCTAAAAATGTATGCTATGATGTATGGAACATAAGGCTACAATTTTGTAATATGTATGCAAAGAGTCTGTTCCTACATATACATGCAATAAGCAGATTCATTTATTAGACACCCCGTAAGGGGTGTTTTTCTTGGAAATATAAGATTTAAAAGGTTTCCCGCTGATCCAAGGATGCAAGAAAGGAGGCTGCTCCATGACAGATACCATTAATGCCTGGATCGATTGGCTGCTGCAATCACTCGGACTCAGCGGACCGTATATTCTGTTCGTCACCATTCCGCTAGCGGTACTGCAGAGCCTGTTCGGTTTTTTCCCCCTGGCGATCCTGATTGTCCTTCATGTGTCCGTATTTAATGTAATCGGAGGAATGATCATTAGTTGGCTGGCCTGCAATTTGGGGGCAATCCTCTCCTACTTCTTCTTCCGGCGGTTTCTCTTCGACTGGTTCGACCGCAAATGGCGCGCCAAGCTGAAGCGGTATGACAAGTGGCAGCGATATCTGGACCGCTACGGTATCTGGACACTGGTGCTGCTGCGGACAGTTCCAGTCGTGCCCAGCAATATCATTAACTTTATGTCGGCGGTCTCCCCGATTAAGGTCCCGGCTTTTATCTGGGGCACGGTTCTCGGCAATCTTTCTTATATCTGGCTGTTTGGAACGATTAGTTCAACTCTTGTTGTCCCTAGAGAGGAATGGAACGGATTCTTGACCTGGTACGGAGTATTTGTCGTTGTTCTTCTCGCCATCTTTATCCGCCGCCATTGGGGGCATCTGCAAGAGGATAAACGGAGCCGGATGGAATAACGATTGCGGCAAAATAAAGAGGAATGTTTCTTCCGGGAGGTACCTGGGGGAACATTCTTCTTTTTTTTACCCTTCCCGAATAGCCTATAGTAACGGAGGCGGCTTGACCTCCGGAAGAGCGGGAGGGACAAAGGGACATGGGCAGAATCAAAAAATGGGGGAGCCGAAGCGCAAGAGTCCCAAGTCTGCGGCGGCTGAGGCTTCCGAAGCTCAGCTGGGACGGCATTCCGAGAGCCGCAGGACGGAGCACGGTATTCAAAGCCAGGCCGGCAAGGGAAGGGATGCCAAGACTTGCGGGGCGGAGTCCTGCGTTCAGGGCCAAACCATCCAAAACGGGCGACCGGCTATCCGCACAGAAGATACGGCATGGAGAGTCGAAGCGCAGAGGTTTTTTTCGACTACCGGGCCGGATTGAGAGTAATAATAATGTCTATGTCTCGAAGGGACAGAGCCAGAAACCACATAACCGGAGCCGATTCTGGATTATTTTCAGTCTGCTGCTTATTCTGTCGGTCATGCAGAGCCTGCGTTATGTAGAGAAGCATCTGCGGCCGCCTATTCTTCATTTGGCACAAATCCGTGTGAAGCAGATTGCCACGGAATCGATCAATAAGGCGATATCATCGCAAGTGGCTGATAAGGGAAATGCTGAAGCGCTGATTGACTGGAAAACGGACAAGAACGGTAAAATATCAGGCTTCATGCTTAATTATAAGGAGCATATGCGCATTACCTCACAAGCGGCAGAGGTGATACAAACCACCTTGAAGGAGCTGCACAATCAGACGGAGCATATTCCGCTTGGCCAGGCACTGGGAAGCTCACTAATTGCTTCCTACGGTCCGAATGTGCCGGTCAAGATTGAACCGCAAGGAGCGGTCAAGGTGGAGCTGAATACCCGCCAGCAGGATGCAGGCATTAATATGATCCTGGTGGAGGTCTATATTCATATCGTCACAGAAGTGGCAGTCATTATCCCGTTCGATGTGGAACCGCAGGTGGTGGATACGGAAATCCCCGTTTCCTATCTGATGGTGGTGGGCGATGTCCCGATGTATTACTACGATAACCAGGGTCAGCCTGTCGGAGAGAACGGCAGCAGCGCGCCTGGAATCGCCATCCCCGCTCCGTCTCTAGGAGGAGTCCAGAAAGGACCGTCAGTGCCAAGCAGCAGCAGCGGCAATCCGGACAATAACAGTTCTACAGGCGGAACTGAAGATTCTGCGAATTCCGGTACACCGAATGCCAGTACACCGAATGCCAGTCATGCTACAGATGCAGCTGGCGGCGGATCATCGGACAGTCCATGAGTGCCCTGCTTATACCTGCTGCCTTTTGTTCTGCAGATTAGATACTCGATGGAGGTCCACCCTTTCCAGAGCCCATTCTTGACGGATGGAGGTTTTAGGGTTATTTTTCTTGGAATAGGGTAAACATGGGAATCCTGCTTACCAGGCTAAGAATAAATAACTCCGACGAAAAGAGGGTGCATATGGAACGCTGCTTATTCATACACGGCTTCACGGGAGGCGAATATGAAATCTCTCCGCTCGCGCAATTTCTGGATCAACATCAATATCAGACGCGAACCTTTACACTAAAAGGACATGGGGGGAGCCGGAACGACCTGCTTCAGTCTGACCGGCAGGCTTGGCGGCAGAGCGCTGAAGACCAGCTGCAAGATTTGATGAATGACGGCGAGGGGGTACATCTGATCGGCTTTTCTACTGGAGCGCTTATTGCTTCTCACCTGTCTGTACAGTACCGGGAACAGATCAAGTCGCTTACGCTGTTGTCAGCACCTGTATTTCCGCTGAATCTGCTCGAGATTCTGCGAACCCTCGGCAGCCCGGTCATGATCCGGAATTACCTGAGCAAGTTCGGCTCCACCCCGGCGAAGGCCACAAGGGAATTTCAGTGTCTGGTACGAGAGAGCTTTGAGATTTATCCTCAGATTGAGACCCCAACCTTGATCGTACAGGGCGGCAGGGATCATCTGGTAAGGGCAAAAAGCGCGGCCTATCTGAACCGCACCATCCCCTCTGCAAGCAAGCGGGTAGTGATGGTGGAACGAAGTGGCCACATGCTGTGCCACTGCGGAGATAGCGGGCGGATGATGAATGAGGTGCTGCAATTCCTGCAGGACTCTGGCAGAGAACAAAATGTACTATAGTAAAATAACAAAACCTCCTCACGGCAAACGTGAAGGAGGTTTTGTTCAATTCAGGGACGTGCCTTATTCCGTTGACTTCTATAGATGGGTGTGATAGTTTCTATTCAGGGAAACCGGTTTCCTTAGCTTTTCGAACAGTGGACTCCCGGGGAATCAATTCCGGACTCAGCAGCAGACCGCGGCCAGCTTCCTGATTGCCATCGATCCTTTCCATTAACAACTCTCCGGCGGAGACACCCAGATGGAAGGTATCCAGATTCAGCGAGGTCAGCGCCGGTGAGGTATAGCGGGATAAAGGATATTCATCAAAGGTAGCAATTCCAAGCTCAGCGGGAACTTGTACCCCAAGCTCTCTTGCAGCCTGCAAGGCTCCAAATGCAGCAAAATTGCTCATACAGATCATGGAGTCCGGCGGTGTTTCGCTAAGCAGCAGCTGTTTGGCAGCCTGGTATCCTGCAGACTCTTCTGCTGCGCTGTTCACAATCCATTTTGGGGGGAGTGAAAGTCCGGCTTGCTGAAGCTCCTCCACGCAGCCTTCCAGACGGCGGATGAACAGAGGATCTCCCTCCTCCCCGCCGATAAAAGCAACCGCAGAATATCCCTCCTCCAGCAGATGCCGGGTAAGCATTCTTCCGCCAGCTTCGTTATCGAAATCGGCCCAGCATGCGGAGCCGGGAACTTCCCCCAGCGAAATATATGGGAACTGTAGACGGTTGAGTTCCATACACAGTTCCTCTGTAAGTACTGAAGTGTTGGCGATAAGGCCATCGATCCGTTTGCTTCTTACGAGTCTGTGCAGGAAATGGCCTTCAGGGTAATTATGCTCTACATTGGCGATGGTCAGCTCGTATTTCAAGGAGCCGATTACACTTTCAATGCCGCCGATAATGCTGTAGAAGAACTGGTTCAGGAATTCACTGGATTTGGACATGTCGATTAGCAGACCGATATTGCTGCTGCTCTGACGGGCTAAACCTGTAGCGATGCTGCTGGGAGTGTAATTCATTTGTTTCATGATTTCTCTGACTTTGTGTTTGGTTTGCTGCGAAATTTTCGGTGAATCATTCAATACCTTAGAAACAGTGGACTTGGCTACACCTGCCGCTAAGGCGATATCCGTAATCGTTACCTTCATAGTTTCCCCTCACGATCCAGCCGGATTTTTATTTGAAAATATAAGAATTATAGGTTTCAAACGGCATTTGCCGTTCCTTCTTCATGACCAAGTTATAAACCCATCATACAATAAAAGGAGCTTGTATCATATGACCCGTTGGTTTCTATACCATACAGCTGAAGATCCCTTTGCTTTTCCGGTCGGCCCCGGCAGCCTGAAGCTGCGGCTTTTTGTGCAGAATGGGCAGCATTTGACCTGCACCGTCATTCATTCTGACCGCTATGACTCACCGGGAAGCGAAATTCCGCTTCCGATGGAAAGAGTCGGGTCTGCAGGAGTTTACGAAATTCATGAAGCTGTTCTTCCGTCGGCAACCGGTAAATGCAGATACTTATTCCATGTCATGAACCCTGCCGGGGATTATCTGTGGTATGGAGAGAGAGGGGGGGCCGTGAACAGGGAGCATGCCGGTTCTTTTCAGTATGCCTACATGCACCAGCCGGAAGCGGTCAAGCTCCCTTCCTGGAGCCAGGATGCGGTAGTCTATCAGATTTATCCCAGCAGCTATAACGGCGGAACCCTGAAAGGTATCATGGACAAAATACCCTACCTCCAGCAGCTGGGCATTACAGCAATATACATGACGCCCATTTTTGAGTCGCCTTCCGAGCACAAATACAATACCTCTGACTACTATAAAGTTGACCCGGCTTTCGGAACTACAGCAGATTTGAAGGCTTTGGTGGATCAGGCTCACTCCCATGGGATCAGAGTATTGCTGGATGCAGTATTTAACCATGCCGGCGATACGTTTTTTGCCTTCAAGGATGTGCTTGAGCATGGGGAGAATTCCCGGTACAAGGATTGGTTTGTAATCCATTCCTATCCGGTGGTGCAGACCCCGTCTCCGAACTATGAGACCTTCGCCAAAGCGGAGGCGCATATGCCCAAGCTGAACATGGAGAACCCGGAAGCAGCAGATTATATGATGGAGGTTGCCAAACATTGGGTTCGTGAGGCGGGGATTGACGGCTGGCGCCTGGATGTGGCGAACGAGGTGTCACCTAAGTTTTGGACGCGGTTTCGCCGGGAACTCAAAGCAGAGTTTCCCGAGCTGCTGCTGATTGGTGAGATCATGCATGGATCCGGGCCTTGGCTCAGAGGCGACCAGTTCGATGGCGGGATGAATTATGTCCTGCGGGATGCAGTGCTTGAGTTTTTTGCAGAGCAGTCAGCTGGGCCAGTGCGATTTATGGAGCAGGCGCTCCACCAGGAAGCACTTTGCAACGATCAGGCTAATTCCGCCATGTTCCAGCTGCTAGGCAGCCATGACACGCTGCGTTTTTTGACGGCATGCAAAGAGGGAGGACGGGGCTGGAATCATAAGGATACTGCAGAGTACCGGATGAGGCTGGCTGTGTTTTTTCAAATGACTTATATCGGTATGCCCATGATTTACTATGGAGATGAGATCGGGATGGAGGGGGCAACGGATCCGCATTGCAGACGGCCGATGGTATGGCGTGAGCAAGAGCAGAACAGCGCACTCCATGCTTGGTATTCGCGGCTGATCGATCTAAGGAAGAACTATGAGGTGCTGCGAAAAGGTGCCTTCCGTCCCTGGTTCACGGATGAAACCCGAAATATTCTGGGGTATATTCGGTCCAGCGGGCAGGAGAAAATAGGGCTGGTCATCAACAATTCCCCTAACCGTTGTCAGCTGGAGCTGGACAGTTTTCTGCCCGACACTCCGGAGCTGACTGATCTGCTTACCGGGACAACCGTTTGTAATAGTGGACGTTTAGTTGTGGAGCTTGAACCTTTCGGCTGTCTGATGCTCCATTAGCACCCCCTCAGAGTACACTGCATCCTTCTACACTTAAATGGGGATTGTTCTATGATTAGTAGATAGGGCAACGGTTATTTGCGTTTTTTCAAAGCTTTGTATTCCGCATTCTCCCACTGCTTCAGCAATGAATAAGGATCGAAGGCCCATTCTGTAATTCCACGGTCTCGGTAGATCCCATAATGCAGATGAGGCGGGAATTTGCCCTGAGTTCCGGGTTTGCCGTAGCCTGAGCTGCCAACCCAGCCGATCGTCTGGCCGGGAGTCACAATATCTCCGCGGGAGATGGATTTATCATATCCGGCCAGATGGGCGTAATAATGGTAGCGGTTCTCGATATCGCGGATACCGATCCGCCAGCCGCCGTAGCGGTTCCAGCCCTTGGTCTCCACGATTCCAAAGCAGGTGCTGCGCACAGTCATGCCGTGAGGGGTGAACAGATCCGTCCCTTCGTGGATACGCGCTCCTCCCCAGCTTCTTCCAGTGCCCCAGGTGCTGCGGTAGGAATATAGAGAACCTACCGGTAAAGGAAAAGCACTGCCTGACAAATCAAGCCGTCCAAAATGCTCGTACAACTTGGCAAACTGCGCCACCCGCTGCGCGGCTCTGCCGTTATGGTAATATTCCCACACACCGATATTGAAGTCGCTGGCAGAATCACCGTATTTCATCAGATGCCTTGCCAGACTGTAGAGCACATCAGCATCATTTTCTGGATCGGCTACCCCGTCGCCGGACCCGTCCTTTCCAAATCCTCCAAAAAAACTGATAGACCGCGGCGCCTGGTCCGCTTGATCCGGGTTCAATGGTCCGCACCATACCGGTGCGGGGATGTTGATTCCGGTAAGGCGGGGCTTGGCCGGCTCAGCGTTGCCGCTTTTCTTTTTGGCAATAGTTCTTTCATATTGGTCAATAGCGGCGAAACGGAACCAGGCAACCCCTGTAGCAGCGCTTAGCTGATCATACAGCTCCTTACGGCGGGCATAGAGAGTATCTTTGTCAGATACAGCTCCTATGCGGACAGGTGGATGTCCGGCGCCTGTAGCTGCTACCGTCCCAGGACGGCTTGTACCCCATAGCATGGCGGCGGCTGACAGGCAGAGAACTGTTTTCCGTATTGCAGCGATTCTGAATAGAGCCGGCATGTTCACAACCTCCTTGTTCCGGGAGCAAATGGATTACGTACTCTGATCGAGAGCACCCCTGGGGTGCTTTTCTTATAGAGTGAATCAAAGGGGCTAATTTTATCCGTTCTTGCCCAAAGGTTCACAAAAACAGGCAATTGGCCCTTTCACATGCTATAATATGAGGCAGTAAACTTTTAGAGGTGCCACTAAATATTCAGGCGAAAGCGGGGTTCTTCACTTTGACTAATCGATCAGCCAAACAGCCCAAGCCAGACTGGATCAAAATCAAGTTAACGACGGGTGAACATTATCAGGAAATTAAAGGCATGATGCGTTCCAAAACTCTACATACCGTATGTGAGGAAGCGCGCTGCCCGAATATCTATGAATGCTGGGCTAACCGCACTGCTACTTTTATGATTCTGGGCGACATTTGTACCCGGGCCTGCCGGTTCTGCGCTGTAAATACCGGCCTACCGACCGAGCTGGATCTTTTGGAGCCGGAACGTGTGGCTGAGGCTGCCGAGAGCATGATGCTGAAGCATTGTGTGGTCACCAGTGTGGCCCGCGACGATCTGAAAGATGGTGGTGCAGGGATTTTTGCCGAGACCGTAGCTGCCATCCGTAAGCGCCTTCCGCTCTGCAGTGTAGAGGTACTGATACCGGATTTTCTAGGCGACCGCGACAGTCTAGAGATTGTCATGAACAGCCGGCCGGATATACTGAACCACAATATTGAGACGGTTGAACGGATGTCCGACCGTGTACGGGCCCGGGCCAAATACCGCCGTTCCCTGGAACTGCTGGGCAGAGCCAAGGAGATGAAGCCGGACATTCCGACCAAATCCAGTATTATGCTTGGCGTTGGCGAGGAATGGGATGAGATTCTGCAGGCGATGGATGACCTGCGGTCGGTGGATTGTGATATATTGACATTAGGCCAATACCTGCAGCCTTCACCTAAGCACCTGGACGTGGAAAAATATTATACCCCTGAGGAATTTGCCCTGCTCAAGGAGGAGGGAATGAAGCGCGGCTTCAGCCATGTAGAGTCCGGCCCTCTGGTGCGCAGCTCCTATCATGCGCATGAGCAGGTGAAGTCTGCTACCGCTGCCCGTGAAGAGCGTTCCGTTTCCTTATAGTCTTAAGCTTTTGCAAATTTGATTGCTAATTTGTATTTCGTGACGGAGTCACAGTTAATGTTTTAGTCTTTAGTCTTTAGTCTTTAGTCTTTAGTCTTTATGGTTGTTGGAGCGCAGCAATCAACTTGCTCTTGACATTTTTTGCTGCCACCTCCCGCGTTGAGGGAGTCATGGAGAGGGATTTTGGAATTGGAGGAGCGTCAGCGTCCGCCTTTGTCTGCAGATTTCAACCGCTTATAGCGGTTCAAATCAGAGAAATCTGCAGACAACAGCGGCCGGAAATCCAAAAACCCGCGGAATGACGTCCTATCAACGCCCTCCGACTTTAATTTGAAAGGCAGGCGACAAACGCTTGATCGTTATAGGTGGAAAGGGCTACGAGCTCGTATTGGATCATAAGGACGGCTGGAACCCGGAGGCATTTCGGGGAAGATACAGCGAAGTACTCGACCGGTATGATTACATTATCGGAGACTGGGGCTACAGCCAATTGCGTCTCAAAGGCTTTTACCGGGATAATCACCCTAAGGTGAACCGGGATACCGCAATTTCAGGTATGGTGGATTACATTAATGAGTACTGCAATTTTGGATGCGCCTATTTTGTACTCCATAAGCTGAAAGAAACACCGAAAGAAGGCACATACAAGGATATTCTAATCAAAGAAATTCCTGAGCCCGGAGCGGAGGAGGATCTTGAGCAGACTGTGCTTGAACCGCCTGTACCGGCAAAAGTGCTGCGGGAGCATGTCTCCAAACCATCTAATTCTAATAACGCAGCCCGTGACAAGAACATGGGTGGAGCACCCAAAGAAAACGGTGCGAAAGACAGACCTGTCCGGGAGCATCAAAGCCGGAATCACCGCAATAAAGAAAATCAGAACAGAAGAAACAACAAAGATTCCCAGGGCAGACCACCGCAGAATCAGCCACAGAATCAGCCACAGAATCCTTCAACCTAAGGATCAATAAAAAGAACGGAAATACTCAAAAGGTGCCTCAGCAGCCAGCTCTGAACTGGTTTCCTGGGCACCTTTTTTAATGAAAATGTAGAGGACTACCACTTGGGATTATGCCCATAGACGGAAGCGGCCAGGTAGCGGCAATCAAAACGGCTGTGCTATCCAGTTAAGGAAGGCACAGCCGTTCTGTTCTTCAGTGGTTTACTTTACAGTTAACTTTAATTGTTTCTGCGCTGCATTGTAGCTCCATGCCAGGGAAGGGTATTTTTTCTGAAAAGCTTTTACGTCAATAAAGGTTTCGTTGTCCTGCGACAGCGCCTCTTTGGAGACCAGGGAGAATCCGGATACTTTACCGGCGCCGTTTGTCACGAGAACTTTCTTGTTCTTGGCATCCCAGGATACTTCACTCTCCACCAGGGCAGCCAGGACGCGTGAGGAAGCGTAGATCGTATTTCCCTGCTTGATCAATCCGACATTTCCGGCAAACGGTACGCCGTTCACATCGAGGATATGATTGTCTCCTGAAGCGGTAATAGTGGTCATGCCGGCAATTTGCAGGGCAGTGATCAACTGTGCCGTCTTGCCCTGGACCTCAATATCAGGGGATAACCCGATATGGTTGAAGTCCTCTTTGTTCGGAGTCAGATATTTCTGTGTGGTCAGCTTCAGTTCGGCTCCATTGGATACGGGAAGCAGACTCTGAATCCGCGCTTTACCGAAAGAACGTGTACCTACGACAGTAGCCAGTTTGTTGTCTCTCAAAGCACCGGTCAGTGCTTCAGAAGCGCTGGCGCTGTATTCGTTCGTTAACACTACAACTGGTACACCAATTTTACTGCCATCTGTAATGGTAACCGGTGTTAAGGCTCCGCTTTGGTCCGAGGTGTACATCATAATGCCCTTGTCCATAAATTTGGAGGCAATATTATAGGCTGAATCCATGTAGCCGCCTGGATTGTCCCGCAGATCAAGCACCATGGATTTCATGCCTGCGGCACGCATTTTGTCTAGAACAGCAGCGAACTCTTCATCGGCGGTTTGTGTGAAGCCATCAATGGAAATGTAGGCTACCTTATTTGCGAGCATTTTGGATTTAACTGAGGTTGAGGCGATTTCACTGCGGACGACGATGTAGGATTTCACAATGCCGTTTCTGCTCACGAGCAGAGTTACCTTAGAACCTGCTGTACCGCTCAGTTCGTCGCCTTCGGTATCTTCAATTTTGACACCGTCAATTTTGAGGATAGAGTCTCCGCGCTTAAGCCCGGCTTTCTCTGCTGGTGAACCCGCCATAACTTCTTCAATATACAGTTCTTTGGCGGTGTACATCATTCTGACGCCGATACCGACATATTCGAGATCGACCTGCTGTCCGAATGCGGCAGCCTCATCTTTGTCGAAGTACTGGCTGTATGGATCATCCAGCGTGTTTACCATACCATCAATAGCTCCGCGGATCAGTGTATCCTGGTCCACTCCTTCAATATTATAATTCTCAAGATACTGCATGATTTCATTAATAAGATCTGTGCTGGTTGCCGTTTGCTTACTATCTGTGCCCGCAACGGCCTGAGTGCTGTCCGCCGCAAGAGCAGCGGGAGCAAGAAGAAGAGATACAGCCAGACAGCTGCTGAGGACTGAAGTCATTAACTTGCCTGATTTCATGATTGCATACACCCTTTTTTATATGATTTGTTTTGTAGTGTTACTGTCCATCAGATTGCGAAACCAGATACGAGTCATCAATCGTCCATTGGCCGCCGCCGGATTTGGAGTAAACATAAACAGAAGATTGGGCATGGCTTTCAGCTGAATCAGCTTCCTTAACCGTGTACTCCACATATACGGCAGCCTCATCCGCAGAGTAATAGAAGACATTTGAGTTATTAAGCGTGTAGACCAGATTGTAGCCTTTAAAATATTCAGTCAGATTCTCCTTGATTGCAGCTTCATGATCTTTCCCGTAATAAGTGGTCTGTGCAATGATGCCATCGATATCCTTGGCGTTTCTTGCCGCATAATATTTGCTTAGGCTGTCCCTGATGGCAGCAGCATCGCTATCCGGAAGTACCGCAGCCGTTTTCCCTTGTTCAGGAGTAAGCAGAACGGTACTGTCTTGGGACTCGGAGCTTTCAATCTTCCAGACACCATTCTTACGGATAAGCGTGTTCAAGTAGTCAACTTGCGCATCCGGCAGATAGCGGCCACCCTTGCGCTCAGATTTTTCTACAGTATGCACGATGGCTTCACTGCCCTGAATGCTTAAGATATCCAAACTTTCAATGGTGTTGACGATATCATACGATTTGAAGTATTCCTTCATATCGGCAATCGCTTCGGTACGGTCTGAATTGTACACTACGAGTGAATAGTATCCTGCCGCATTTTTAGAATTAAGATACTCATTGGACATATAGATAACGTCTTTAATTTCCTGCTCAGCCTTTGAAGTGTCTTCAGGAGTAAGGATCGTCACACTTCTGCTGGCTGCATCCCAGATAGCTGAACCGCCGGTAGCTTCCGCGACAAAACGCAAGGGTATGTATGTAGTGCCTTGGCTGGAGAGCGGGGCGGTGGCCAGCTTCTTGACTATGCCATTTACTGTTGCCCGGCTGCTGCCGATTTTGAGGGTGATTTCCAGGCTGCTGTTTTTTCCGGTTACCGTTCCGGTCTTAGCATCCCAGAGCACCGTCAGCCCCAGTTCTTCAAATATGACACGAAAAGGAACAAGTACAGAATTGTTCTTCAGATAAGGAGAACCGGCGGTGAAAGCAACATTGCTTCCATTAATGTTAACCTTAATTGGTTTTTCTGCGGCAAAAGCAGGTACCGCGAGCATCAAGGCCAGCAGGCTTATGCCCATGAGCGATAATAATTTCTTCAACAATGGTTCTCTCCTTTAAATAGCAACTCTTTGTAAAATAGGTTCATTATACCATTCGGAAAATCTTGCTGTCTATCCAATCGTGTAAGCTTAGATCAAGAGATTTATAATTGCATTCCAAGGCATGACAAAGCCGGAGATGCAGTGTCATCTCCGGCTTACCGCTTATGGGAAGTCTGTTCTCTCAGAGCAGAATGTATCCCACTTTACCACTGGATTTTGCTAGATTAGGAAGGCTTCACGAACCCGGTTCCAGAATGGAAAGGGGCGGTATCTGGCAAAGCTGATTTTTTTGTCGGATACTTGGCAGCGCACGGAGATCAGGTCATCAACGGGGATGTTGTTATGATCGATCGTCAGCAGCAGCCGCTGTTCCTTGCGTGAGAAAATATCGCAGTGATGATGCTTCGGCAACAGCAGGGGAGAGCCCATCGTACGGAAGACACGGTTATTAATGGAGGCAATCTCCGCAATCTGCAGGGCTTCAATGCTCGGATGCACCATCGCGCCTCCAAGGCTTTTGTTGTAAGCAGTGCTGCCAGACGGTGTAGACACGCACAGGCCGTCCCCGCGGAACATCTCGAACGTCACATCATTGATATCAATCTGAATGACAACCGTTCCGTCCACACCCTTCAGGGTGAACTCATTCAAGGCAATATGAGAGGTGGTGCCGGATTTTTTGTGGACCTCCAGTTCTAGCAACGGATATTTGACAATACGCGGCTTCTGGAGCTCAGTGGTGCCCATCCCACACATGTAATCAATCAGGTCAGGCAGTTCGTCAGCCTTCCAGTCCGCATAGAATCCTAAATGTCCCGTATGGACACCTACAAAGGCCAGATTGGGGATCTGATCGATAAATGTGTGAAAAGCATGCAGCATCGTGCCATCCCCGCCAATCGAGATAACGATTTCCGGAGACTTGGCATCCAGCTCCAAATTCCGATCCGCTGCCAGCTTGTGAAATTGCTCCGCAAGTTTGATGGACAGTTCGTCTCCGCGGTCCAGAACATAATATCTCAAGATGTATAGGCTCCTTTATATGTTTCAGTCATACACCGATCATAATCAATCTGGACCCGGAACACAATATTTGATGCGGTAAAAGTCACAGCCGCCGTCCAAACCGTGAAATGCGGCGCAGGAGGAGCATCAGCATGGAGAGCAGCAAGGCTGTGCCAAGCATTACTCCAAGCAAGCTTATGCTGCTGGCCAAACCGGATAGCGTAGAGGCGAAGCCGGCAGCGGCAGGAGTTGCCCTGTTGTCTGTGAAAAGGCCTGAGCGGATCACAGGGCTCCAGAGCAGAAGTACAAGTCCTGCAGACAGGAACGCATGCACTAGCCTGGCAGTCATAAAGGGCAGATAACGAAGTCCTGTTCCATTCAGGATGCTGGCTACCTGGGCGTGTACGGATAAACCGCCCCAGGAGAGAACGCACGCGGCTGCGGCGGCCTTATATTGCAGCGGGATGGAGACGGCAGCTGCGCCGGCTGAGCGGGCACCCAGCGTTACTTCGAAGAGGCCGCTGACGAGCGCTGTGGACAGATCCGCCGGGAATCCGGCTTGCGCCAACATTCCCCCCGTAACACTTATGAGTGCGGACATGATTCCGGCACGGGACATTAGCTCCATCAGCACATTGAAGAATACCACCAGGCCGCCTACCACAATAATAAGCTGCAGCGAAGATTGAACCGCTCCCCTCAGTAGTTCACCAAGGCTTCGTCCGTCCCTGCGCCTTGCTTCAGCCATGGAGCGAAGGGCCAGACGAATTCTTCCGGTGTCTCTGTCGTCTGAGGCTCCCTCATGGGCTGGTGCAGGGGGAACTAAAGGATTGGCTGAATCCTCCTTCCGTCCGTGGAAAGACATCAGAAGGCCTACAATGATGCCGCCTCCGTAATGGGCAAGCGCAAGAATTAACCCAAGAGAGGCGTCGTGAAAGAAACCTACCGACACTGCACCCAGCAGAAAAATCGGGTCGGAGGAAGTGGTGAAGGCTACGAGCCGTTCACCTTCAATACGGCTCAGCAGTGCTTGTTCACGCAGCTTTGCGGTTAATCTGGCGCCTACAGGGTATCCTGATACATATCCCATAGCGGCGACAAAACCACCGCTGCCGGGGATATTGAAGAGTGGACGCATGAGCGGGTCAAGTAATGCGCCGAATAGATGAACTACACCGAATCCCAGCATCATTTCAGAGATCACAAAGAAGGGGAAAAGCGAGGGGAACAGCACGTCCCACCAGACGGTAAGCCCCCGCAGGGCTGCATCTAAAGAGCTTGCCGGATTCAGGAGCAGAAGCATCATACATCCGGTAAGAAGGACTCCCAATAGCAGGCTGTAGTTTTTTTTAAGAATCATCGGCAACGCCTCCATGTATATGGATAAATGTATGCAAAAATAGGGACAAACAGCACAAAAAAAATCAGAAAGCGGTTACAAAGGGCGGTGCTTTTTGACTGGAATTATGGTAATATAAAATTAATTAATGCACACCTTATAAGGGATGGAGTGATGGTGATGAGTGTAGTTGCCGGAGTTCTGGTTTGTGCTTTTGTATATGTGATCCGGGTCTCTCTCGTCCCACCTGGTGATGAGGAATTTCGGACCTATTAAATACTCAAGGCGCTAAACGATTGTTTAGCGCCTTTTTTCTATGGGCAAACTTCAAAATATGTTACTTGCGGCAGGTTAACCGAGCTGCACATATTTTGGTATAATAAAAAAGCCGTTACATTAATACGGAAGAAAGCTGGTACCTGCCGATGAATTCAAATGACACAATATATGACAACCTGGGAGGTGCAGAGGGCTTGCACCGGCTGGTAGAGGCCTTTTATGCCAAGGTGCAGCTTCATCCGCAGCTCGGTCTTCTGTTCCCGGCAGATATTACTCCTGTCCTGGAGAAACAGTATCAATTCCTGAGTCAATTTTTTGGCGGACCCACACTCTATTCCGAGCTGCATGGACATCCGATGATGAGGGCAAGGCATATGCATGTCCCGATTACACCGGAACGCGCGGATGAGTGGTTGGATTGCATGAAAGAGGCGCTGGAGGAAACGGGTGTGGAGGAGCCGCTGCGTTCATTTGTGTTAAGCCGGCTTGCGGGTCCTGCACATCATTTTGTCAACATGCCCCAGGAGTAACGCGTAGTTGATCGTGAAAGGATGAGGGCATTGCCGGAATTAATACCTCTTTACACTATTAAAGTTATCTGCTGCAATTGCGAAAAAGAATTTACCACCTCAAGAGTTCGTCCTAGCCTGAAAAAGGCAGTTCGCCGTGATGCGGATTTCTGCTGTTACTATAAGAATGAGAATCCGGATTATTACGTTGTGCGTGTCTGCCCGGCATGCGGTTTTGCCTCCACAGAGAATTCTGCGGACAAGCTCGCTGACTGGCAGCGCAAGTCTTTCAGCGAACAGGTGGGGAAACGTTGGATTACCCGTGATTTCGGAGATCAGCGCAACTGGGAGGTTGCGCTTGAGACTTACAAGCTTGCGCTGATTTGTGCCCAGAGTATTAAGGACAAGGACCGGATTATCGCCAGTCTCCTGCATCATATTGCCTGGATGTACCGGTATCAGGGAGATACCGCGCAGGAGCAGCGCTTTTTGCGTTATTCGCTCGACATGTATATTAAGGTCTATGAAAATGATGGCATTGGCGGGAACGATGCCCGTCTGATGTTCCTGATTGGTGAGCTGAACCGCCGTATCGGCGAATTTGCAAATGCAGTGAAATGGTTCTCGCGACTGATCAATGACCAGAAGATTATGGATGCCGCGATGATCCGGGCGGCGCGGGAACAGTGGGCTCTTTTGCGTGAACAGATGAACGGGGGAGCACCGGGGGCGGGCGGTTTGCCATCAGGTACATAAGGTGAGGAATTTCTGCTGGACTTCATGTGAGATTCTCCAACCTGTCTCTGGAATACACCAAAAAAAGGCACAGGAGGCTTCCCCTGTGCGCATGCTGAGTAACGAAATGAGTGATGAGTGATGCAAGTCTGAGCTGAACGATCAGCGGACAGACCTGTCAAAGAGCAGGTAATCGGCATCATTGTCGATTACGGTGAGGCTGGTTTTGCAGCAGGGGAAGACCAGCAGCTTTTTTTTGCCGTCCCGGACGAGCTTAAGCTCGTCCGGTTTCATGGGCAGGAGCACGTTCTCCTTATCGCAGAACGGACAGTACTGCACATACATGTCTCCTAAAACGATGTCATAAGGCCAGGTATGGCTGAAGGGTATCATTCTTCGCCCTTCTCGGACGGCTGGGAACCGGCATCACTGCCGGCGGTGTCTTCACTCTGCTTCTTTGAGAGTTCCGCAATCTTTTGCAGCAAGATATGTTGTGGCATATGCATCAGGTGTTCGATTGGAACACCGAGTTGTTTAGATAGAGTTATCGCTGTTTCAGGCGAAATCTGCAGTGGCTTCATGGGGATGTCCTCCTTGTAAATGTTGGTGGCGATCATTCGGGGTATCGGCCCGTATTGTAATTCACTTTACCATGGCTGCAGGCCAAATACAAAGAAAACCAATTGTTAGTAGAGGAAGGGGAAACCAAATGAAACAACCTTTATCATTGACCTGGGAACTGGATTCTATATTTCCGGGGGGCTCTGCCTCACCGCAGTTTGAAAGCTTTCTAAAAAAGCTGGAGACAGATATCCAGGTTCTGGGACAGCAGGTTACAGTGGCCGCTTCACCAACAAATATCGAATCCACCCGTGCTCTGGATGAAGTCATAGCTTTGCTGCAGAGCTGTTCCGGCCGTCTGGTTCAGGCTTCGGAATTTGCCGGATGTCTGGGCGCGCAGAATCAGCAGGACAAAGGTGCCGTACGGCTGTCCTCCAAGGTTACTGGCCTTCGTGCAAGATTCGAAGGGATCAGTTCCAAATTCGATAATGTACTGCGTCAAACCCCTGATCATGTATGGAGCGAGTGGATGGAACGTCCGGAAATTGCTCCATTGGAATTTGTTCTCAGTGAAAGCCGTAATTTGGCCCGTGAGAAAATGAGCCCAGAACTGGAAGGGCTCGCGCTCACGCTGGCTGTTGACGGTTATCATGGGTGGAGCGAGCATTATGAAACGATTGTAAGCTCCATACAGATCCCTTACGAGGATGAAGAGGGAAGCAAGCTGCTGTCTGCCGGACAAGCCTTTAACAAACTGGATGATCCCGATCCTAAGGTACGTGAGGTCATGTTCCGCAAATGGGAAAAAGCATGGGCTGATGCAGCTGACTATTGTGCTGATACTCTTAATCATTTGGCGGGCTTCCGGCTCAATCTGTATCAAGGCCGCGGCTGGGAAGATGTACTGAAGGAGCCGCTGGGCATCAACCGTATGTCGAGAGCCTCACTGGATACGATGTGGGATGTGATTACCAAAGCCAAGCCGGCACTGGTCTCTTACCTAAGCCGCAAAGCCAAGCTGCTCGGGATGGAATCCCTGGCCTGGGTAGATGTAGATGCACCGGTAGGCAAGTCTTCCGGCAAAATCCCCTACGATCAGGCAGCAAAAGACATTGTTACGCAGTTCCGCAAATTTAGTCCAAAACTGGCCGATTTTGCCGAACATGCCTTCGACAACAACTGGATTGAAGTGGAAGACCGTCCAGGCAAACGTCCCGGCGGATTCTGTGTTTCCTTTCCGGAGAGTAAGGAATCCCGCATTTTTATGACCTACAGCGGCACTCCCTCCAATGTATCAACGCTGGCTCATGAACTTGGGCATGCTTATCATTCCTATCTGCTGGATGATCTTCCTTTGTTCAATCAGAACTATGCCATGAATGTGGCAGAGACGGCTTCAACCTTTGCTGAGGTTATTGTGTCCGATGCCCAAGTAAAAGCTGCGGCAAGCAGCGAGGAGAAAATCGCCTTGCTGGAGGCGAAAATTCAGAACAGTGTGGCCTTCTTTATGAATATCCACGCCCGCTTTTTGTTTGAAACCCGTTTTTATGAGAAGCGCAAGCAGGGGCTGTTGAATGCTGAAGAGCTGTCGGAAATGATGGTAGAGGCACAGAAGGAAGCCTACTGCGGAATTCTATCTGAGTATCATCCGCATTTCTGGGCGGCGAAGCTGCATTTCTATATATCGGATGTACCTTTCTACAACTTCCCATACACTGTTGGATATATGTTCAGTACAGGATTGTATCGGCTTGCCCTCCAGGAAGGTGCATCTTTCGCCGATAAATACGATAGTTTGCTGCGTGATACCGGTGTCATGACACTGGAGGATTTGGTGTCGAAACATCTGGGTGTGGACTTGACGAAGCCGGATTTCTGGCAAGGTGCAACAGATTTAATTACTGAAGATATTAACGAATTTTTGAGAATGACAGAACATTCAGCTTAAAAGTTTGTCAGATCAAAGGCAATTCGTGTTTTTGCAGATAGCGACAGAGGGATGAATAATTTGTATTAACGCGCAAGGCCCCCTTACTAGGGGGCTTTTTTTTGTGGAAATACTGTCGAAACAAGACGATTGTTAGAAGGAAATATACAAAAAACATTGAAATTTGCGCATTTATAGGGATAAACACCCAATTATGTTGAATATTGTTGAATGCATGTACTTGGTGGCATATAATGAGTCTAAAGCCTTATATAAGGGCTTCTAAGAAGCATATTAATATGACTAAGCTAGGGAGTTTAGACTCACACAACAAAGTATATGCTTACGAAGCTGGTTAGGTACGATTCGCTGACGCATACGCTTACACAACCTTTAGGAGGAGACACATGCTTAGAATGGAACAATTATCACTAGCGAGACAAATCGATTTGGTGTTTAAGGAATTGCAGGAGGAGTTATCAGGATTGTCTTCCGGAACGGTCTTTGTGCAGATAAGAAATAACACCATTGGGAAGTTCGGAATCCGTCATGATCCGCTTGCAGGGCGCAGTGGGGCTTTTGAGGAAGAACTGGAGGGGCTGACTGTGGAACAACAATCCTCCTTCCGGCTTATGGCTCTGGAGAGCTTGAAATATAAGCGGCGCTGGACGCATGGTGAGATCAGCTACGAATTCGCCGTCCGTCAGGGTATGGTGGTTGTTGATGCTACACTCGAATCTAATTATAATATGGCCAATCTGATGATCCGCTATCCACGCAATGTCCATGCCGATAAATCTGATCAATTCTACGGCTAAGAAATACATAGATATGCACATGCAAAAAGCCCTCTTGCGACTCGGCAAGAGGCGCAGGAGGGCTGTAAAGCAGTTCCGCCGAGGCATTCAGCCTGACGGGATACTTATGATAAGGCTGTTACTACGAACGACCGGACAATTGTTGCTCTGCCAGCTGCACTAGACGTTTGGTGATGTATCCTCCCAAAGAACCGGTTTCGCGGGAAGTGTAGTTCCCATAATAACCGTCAGCTGGGATAGTTACTCCAAGCTCCTGTGCTGCTTCATATTTCAACTGCTGCAGGGCTGCATTTGCTTGAGGAACGACCAGGTTATTGGAACGGCTACTACGACCTTGTTGACCTGCTTGACCCATGTTTGTTCACCTCCTTCGCCCGTTGTGAAGATAGTATGAGCGCTGGGAGAGGAATTCATGCACGGTTCAGGAAGGTTTCGAGGATGGTAATTATATGAAAATTAGAGTTCGGGATAGATGACTTCAAGATGGCTTGATACGGTAAGGGTTTGGCCGGGTTCAAAGGTAATTAAGCCTGTGAAAGAAGCTTCTTTGTCCAGGTTAGGCGCATCTGGAAGCCAGGTATAAGGTTCAATACAGAGAAACGGGCCTGCGGTTCCTTGGGTGTATATCACCCAGTGGCGGAAGAATTCCTTGTCGGTTGTATAGCGAAGCCCATAGCCGTCATCACGCATCAGCAGAGCTTCAGAAGGCTGCTCCTCTCCAATCCGAAGTATAGTATCCAGGTTCTTGCCCTGCAGTCCCATGCCTTGGTTCAGGGCTTCAAGCTCTCCAAGAGGCAGCAGATTGCCGCTGGTCAGCAGTTCATCGTTCAATTCATAGATGTTTTGGACGGGCAGCCGAAGCATCCAGCGTTCCGGTTCGCCATCTATCATGAACCAGGTGTGATATCCCATTCCAAAGGGGATATTCTTGTCTCCCAGATGAGAGACCTTCAGCGTTTGCTTGAAACGGGCATCCTGCAAGCAAAAGGTCATCTCGAACTTCAAAGGGACAGGGAATTGTTCCATCCAGCGTGGATCATCCGCCGTATTGAATTCGGTAGTCACTGCGCAGCCGTCCTCGTCTTCTTCAATATCGCTTACACACCAGGACTGTACACGGTGCAGGCCATGAATATGATGACCTCCTGCTGAATTCGGCTCGAACTGATAGGATGTGCCTTCGAAATTGAATTGTCCCTCACGGATACGTCCGGGAGGAATCAGCAGGGGCATGCCAAAATGATAAGGCTTCTGCAGGTAAACGGATAGATCGCTCTCCTCGGGCCTGCGCAGAATTTCACGGTTTTCCTTACGGTCCCACAACGAAATGACGTTGTTGCCCAGTTTCGGCAAAAGTGTGACTTCCAGCTCGCGGCTATGCAATATATAAGTATCGTAGCCGTTCCACTGCCCCTTGGTCACCTGTTTCATGAAATGTATGCTCCTTTAATGTAACTGTAATCGAATGACACGAATACCCTTATCATACCAGATTAATATACCTGGGTTAAGTCATTTGACAACTTCTCCAGTTCGCTCTATGATGAATGCATTCATGAACATGACAATGCGATGACAGGGATAAGTAGGCGGAAGCTGCACCTTCAGAAAGCCGGTGGTTGATGCGAACCGGTGGGGCACCTCAGGCTGAATGGACCCTGGAGCGCCGCGTTCGAACAGGTTTGAGACCTAAGTAGACCGGCCGGATTCTTCCCCGTTAAAGGAAGTGAAGGTTGCCTTTGCACCTCTTTTAAAAGAGACTGCAGGCAGCGAATAAGGGTGGCACCACGGTCTCACGTCCCTTGCGGATGTGGGGCCTTTTTGTGCGCTGCTGGAAGAATAACATAATCGGAGGGAATAGGATGGCTAAAAAAGTATTGTCCGGCATTCAGCCGAGTGGTTCACTGACTCTGGGGAACTACATTGGTGCGATTAAAAATTTCGTTAAGCTGCAAGAACAGCATGAGTGCTTCTTTATGGTGGTGGATCTTCATGCCATTACGGTGGCCCAGGACCCTGCCGCGCTGCGGGAGAATTCAGAATCTGTAGCGGCTCTGTACCTTGCGGCAGGGATTGATCCCAAGATTGCCAATGTCTACATGCAATCCCATGTACAGCAGCATGCAGAGCTGGGCTGGATTATAACAACATTAACCGCTATGGGTGAGCTGGAGCGCATGACACAGTTCAAGGACAAGTCTTCCGGCAAAGACTCTGTAGGTGCAGGCTTGTTCGTATACCCGTCCCTGATGGCGGCTGACATTCTGATTTACAATGCTGACTTGGTACCCGTCGGGGAAGACCAGAAGCAGCATCTGGAGCTGACACGGGATTTGGCGGGACGCTTCAACCACCGTTTTGGTGATTTCTTTACGATTCCAGAGCCTTATATTCCTGAAGTTGGCGCACGAATTATGTCACTGGATGACGGCAGCAAAAAAATGAGCAAAAGTAATCCGAATCCGGGTAGCTATATCGCGCTTCTGGATCCGCCGGATGTTATCCGCAAAAAAATAAGCCGTGCCACAACCGACTCCGGCCGTGAGGTTATCTTTGATCCGGCCGCCAAACCTGAGATCAGCAACCTGATGAGTATCTATGCCGAATGTTCCGGAATGACCCTGCAGCAGATTGCTGACCGTTACGAGGGCCAGATGTATGGAGGCTTCAAAAAAGATCTGGGCGAAGTTCTGGTGGCTACGCTTGAGCCAATGCAGCAGAAGTACCGGGAGATCCGCAGCTCAGGTGCCTTGACTGATATTCTCGCTGAAGGCGCGGAACGTGCACGCGAAGTTGCCGCACAGACACTTGCTGGTGTTAAAGAACGGATGGGCTTCCTGCCGTTGCGCTAGGAGGGCTGCTGCGCTTTAGCCTCTGCCTTGCGTCTCAGCCTTGCTTTGAGAATAAAGCCCCAGCCAATATTCATTATGCATAATACACCCAGAAGCAGGGCCAGCCAGATATTTGAGCTGATAGAGATGGATGCTGCGGTAAGAAGAAGAATGGAAGAGCATGAAAACCAGAGTGATAAGCCTTTACCCATATAACGTTGACCTTCTTTCTGATGAAAGTTGTTAGAAGTATATGATGGACAGCAAGCTCATGAAAATCCCCCGCTGCGGAGTTCTGCGCAGCGGGGTTTTTACATGCCAATAGGTGTGAGAACGCTTTATCGTGATTGTGATAGTCTAAAGCTTCATGGAACCGGGGTCAATAGCAAAACGTTCATCGAGCTTTTCGCTGCTCAACCAGCCGACGTAGGTGTTAAGCGGATGGTACTCTTTGTCCATTACCAGTACTGCGACGAACGGGAATTGCTTGCGGTGTAAATAACGTACATCTCCCCAGCGTACAATATATCCAGAGGCCACTTGCTCGACCTCGGCTACAGCGTAGGAGGTAAAATACAGGAAAGCCTGAATATCGGGATGGCTCTTGGAATGTTCAACGGCGGGATGGGTGGAGCACACCGCATGCTTGAACCATTCGAGCCGTCCGCTGTTCAGAAGTCCGATATTATAGCTGCCGTCTGGTTTGGCCTTGACAACATTCCATCGTGTCGGCGATATGGTCGGAATAACAAAATACCGTTCGCCTGGGCTATGATGGATATCTTTGTTCTTCAAATTTCTGGTCAGCCGCGCATGCACCACCGTCCGCCAAATATAATAAAGCGCGATGAAAGCATACAGGGTAATAAACAACGGAGCTGGCGGCACAATCCCGCTGATCCAGAGGATGATGGCCGCTGCGTGGCTTCCAAAGATGAACGGATCAAAGATGTGGATAATGTTCCAGGCAATCCATTTCTCTGTAAAAGGACGCGCGGCCTGGGTGCCATAAGTGTTGAACAGGTCTGTAAATACATGAACAGCTACGCCAATGAAGCTCCACAGAGCGATATGGCTAAGGTTATGAGGATCTGTGAAACCAAAGATGGGTCCAATCACCAGTGTGATTAGAGCGGGCCAGAAGAGTAAAAACGGCAGTGAGTGTGTGATGCCCCGGTGGTTGCGGATATACAGCGCATTGTTCTTCAATCGCAGCGCAGTATCGGCATCTGGTGCCTGAGAGGCCAATACAGTGGCGATCATGACAGCACCGGCTAATGTTGGTTGGGAGGCAACGACGGGGTCAACAAAGGACAGTCCGGCAAGTCCCAGGCCCATAACAAAATGTGTAGCGGTATCCATTGGTCAGATCTCCTTTGTACGGAAGTTCTCTATTAATAACTACCCAATTTGGCGTCCAGTTATTTAGGGGGTGTAAAATAAATATTGTCACGCAATTGTCGAAATGATGAACATCTCGGTCCATGATTGTCAAACTCTTTCTTCGTTTGTTATGATAAAGTTAACAGCAGAATGAATAATGTTCTCAACTAAGAACGTTGATTTTGGTATTTTTGCTCCAGTGGAACGTAGAAGTCCCTTAGAAGGAGGAACACCAGACGTGGACAATCAATTAAGATATCAAGCTTCATCGGATTCCGCAGCTTTGTCTGCCAAATCACCCAAGGAAGGTGCCAGCTGGCGCGATTTCATTACGGTGACGAAACCAGGTATTATCCGCTCCAACCTTATCGCTGCTTTTGCGGGATACTGGGTGGCTTCTGGCTGGGATGTGCAGTATGGCCGGCTCATTCTGACTTTACTCGGTACCATGCTGGTTATGGCCTCTGCCTGCGTGTTCAATAACTATTTCGACCGCGATCTGGATATGAAAATGGAAAGAACACGTGAACGCGGCCTGCCTACAGGAAGACTGAAGCCGGGAGTCGTGCTGGCTTATGCTATAGGGCTTGGCATAGCCGGTCTAGCGGTATTATTTGCTTTTTGTGGCGTGCTTGCCGGATTATTCGGTATCGTCGGCATGTTTGTGTATGTAGTAGTGTACACCCTTTGGCTCAAAAGAACATCTACATGGAGTACTTCGGTGGGTGCCATCTCAGGTGCAATGCCTCCGGTGATCGGATATGTTGCCGTAACCGGCACAGTGGATCTCGGGGCCTGGCTGCTGTTCGCCATGTTGTTTCTCTGGCAGCCCCCGCATTTTTGGGCGCTTGGCATACGCCGCAAGGAAGAATACAGGGCTGCGGGATTTCCGCTTCTGCCTGTAGTCAAAGGCACACGTCGCACCAAAATCCAGATGATTCCTTATGTAGCGCTGCTGCTGCCGGTTCCGGTACTGATGTATGTTTACGACTACGCGGGGATTTTTTACCTGATTATTTCTGCGGGTTTGTCACTGGCCTGGCTGTACCTCACGCTGAAAGGCTTTCGTGCGAAGGATGACGATGCGTGGGCGAAACAGAACTTCTTTTTCTCCATTAATTATCTGACAGTGAGTCTGATTGTGCTTGTGCTGAATACGATTCACGTGTAAGGGAGGAGAATGCCCTGTGCAAACCTTGAAACGCTACAAATGGACCTGGCTGCTGCTGCTTCTGGCCGTGGGTTTGGCTATATATCTGGCAGCAGGCTCGTTGACCGGCGGAAAAGACAAGCTTCCGGTTATCGGTGAAGTGCAGGACTTCTCGCTTCAAAATGTGGATGGCAGACAAATCACCCTGGCAGATACGGAAGGGAAGCCGAGACTGGTCTATTTCTTCTTCACGGAATGCCCGGATGTTTGTCCCATCACCACCTATATGCTCTCACAGACTCAGGATTTGCTGATTAAGGAAGGCAGCTTTGGCAAGGATGTGGAATTCGTCTCCATTTCCTTCGATCCCAAGAATGATACACGTGAGGCGATCAAGACCTTTGCTGACCGTTTTCATGCGGATTACAACGGCTGGTATTTCCTACGGGGTGATCAAGAGAAGGTTCGCACATTGGCTGCGGATTCTTTTAAAGTGCTGATTTATGGAGACAACAAGGATAACTTTGCACATGCCAATCTGATTGGTCTGGTGGATCGGAATAACCGGCTCCGGGGATTATACGATGCGGGAGATACGGATAACGTGACACCGGAATTTCTGGCAGGTAAGCTGCAGGATTTGATTAAGGAAAAATAAAAAACATTCATAACGCCTTGTTCAGCTTTTTGCGTAAGACGCATAGGGCGGACAAGGCGTTTTTTTGTTAAGTAAATGATCCCAGACCATTCCTGGAATGAAAAATAAATTCACTTAAGGCTGGGATGCCAGCTTGTCCCGTGCACTTATGTTTCCAAGTAAGGCAAAGGCTGCGGATAGATAATGAACTCCTCCAATCCGGCCTTTTCCAGCTGAGTGATGTTATATTCATCGGGAGTGCCCTCTACACCTGCATAACCCTTCCGGGTATAGATATGTCCGGCATCCGGAAAGGCATCACGCAGGATACCGCGGATTTTTTTGCCTGAGCTGTCATTGTCCATGTACAGGTATACTTCTCCGTCGCCTATCCGGCGCCGCAGGGTTTCCAGCTTCAAGGTGTTGAGGGTGCCGAACGTGCACTGGATATCAATCTCAGGTGCCAGCAGCCGCCGAAGCCTGCTCCGGTCGTTTTTGCCTTCGACGATGATGGTTATGGACATATGCGGTCATCCTCCCTGTGGTGATGTGTCTATGTCGATATTTTACCTAATATTCATCCATTTTAAAAATAACTGCGATTTATATCTTTCTCTGCAGCAATTATGTATGTTCATTACCCGGGAAATGTCGTAAAAAGAAACAATCACCCGGAGGCAAAAGAACCGGGTGATCAGTGGGTTGTGATTTCGGCAAATGCGGACAAACTTAGAATATTCCGGCACTGAGGATGATGACCAGCAGAATGTAGAGCACCAGAATGGTGCCTGTAGAAGTCCAGAATACAGGAGTTACGGGAGCGGGGTTCGGGCCCGGACCGCAATGTTCACCCATGGAGGATTCACCACGCTTTCGACTGTGGGTTGATTACATTGTATATTATGTAAAAAGCACCAGATGGTTTGTATGTTTGCCTAACTGCATCATCAATGATTTCAAGTGATAAGGGATTACCGTCAAGCTGCTGGACTGTTCCATTCCGGCTGGTAGACCAGTTTGTCTGAGGTTCTGGGTGGGAGCAGCAGAAGGGCAGTCATCAGCAGAACAAAGGCTATGAAATAAGGAGAGACGTAGTCCCGCAGCTGCCCTGCTGCAACCGGACCTGCAAAGGCGCCAAGCGACATGGCAATGGATTGCAGCGAGAAGGTTCTTCCCATACGTCCGGCACCACCAAGACTGATGAATAGGGAGGCCATCGCCGGGAAGAGTACGCCCTTGGCTCCCCCAAGCAGAAAGAGAACCACACCGGCGGGGATGCCACGGAACGCAGCAAGCACGAAGAAGCAGAGCGCCATGACCAGCAGTGCTGCTGCGATTCTTATTCCTGGGGTAAGCCGATTCAGAAAGAAGAGACTGAGCGTAACCAGTGCTCCCAAGCTAAGAAGTGACAGAAGGATTCCGGTGGATATCATTCCATCACTACCCTGTGACAGGGGCAGTTCAAAGAACAACACGCCTTGTGAGCAGGATACAAAAAAGGGCAGCAGATAATAACGCTTGGATACAGGGAATTCTGCCTGGGCCGTTGTTTGTGACGGCGAGTGCAAGGGAAGAGCCGGTGTGGCAACGGCCAAGCTCTGAACATGATTAGGCACACTGAATAAGGCCATGACGCCTGTGAAGATCAGCAGCCAGCCCAGAGTGGTGAAGGTACCGGAGTAGCCGGCCCTCGCTACGATAAAAGCTCCTGCGGCCGGTGACACGACGGACGCAAGCGTATGGACGATCCCGTGGCCGGACATATATTTCCCTTGGGTCGCGGGATCGGAAGAGAGCGAGGCCAGCAGTGTCATGCAGGCCGGCGAAAGGAAGGCCAGGGCGAACCCGCTCGCTGCGCGCAGCAGCAGCAGATGCCAGGGAAGCTGGGCGTGAGCCTGAAGCAGCAGAAGGGCTCCGGCTGCTGTCAGTGCGAATACAATGTATCGTCGGCTGCCGTTGCGGTCGACCAGCACGCCTGCCAGCAGATTTCCGGGAAGATGAGTCAGCGAATACATGCCCATCATCCAGCCAATGAAGGCCGGTCCAGCACCGAGCGAGATGGCAAAGGGGGTAAGAATAGGATACTGGGCATGCAAATCGAAGAAGGCCAGAAAGAGAAACAGATACAGCCACAGCGCGGTTTTCAGGGGGAACACCTCCACAGGGGCCTGTCTCTATGCCAAGGCACAGGCAGGCACTTTTTAATATAAATACAGGGTATTGACCATTGAAGCCAGCAGACATGTAATCAGTGGTTCTGATAATGGCCTACTTGTACTTTACGTGTGGTCAGGGAGGCTTATACCATCTAATTGGGAACTGCCTCCAGGAAGCTGCTCAGGCCATGAATTATTAAGGTCATTCATGTATAATAATTAGTAATAATGAAATGTCCCGGGGACATGCGCCCTGTAGTGACGAAATATAGCGATAGGGGTGTTGTGAAAGTGATGGATCCGGCAGTGTGGTCACAATTTATTAAAGAGAATTGGCTGGTTATCGTAATTGCTCTTGTTCTGCTCTTTGCGGTCATTAACCTGGTTAAAACGGTCCTGAAATGGGCGATAGTTATCGCTATTGTAGCTGGCTTATTCATCTACAGCGGGGTTACGCTGGACCAAATTGGCAACGCTGTGAATAAGGTGGCGGATGGAACGGTAAGTACGCTTAAGAATGAAGCGCAGGATGTTATGCTTAAGGAAGCCAAAGATGCCAAGTATACTTCCGGAGGCGACGGCACCTTTACGATTACGACGCCTAATCTTGAAGTAAAAGGTGCGGCCGGTGAGGATAAGGTCGAGGTGATTTTCCGCGGAGTTAGTCTCGGGAAATGGAGCATTACGGACACCACCCAAACCTTTATTGAAGAAGCCCGGAAAAATCAGTAGGTCCGTGGGCATACCTGCAGTTGATATGAATCTACAGAGAAAGGGAAAGGTGGACAAACATGCTTAAGGGATGGATAGACAGCCTTAGTGAAGCCAACATCATCTCCATCCTGCTGGTTGTGGTTGTCTTATTTTCACTACTGCAGGGATGGGGCAGAGGCTTCGCACGAGCAGCGGGAGGCTTGTTCGGTCTGCTCGGAAACGGGGTGCTTACCCTTCTGGCTATAGCCATGGCCATTCCTGCAGCGATGCATCTGTCGCCTATTGCAGGAACCTGGGCGACAGGAATAGTACTTCCGGACACTCAGCTCAGCGGATGGCAACAGATCTACTACACGGCTGTATCTGTGCTGGCAGGATCACCTTTTGTCCGTTTTTTGCTGCTATTATTGATATCTTACAGCCTCATCCGTCTTCTGCTAGGACTGCTGTTCCTGCTGCTTCCTTTCCGCCTGCCCCGTTTGCGGGCGAGGGAGTCGGACCGGAAGATTACAATGGCCAGCCGTCTGAGCGGTGCCATTATCGGCGGTGTTATTGGGCTTGTGCGCGGCCTTGTCCTGGTACTTGCGCTGTATATTGGCGTTGGACTGAGTCCGGACAGCGGCTTCAGCCGTTATGTGGAATCCTCTCCTATCTATAGCGAGAGTGCTGCGGCGGTATTTGAACCGCTAGCCGGGGAGGATGTGCGCAGCAAGCTGCCGGTGCTGACCCAGGCGGTGGCTGATGAGATGAATGATATTCTGCGGCGGAAATATGAAGTAATTGATCATGAGATTTCGCCTGACATTACCGGGGCTGCTGCTGATATTGCAGGACAAGCCGAGGGGGCTGAGGACAAAGCTAAGCTGCTGTATGACTGGGTGGGCTCGCGCATTGCTTATGATTACGATAAGGCTGAGAATTACGAGCAACACCGCATCTGGCATGAGCAGACACCGCAGGACACCTTTGATACACGGCTTGGTGTTTGTATCGACTATGCCCGCCTCTACGCCGTAATGGCACGTTCACAGGGACTTCAGGTTCGTGTAGTCACAGGACAGGGATACGGTGGCCAAGGCGGATACGGCCCTCATGCCTGGAATGAAGTATATCTGCCAGACAGGCAAGCCTGGATACCGCTCGACTCCACGTGGGCGCGCAGCGGGAACTGGTTCAATAGCAAGGATTTTGACAAAACCCATATTAAAGAAAGTGTGCTCTGAGAAGGAAGCAGCAGCCTTAAGATGTATGGTACAATAACAAGGCAGATCCGGCAGCCGTTCAGGTTTCGGCACTTTTTTTATTTTTTGTGTCATCATTATTCGTCTTGCATCCCTGCAGTTCGTTGAAGCGAAGGCTTTGACTGAAGTGGAAGAGAGTCAGGAGACCAAGACCATTCCTCTCTCTGCGGTCCGGGGGATTATCCATGCTGCAGGAGGAGAAAACATCGCGTATAATACATCCGTCCAGTCCCTGTACATCACGTTAACCAAAGACTATACAGAGACCTATAAGAATAAGGATACTAACTGCCTCAATATTCATATAATCATTAGCTCCGGCACTTTCAGGCCGCCCCTGTAGCACGCCGGATATTTGATGCTTATGACTGGGAATACGGGCTGACTGGAGTACCCAAGAAGAACAAACCACCTGTAACGGAGTCAACGCCGGAATAAAGGTTTATTTTAAGATGTAGAGGAGTGAAAAACTGTGAGTGTTTTCCGTAAGCAGGCCTCGTCCCAGGACGAGAAGGACAGTAAAAGTTCGCTTGGCCTGCGGCTCAACGTGTTTTTCTTCAGCACGTTTGTTATTTTCTGTGTCATTATTATCCGTCTTGCTGTGGTTCAGTTCGTAGAAGGCCCTACCTTAACGGAGGTAGAGACCAGCCGTGATACCAAAAATGTACCGCTCGCAGCCATACGGGGATCAATCCGTGCTGCCGGGGGGGAGGAAATTGCTTATTCCACCTCTGTCCAGTCACTGTATATCACGCTAACGAAAGAATATACTGCCAAATCTACAGACAAGAAAACAGGGATTACTTCGTTTACCCCGGAGGCCCGCGCAAATGTCTATTCCCTTGCTAACAAACTGGTAGAGTCTTTTAACAAGTATGGAGATCCTAACGGGGAAAAGCAGACGGTCAACGATGTTATTAATTCTCTGGATTTGAATTTCAAGAAATATTCCGGTTTCATGGCGCGGCGGATCAAAGCGGGTCTTACCTCCAGGGAGGTAGCTTATTTCATGGAACATAAAGCGGAATATCCGGGCGTTGAAGTGGTCGAGGAGAGCAATCGTCACTACGATAAGGATACGATCGCGGTACAGACAGTCGGTTATATTAAGCCTTTCAAATCCTCAAGCAGCCTGGATATTTACAAAAATATTCAAAATGCAATGAAACAGATCGATGCCGACCCGGGTCTAACCTACAAGGATGATGAGTTTGTCGGATTCGATGGTCTGGAGCTGCAATATCAAAGAAATCTTCGCGGGAAAAACGGTTATCAGGTCATCTCAGTCAATCCGCAGAATATGGCTGAAAAGGTCGAAGATGTCGTTCCGCCTGTTAAAGGAAATGACCTGTGGATGACTATTAATAAGAGTATTCAGCAGAAGACCGAAGCGGCCATTACCGAGCAGATCAGCTGGCTGCATTCTCATGCCGTACAGGGGAAGACGCATCCTGACGCTAAAACCGGTTATGCTGTAGCGATGGAAGTTGATACTGGGAATATCGTGGCCATGGCTAGCATGCCCGATTATGACACTAACGTATGGACAGCACCAAAGCTGGATTCAACAGAATGGAATAAAATTATGGGTAACTATCAGAATGGGACTATAACGCCTTACTCTTCAGGAAGTTCGGGACATGATTTCAGTTCGACAGTTTTTCTAGGTTCGACAATAAAGCCGTTAACTGTGTTAATTGGACTTAACGAAGGTTTTATTACTACACATACCTCATATACGGATACAGGTAGCACCAAATTTGGTAAAGCTGGATATGAAACAACCGTCAGAAATGCGGGGGGCCATGCTTACGGATATTTTAATACACCCGCCGACGCAATCGAGAAATCTTCCAACGTTTTTATGATCGATAAGGTAGGCAAAAAAATGTATGAAAAATATGGAGCTAAGGGTGTGGATGTCTGGGATAAATATATGAAGGACTTTGGATTAGGCGTTGGTACGGGAATTGGTTTACCTAATGAGTACAAAGGTTTTTTGAATTATTTTAAAGAAGCGGAAACTGGCAGCGCACAGTCTGCGCTAGTCTACGCATCCTTTGGACAGCAAGGAAGTTACACTGCCTTGCAACTCGCTCAATATGCCTCTACGATTGCAAATCAAGGAGAGCGAATTAAGCCGCAACTAGTTAGTAAAATCACCGATTCTTCCAATAACGTGGTAAAGACTTTTGGGCGTGAAGTGTTAAATACAGTGGACTTTGACAAGTCTTACTGGAAAGAAGTTATTAGTGGAATGAATAGTAGTGTCATTAGTTTCGATGATTTCCCTTATGATTTTGCCAGAAAAACAGGGACTTCACAACAAACGGATAGAAAAAATGAAAACCGCGATAACGGGGTCTTCATTGCCTTTGCACCGCGGGATAAACCGAAGCTGGCTGTAGCTGTGGTCATTCCTGAAGGCGGATTTGGCTCCAACAGCGCCGCGCCGGTTGCCCGCAAGATTTTCGATGCTTACGATTGGGAATATGGCCTGGATGGCGTGCCTAAGAAAAGCTTAAAAACTGAAAATGCCGCGCCCGGAAGTACACCAACTGCATCTCCCGGAAATACTCCGGCAACAAACAACTGATACTATGGACTAAGAACGATAGAATGGTGAGATACCCAAATATACAGCTACTCTGACACCAGAGAGCATACAAGAATGGAGGGGTGGCACATGATTGCCAAATACCGCCTGCTAGCATTGGATATGGATGGAACCCTGCTGAATGACGAACAACAGATTACCCCCAAAACGGTGGAATGGATTAAAAAAGCGATGGATGCAGGCGTTCATGTCTGCCTGTCCACCGGACGCTCATCCCGCAGCGCAATGCCGTACGCAGAGCAGCTGGGGCTGGAGACTCCCATGATTATGGTGAACGGGAGTGAAGTATGGCGTGCGCCTCATGAGCTCTACCGCCGTTCCCTGATGGACGTGATGCTGGTCAAAAGGATGCATGAAATCGCCGAAGAATACGGAATCTGGTTCTGGGCGTATTCTGTGGACGAGGTCTACAACCGGGATAACTGGGATGGAGATATTGAAGGACGGGAATGGCTCAAGTTCGGTTATTCTACGGAGGATGATGAGATCCGCCACAAGCTGCTGATGCAGCTTCAGGATATGGGCGGGCTCGAAATCACAAATTCTACACCGCATAATCTGGAGATTAATCCGCTGGGCGTGAATAAGGCTTCCGGTATCCGGGAGGTCTGCAAGCTGCTTGGGATAGAGATGTCCCAGGTGGTTGCAGTCGGAGACAGTCTGAACGATCTGGCCGCAATCCAGCAGTCTGGCTTTGGTGTAGCGATGGGCAATGCGCAAGAAGTAGTGAAGCAGGAAGCGGATGCTGTGGTCGCCACGAATAACAATGACGGGATCGCAGAAGTGATTGAGAAGTATATTTTGACCGAAGTTCGGGCCTCCGCCGGAAGAGCGACTGGGGAATAATGATGCTTAGGAGCTGAAGGAATTGACGATTCTCGGATGGGTTTTGATTATTGCTTTATTCTCCGTAGGACTGGCCGGAGCGGTATATCCGATACTGCCGGGTGCGCTGGCGATTTATCTGGCCTTTTTTGTATACGGCTGGTTCTTTTCCTTCGATCCGTTCGGCCCGTGGTTCTGGATTATCCAGACGCTGATCGTGGTTGTCCTGTTTGTGGCGGATTATGTGGTCGGGGCCTGGGGAGTCAAGAAATTCGGCGGCTCCCGCGCCTCAGTTATCGGCAGCACAATCGGCATTATTCTGGGCCCGTTCGTTATTCCGGCGTTTGGTCTGATTATTGGACCATTTGTCGGTGCATTTGCCGGTGAATTAATCGCCGGTTCGAAGCCAGGCAAGGCTGTAAAGGTCAGCTTCGGTTCATTGCTTGGCCTGTTCAGCAGCACAGTTGTCAAAATCGTGCTGCAAATTGCCATGGTCATCCTCTTCTTTATCTGGATTGGCCGGTATTAACTTTAACAGCGAAGAAGGCGAAACAGTTTGTCTACCAAGAAAGAGTCTTTTGTCAAAGGCACGCTTATTCTGGCCGCGGCAGCGCTCGTGGCCCGCGTGCTGGGTCTGGCCCAGCGGGTGCCGCTGGAGCATTTATTCAATGATATCGGTAATGCATCATTCACACAGGCGAACAATGTGTATCTGATGCTTCTGCCGCTGGCCACAGCCGGCATTCCAAGTACGCTCAGCAAAATGGTGTCTGAGCGTTATGCGTTGAACCGCCCGCAGGAAGCGCAGCAGGTATACCGTGCAGCGCTTATTTTTGCCGCGGTTGTCGGTGTGCTAATGAGTACAATCCTGTACATAGCAGCTCCGTATTATGCGGAGTATACCAAGGTTCCCCAGAGTACGCTTGCGATCCGGGCGATTGCACCGGCGCTTCTGCTCTTTCCGATGATCGCGATGATGCGCGGTTATTTCCAGGGACGCAACAATATGATGGCCGGGGGCATCTCGCAGATTATTGAGCAGATTGCCCGGGTGTCGACGGCGATTCTGCTTGCATTTATTCTGCTGCGTCAGGGCTACAGCAATACCTGGATGGCGGCGGGTGCTTCCTTCGGCAGTGTGCTTGGAAGCATCGGGGCATTTGGCGTAATGCTGTATTATGCAAGAAAGCTCCGCCGCAGCGAGGAGCAAAAGGCTTTGTATGATTCAAGCGAAGCCCGGATTCCGCTGCTGAAGATCTACAAGGATATTTTCAAACTATCCATACCGATTGTGCTCTCTTCTGTAACTGTTCCGGTAGTGAACTTTATTGATACCTCGTTCATCGTTCCACTGCTCAGCGGGCAAATCGGCTTAAAGGAGGCTACCCAGGCTTTGGGGATCTACGGAAGCCGTGCACAGAGTGTAGCCGGTATTCCGCCGGTATTATCGATTGCGCTTAGCACCTCGCTGATTCCGATCATCTCTGCCGCCTATGCAAGGCGCGACGAAGCGCATCTGAAACGGCAGGTAACGCTGGCGCTGCGGATTTCGATTCTGACAGGAACACCGATTGTTCTTTCGCTCGTGGTTGCGGCGTATTCAGTGAATGGGCTCTTGTTCAGCAGCCTCGACGGCAGCGGTATTGTGGCTATGCTGACACTTGGGACGATATTTCAGATTACCATGATGACGACCAACTCCATTCTGCTAGGCATGGGGAAAGCACGGATCTCCATGTATTATGTAATGGCCGGCCTGCTCGTCAAGTTCGGTTCCAACTTCATCCTCAGCCGTATTTTCGGTATTTACGGGATTATTGCTGCCACAGCACTGTGTTTCATTGTCATTACACTGCTTAACCTGAGAATGCTAAAAACGATTATTCCCTTCGAGATTCTTGGCAGACGCTGGGGCGGCTTCGCGGTTGCGGTGCTAGCCTCCGGCGGCATCGGCTACGGACTGAATGAAGCAGGATTGATTCTAACCCATATGATGCCTGCACGGGTGGCTTTCCTGATCACCTGCCTTGTGGTAGGCGCAGCTGTGGTTGTAATCTACCTGGTACTGCTGATTGTTCTGGGAGTGCTGAGCCGTCAGGAAATCGCCGGATATCCTCGTCCCCTGCAGAAGGTATTGGGCCCGCTCATGAAGCTGCAACCCGAACGTATTCGGTCTGAGCAATAAATCTGTGATAATTGTCTTGATTTGTCTTTTTTATTTGACTTATTCTGTACAATTTGCTTCACTTAAAGAAAACATAATAGACGTTACTCTTAACTCAAGAAGGGACTGTTCAGATTATGGATAAAATTACTTCCCCTGCGGAATTCCAGGTGTCGATTCAATCGCCCCGTCTAACCATAGCCGTCTTCAAAGCCGATTGGTGTTCAGACTGCAAGTTCATTGATCCGTTTATGCCCGAAGTGGAACAGAAATACACCGACCGCCTTACGCTGGTTGAAGTAGATGTGGACGCTGTAGGTGATGTCAGCCAGGAACAGAATATTCTTGGTATTCCCAGCTTTGTGGCCTACACCGATGGACGCGAACTGGTAAGATTTGTCAACAAACTGCGCAAGTCCCGTGAAGAGATTGAAGGCTTCCTGGACAGGGCACTTGAAGTTTATCTGACTATACACAAGTAATAACGATGCACCGCTTTCGCCCTACCCGAGCAGAAGCGGTGTTTTTATTAACGTGGACCTTTGTAGCAATTCAACAAGTACTTTTCCCTTTTATTCCTATAAAATTGCGGGTGATCTCATTGACGATGAATCCATTGAAATGGCTCAGCTACATCACTTGTCTGGTTATGTTTTTGGCGCTTCTCGGGGGTGCAGTAGTGACCAAGACCGGTTCCGGACTGGAATGCGGCAATGAATGGCCGCTCTGTCACGGAAAGCTGGTTCCTGCTTATACAATAGGCTCACTGATCGAATACACACATCGTTTGTTCAGCGGGCTGGCAGGACTGTTATCCCTTGCCTCGGTGCTGGCATTCTGGCGTTATGCGCGTAAACGGAGAGAACTGATGGTGTATGCTCTGCTGACACTTTTATTTGTGGTGGTACAGGGAGGAATGGGAGCGCTTGCGGTGGTTAAATCGCAGTCTGCTGCGGTGATGGCACTGCATATGGGCTTCTCCCTGATCGCTTTTGCCAGCTCGCTGATGCTTGCACTTGGGACGAAAAGGCGCTATACGCTTGGGGATAATCCTCCTTCGCCTGGACCCCGTGTCAGCAAAGGCTTCCGCAACTTAACATGGGCGGCTGCGTTATATTCTTATATAGTGGTATATATTGGAGCCTATGTCAGCCATACGGATTCCCAGGGAGGGTGCTCCGGGTGGCCGCTTTGTAACGGAGAATGGATACCAGAGTTGTCTGGCGGTGTGGCTATTGTGTTTATGCATAGAGTTGCGGCTGCACTGTTGTTTCTCCTGATTGCGTACCTCGGACATTTAGCCTTCTGGAGATATACAGCACTGACTGAGCTGAGGATACTTGGTGCTACTGCTGTAATTCTGTGTCTGCTTCAGGTATTCAGCGGTGCGGCTGTTGTCCATACCTTATATAATGAACGGCTGTACATATTTGCCGCACTGGCGCACATTCTCCTGATAGCCGGACTCTTCGGCGTTCTGTGTTACATGAGTGTACGCGTATGGCAGCTGGAAAGAGCGGATAAATAGTCTACGCTCATCAAACTTTTGCGGGATAGCGCCCGGTTTGAGGAGGAAGTATATAGTGGGATACGGTAATTTGCGTCAATGGATTGAACAGCTCCGCCGGGATAAGGACATTGCCGTGATTGAAGCGCCGGTAGATCCTTATTTGGAGCTTGCGGAGATTCATCGGCGTGTTGTACAAGAGGAAGGGCCGGCTTTGCTCTTCACGAATGTAATCGGAACACCGTTTCCAGTGGCGACCAATCTCTTCGGCACGGTACGCCGGGCCAATCAGGCATTCGGGACGCGTCCGGAGCAGTTGATGAAGTCGATGATGGGAGCGGTGGAAACCTTGCTGCCGCCAACAGCGTCAGGGATCTGGAAGGAAAAACGGCTGTTCATGGACCTGCTTAAGGTGGGGACCCGAAATGTGCCGCAGGGAGAAGCCCCGGTGCTTGGCATCTGCCGCAGTACGGATCCTCTTAAAGAGTTGCCCCGAATTACCAGCTGGCAGGAGGAAGGAGGTCCCTCCATTCTTCTGCCTATAGTGTATACGGAGAGCATTACTAACCCGAATGACCATAACCTAGGGATATACCGGAATCAAGTTTATGATGACAGCAAAGTGGGATTACATTGGCAAAAGCATAAAGGGGGCAGCTTCCATCACCGGGAGGCAGAGCTGCTCGGAGAATCACTTCCGGTATCCGTTTTTTTAGGCGGCCCCCCGGCATTGATCGCCGCAGCTGCGGCTCCTGTTCAAGAACGGATACCCGAACTGATGCTAGCCTCTCTGGTGCTGGGGCGAAAGCTGCAGATGGTCAAGGACCCGATGGGAGGGCACCGGATTCCCGCAGAAGCGGAGTTCGCCATCCGGGGACTGGTAATGCCGCAAGAGCGCCACACAGACGGACCTTTTGGCGATTACTATGGTTATTATTCCAAACCCAGCGATTTTCCAGTCATGCACGTTCAGCGGATTTGGCATCGCAAGGATGCCATCTATCCGGCAACCATTGTCGGCAAGCCGCGCCAGGAGGACTACTATCTCAGGGAGTATATACAGCGGCTCTTAGCTCCTGTGTACCCGCTGCTCATGCCTTCTGTCAAAGCACTGTGGGAGTATTCGGAAAGTGGTCCGCATTCTCTGGTATCAGCTGTCGTGAGAGAGAGCTATCCTAATGAAGCGATGGTATCTGCCTTCCGGATTCTGGGAGAGGGCCAGCTATCCCGGACCAAATTCCTGCTGTTAACAGATAAACCGGCCGATTTGACTGATTTCCCCGGACTGCTGGAGAGTGTACTGGAACGCTTTGACCCCGCTTCAGGCCTCAGGATATACGGCAATGCCTCCCAGGACGATCAAGCGCATTCTGCGAATCCGTCCAACAGCAGCAGCAAGGCTATCATGCTGGGGGTGGGTAGTCCGGTGCGAGAGCTTCCTTATGAGTATTCAGAAGGTCTGCTGCCAGGAATCACAGAGGCAATTCCTTACTGCCGTGGATGTTTAGCCGTTTCCGGTGCATCCTATGAAGAAGATCCACAGCTTCCGTCCCGGCTAGTCGCGGCTCTGCGTGCGCAGGGAACAGCCTGGCCGCTCGTGATTGTGGTCGATAACGCCGCTGATACGGTGCGTTCCCAAACTTCTTTCCTCTGGACGGTGTTCACAAGGTTCGAACCGGCCAGCGATATCTACGAGGAATATGAGATCAAGCGCCATCATATTGGCTATAAGCTTCCCCTTGTGATCGATGCCAGGATGAAGCGGGGGTATCCGGAGGAGCTGGTTCCGCGTGAGGATATTGTTCAGCGGGTGGACCGCAACTGGAAAAGCTATTTCCCACACTGAGGAGGTTACAGGATGCTGCGGATATTACTCGGAGAGCCGCCCCGTGAGAACAGCGGTGTGCTGGCTGATGCCATGGAGAATATGGCCAAGCTAGCATCCACGCTGCGCAAGGACATGAACTTACATGAAGACCATGACCACGAATACCGCAAGCTTGAAATTTGGACACGCGGACTAATCTCCTCTCTGGATGAGCTGGAGCAAAGCTGGTTCGCAGCTGCCTTTTTCCGCAAATCTGTGGTAGCGGGTTACATGGATGATATGTCCCCTATGGAACAGGGCGAATATGCAAGATATGTTTACTTTTATAAAGATGGCTTCATTCGTGTGTTTTCGCTGCTGGACAAGCTGGGTACGGTGCTTAACAGTCTGTATGATCTGAACACCAGCAAGATCAAAGCCCATTTCTCTTATTTTACCGTACTCCGCCAGTTTCAATTACTTAAGCAGCACACAGAACTCGCTGATGAACTGGAAGCGATCAAGAACTCCTACCGGGAGCCGCTGGAGAATCTGCGCAAACGACGTAACGCCGAGATCCACTATATGAATGCTGAGATGCAGGATGATCTGTGGCAGCGGCATCAGGGGCTTCATGATAAGATACATCTTGAGGATTTGGACAGCCATCTGGAGGATTTGAAGCAAAGCCTTGAGATGGTATGTAAAACCTTGGCAGCAGCATTCCGGTACAGCAATAAGCAGTGGCACAAGAGCAACATCGCTGCAAATCTAAAGCCCGGGGGTTCTTCATAAGTAAAAAGTTCCCTTTGACAAAAAACTTGAAACTTACTATACTTGAGATTGCATTAGCATCTTACATGTTAGGGCAACTAATTGCATAACAAACTCTTATCGAGAGCGGCGGAGGGATAGGCCCGATGAAGCCCGGCAACCGATTTGTATGGGAAGCGACTAACGTCACTCTTGTTCAAATGTCATGGTGCTAATTCCTACAATGCCGCGTGGTTTGCGGTCGTTGGCAGATGAGAAGGCATGGTTAACACAATCACAGGGCCTCTTGCGATCTGCATTCGATCGTAAGAGGTCTTTTTGGTTTTTATATGGGTTACTTGGGGAGGACAACTGTTTTGATAGAGCTGAAAGATTTGACGAAGGTATACGGAAAAGGCAGCAACGCTGCAACGGCGCTCTCCGGGCTGAACCTGTCGATTCAAAAAGGGGAGATTTTTGGAGTCATCGGCCACTCGGGTGCCGGCAAAAGTACGCTGATCCGTTGCATCAACCTGCTGGAACGCCCGACACACGGTGAGGTATGGGTGGACGGCGTGGAATTGACTTCCCTTAGTCAAAGACAACTGCAGGAACAGCGCCGCAAGATCGGCATGATCTTTCAGCATTTTAATCTGCTGTCTTCTGCGACGGTCTACGACAACATTGCTTTTCCTCTAAGACTGGCGGGGACGCCAGCCAAACAGATTCAACCGAGGGTTAGGGATCTGCTTGCACTTGTAGGTCTTGAAGAGCATAGCCGCAAATATCCGGCACAACTATCCGGAGGGCAGAAGCAGCGGGTAGGCATTGCGCGGGCCTTGGCCAGTAATCCCGATGTGCTGCTCTGCGATGAAGCAACCTCAGCCCTTGACCCGCAGACGACCGACGCTATTCTGAGGCTTCTGCTGGACATTAACCGGAAGTTCAATCTGACCATTGTGTTGATTACTCATGAAATGCATGTGATCCAGAGCATCTGTGACCGGGTTGCAGTCATTCATGGCGGCGGGATTGTCGAGCAGGGGGAAGTAGCCGAGGTTTTCCTGAAGCCGCAGCATGAGGTGACGAAGGATTTCATCCGTAGTGAAAGTCAGCAGGACGGGCCACTTCGTGTAGCACTGGATGCCGTATATGAACAGTACAGCAAATCAGTCAAGATTACCTTCCTGGGACAAAAAACATACGAATCAACGCTTTCTCATGTGGTCAGGGGAACCGGTGTGGATTTTGCAATTCTGCAGGGAACGATTTCCACAATTAAGGATGTGCCTTACGGCCAGCTTGTGGTGCGGTTTGAGGGAAGTCTCGAAGCGGTTGAAGCGACTCTGGCCGAGCTGGCCGCACAAGGTCTTGATGTGGAGGTGTTTGCGTAATGGGCGGCTTGAATTTTAATGAGATTAACTGGGAAGAAATGCTGGATGCAGGCATCGCTACCCTTCGAATGTTGGCCTATTCCGGAATGTTCACAATTATTCTTGGTTTACCACTCGGAATTGTGTTATATTTATGGGGAAGATCGAATAACGTCATTATCAGGTCGATTTACTCGGTATTATCCTTCGTGGTGAATATCCTGCGTTCGGTGCCTTTCATTATCCTGATGGTCGCTTTGATTCCACTCAGCAAAAGTATTATGGGGACTTCGATAGGCGTACTGGGTACCATTCCGGCGCTGGTAATCGGCGCAGCTCCGTTTTTTGCCAGACTGGTGGAAACAGCTCTACGCGAGGTGGACCGGGGCGTGATCGAAGCCGCGCAAGGGATGGGGGCCTCGACAGGGCAAATCGTCTGGCGCGTGCTTTTGCCGGAAGCCCGTCCAGGTTTGTTAGCCGGAGTGACCATTACCATCGTTACACTGGTTTCATACACAGCTATGTCGGGAATGATTGGCGGCGGTGGTCTGGGCGACCTGGCAATCCGTTACGGTTATTACCGCTATCAGAAGGAAGTCATGATAATCTCGGTAGCGCTGATGGTAATTCTCGTGCAGCTGCTGCAAATGGCCGGTGACCGGCTGGTTCAACATTTTACCCGGAAATAAGGTACTTCCATATACAAGCCTTATTCTACACACATAATCATTAGAGGGGGATTTACAGATGAAAAAAGTACTGCTTACATTCTTCAGTTTGACCTTGGTATTGGTGCTGGCTGCTTGCGGCAACAATAATACCAATAATGCTGCGAACTCCGCTGCCACGAACGCTCCAGCTGCGGACGCTTCCGCAGAGCCAGCTGCAGAACCGGTAACCCTGGTGATTGGCGCTTCACCTCAGCCGCATGCGGAGATTCTGAAGGCCATTGCTCCTCTTCTTGAAAAGCAAGGCATTAAGCTCGAGATCAAAGAATTCACAGATTATATTCTGCCTAATACCCAGCTTGCCGAAAAAGAACTCGATGCGAACTTCTTCCAGCACAAGCCTTACCTGGATGACCAGAACCAAAAGAACGGAACAGATCTGGTGTCCGTTACAGCAGTTCACGTAGAACCTTTTGGTGCTTATTCCAAAAAAATCAAATCGATCGACGAACTGGCGGACGGCGCAAAAGTAGCGATTCCGAACGATGCCACCAACGGTGGACGCGCCCTGATTCTGCTGGCCAAGAATGGCCTGATCACCTTGAAGGACGACACCAATATTACTTCCACTACAGCTGATATTACCGAGAACAAAAAGAACCTGAAAATCGTGGAACTGGAAGCCGCTATGCTGCCTCGCCAGCTGGATGAAGTAGATCTTGCCTTGATCAACACCAACTATGCCCTGGAAGCCGGCCTTGTTCCAACTAAAGATGCTTTGTTCATCGAAGGATCCGATTCTCCTTACGCCAACCTGCTGGTAGCCCGTCCTGACAACAAGGACTCTGATGCGATTCAGAAGCTGGCGGCTGCTCTGACTTCCCCGGAAGCCAAAGCCTTTATTGAAGAGAAATATCAAGGTGCGATCATTCCTGCTTTTTAAGCAGTATAACTGCATAGGTTGAATCATTCAGACCAGAGATTGCTAGGGAGCCCGAAATGGCTGCGCGAGCAGCCTCTGGTCTTTTTGGGTGCGATAGAAGTTGATCCCCTTTGTGAAATCCACTATAATAAAAAAAATCCCGGCCTTCTTCATCGGAAGGGCCGGGATCGTTATGATACGGGATTAGAATACTTGAACAACTTCTTCCACGCCTTCTACTTCTTCAAGGAGGGCGCGTTCGATCCCGGCTTTTAGCGTGATCGTGGAGCTTGGGCAACTGCCGCAGGCACCCATAAGTTTCAACTTCACAATGCCGTCTTCAACATCGATCAGTTCGACGTCGCCGCCATCGCGTTGCAGGAACGGACGAAGTTTATCGAGCACTTCCAGTACTTCATCATACATGGTGGCGCTTTGTACATTCTCACTCATTTCTCAATCACTCCTTTCGTATGCTTATTATAGTACAAAAAGTTAAAAAATAAAATGCTTTACACAGAATAAGGAGAACATCATGAGACCACTTATTGAATTTTGTGCCAGTAATATCGGTCATGGCACTGAACCGCTGAAGCGCAAGCTGGAACTCAATCCTGAATATGATGTCATCGAATATGGCTGCCTGAATAATTGCGGGCAATGCTATCTGCAGCCTTTTGCCATGCTTGACGGTGAAATTATTGAAGCGGAAACTCCGGAAGAGCTTGAAGCAGCTATTGAGGCAGCCATTAAGGAACAGGAAGCCTGGGACAATCTTGAAATTGACTAGTTCCGGGTTAATCTCTAACCGAAATGGCGTTTGGACATCCAGAGCACTCCGCTTTTCAGCAATCGGGGAACCCGCCCCATAACAGAGCGGCGGCCCATCAGGCCAAAGCCGGCATTTTTACCCAGAGAGCCAAGGGTGCCCTTCAGTTTGATTTTGTGCAGCTTCGGTGTTTCATTGCGCCAGAGGGCTTGAAGGATATGGGCCACCTGCTCCCCCTGCGCTCCTGCCGCCTGTGCGCTGGGCGCAAAGGGAAGACTTGCGCAGTCCCCAATCACATAAACCTCAGGATAATCAGCCACATTATAATACTGTTCTACAATGATCCGACCGCCCCGGTCCTTAGGAAGCTCTAGCTGCTGTACGACCTGTACCGGCTGGATACCCGCTGTCCATACAGTTACATCTCCGGGAATGGCCTGTGTGCCATTGAAGATGGCATCTTTTTCAACATGGGATACGGAAATTCGGCCTAAGGTCTCCACGTGATGCTCACTGAACCATTCCTCTACATATTGCGACAGCTTCGCGGGAAAAGAGGACAGCACACGTTCCCCCCGGTCTAGAATGGCGATATTCAGATCCGGCCGGCTCTCCCGCAGTTCTGCAGCCATCTCCACTCCGCTAAGTCCGCCGCCAACAATGTTAACCGTTCCATATGGCTTCACATCATTCAACCGGCGGTAGGTTTCACGTGTCCCCGAAAAGCTCTGAATGCTGCAACTATGCTCTTCTGCTCCTGGAATATGGTGATAATTATCCGTGCAACCGAGAGCAATGGCCAAAATGTCGTAAGATACCGGTTCACCTGTATTCATCAATACCACGCGGCTCTCCAGATCAATGGAGCCCACTTCTCCGTAACGTACCGTAAGACGGGGATGCACCGGGAACTGGATGCGCAGATGGTAATCTGTGACGGTACCCGCAGCAAGTGCGTAGTATTCCGTCTTGATTCCCTGATAAGGCATCCGGTCAATCAAAACAATTTCCACATCATGGGGGAGATGATTGTCGAGTAGTTCTTGAATGAGGGCAAGGCCGCCGTAGCCGCCGCCCAAGACGAGTAAGGTTCTCATGACATCTTCCTTTCGACTATGGCTCAAGTAATGGTCATTGCAGCAGTTGCCGGATGGATTCCGGCTTGCAGTTATTCGTATACCTTAATCTCGTTGTAGAAGGTATCCCGTTCAACCGGAATCTTGCCGGCGCCCTTCACCAGCCAGATCAGCTCTTCGCGGGTCAATCCCTCTGGAGTCAAGGCCCCAGCCGCGTGGCTGATACGTTCTTTCAGAATGGTACCGTGTACATCGGAAGCGCCAAAGCTGAGTGCAACCTGGGTTAGCTGTGCTCCAATATTAATGAAGTAAGCCTTAATATGGTCGAAATTGTCCAGCATTAGACGGCTGATCGCAATCGTCTTGAGGTCTTCGTAGGCCGAGTTGCGGCGCATGATTCCGGCGTTCTTGTTCTTGGGCTGCATCGACAGGGGAATGAACACCATGAAGCCGTTTGTTTCATCCTGTAAATCGCGGATCTGCAGCATATGCCGCACGCGATCCTCATGGGACTCGATAGAGCCGTACAGCATCGTAGTATGGGTCTTCATTCCGAGCTGGTGTGCTGTCCGGTGAACCTCCAGATATTCCTCTACATTGGCTTTGGTGACCCGCATTTTTTTACGGTATTGGTCAGAGAGAATTTCGGCTCCACCGCCTGTAAGGGACTGAAGTCCGGCTGCACGCAGCTCCTCCAGTACCTCTCGGATACTGAGTCCGCTGATCCGGGTGAAGAAATCGATCTCTGCCGCTGTGTAGGCCTTCAAAGTCACCTGCGGAAATGCCTCGTTCAAGGCCTTAAGCGAGTCCACGTAATATTGAAAAGGCACCTTATCATTATGACCGCCGACAATATGGAACTCACGCACTCCGGGGTGAATATGCTGTTCGACATATTGCACCATTTCCTGACCGGAAAGGGTATATGCTCCTTCTTCACCGTCATCCTTGCGGAAATTGCAGAATGCACAGTGTGCTTCGCAGACATTGGTGAAATATAGGCTCATATTTTCGATAAAATATACCTTGTTACCGTTCTTGCGCTGATTGACTTCACCCGCCAATTGACCGATGGTAAGTAAATCGTTGCTTCCATATAAATAAACGCCATCTTCCAAATTTAATCTTTCTCCGCCGCGAACCTTCTCAATGATGTTCACCATTCTGGCGTCGGTGTGGGGTGTTATAAGAGTAGACATATGATTCCTCCTGAAGGTTTGGCGAGGCAAATGCATCGCAGAATGATTTCCTAAACAAAATTAGGGAGTGGCCGTCCATTACAAAAAGCTGCGATGTCAGCTGCCAGCGTGACAATTTTCCGAATTTTAACGCATATCACTTTTTCTATTATAAACCTCTCACAGGGGAGCGGGCAACCGCTGAGAAGAGTGGGGATGGGCAGGTTGTAGCATAATAGGACAGGTCAGTTGGGACTTGAGGGCAGGGGGATAGTGGAGTATACTTAATTTTATATAAAAAATTACTTTTGGCCCTATAAGCCATTCGATACAGACTATGAATTCAGGAGGTTAGAGACCATGATTACAATCAGTGAATCAGCAGCAGGACAACTCAAGACTATGCTGGCTGAACAGGAAATCCCGAATATGTTCCTTCGGCTTGGGGTAACTGAAGGCGGCTGCAGCGGCTTCTCCTACGCCATGGGCTTCGACGACAACGAGAGTGAGCAGGACGTGTATCTGGATGTTCAGGGCATGAAGGTTGTTGTAAGCAAAGACGATATCCGTTACCTGAACGGCCTCGAGATCGACTTTGAGGAATCCGGTATGACTGGCGGCTTCACCATCAACAACCCGAACGCAACGGCTACATGCGGCTGTGGTTCGTCCTTCCGTACGAAGGATGATGCGGGCAAGCCAGCGGCTGAGCCTTGCTGAATTGAGGTTGTTTAGTACTGCGGATCGAAGCGGTGACAATGGACGTTTGGATTGGATTAGAGGGAATTAGTCCCACTAATCCGGGACTTTGAACAACTGGAGCATCATTAGGTGGAAAAAGTCCATTTAAAATAGCTCAATTAGGCGATATCTGCTCAATTCCTCTGAATTAGGTGGAGAAAATCCCACTAATTGCTGCTACGTAACACATTCCTGCTAATTAAGTGGAGAAATTCCACCTAAATGTGTGTCTATTACTTTTCTCGGTGGATATTGCTATAATTACAGCGAAGCCTTCAGGTGCATGTACCTGGAGGCTTTTTTGTACCTTCCACTGCGTGCCGGCGGAGCTATTTCCAGTATTTAGTTGGACTGGTATACTGAAAGTAACGAATATCTAAAGTGAGAATTTGATTAAAGCAATAATATATGTAAGGGAGAGTTCTTGATTAAGTATGGATAATACAATTCTGGTAAGGCTGGCAACCCCGGACGATGCGCAAAGTCTTGTGAGGCTTAACTACGAATTTAACGGAGTTCTGATGGACATGCATACAGTTAAGGAGACACTGGGTTCATCCAATGAACTGGTCGTGCTGGGCGTAAGCGGAGAGATCCTGGTAGGTTTTGCTTGCGGCCGGTATTTTAAATCGTTTTGTTATCATGCGTTGGATGGAGAAATTACCGAAATGTATGTTAGCGAGGGGGCAAGAAGAAGAGGGTGCGCCACATCATTACTTTCTTTTCTGGAAGCGGAACTTCGGGCCCGGGGAGTTAGGGAAGTTAAATTAATCACCGGTGTAAACAATGAGGCAGCCATCGCAACCTATACGAAAAATGACTACATAAGACAAGAACATGTCGTGCTGTCTAAACATTTATGAATATGGATAATAATCTGCCCAAACGATATGGCTGGTTTTGCTTAGGAACAGGCCTAGCGGTGATAGTTGCAGGGTTCTTTTTGGGACCGCTTCTATCTTATCCTGATCCGACTCCAGAGTTAATCAAGGTATACAATGATCAAGTGCAGCGGTCACAGATCATTATGAGTTGTGGATACGTAATGGTAGCTGGAGGAATTATCTCAATAGTATATCAAGTGTTTTTAATGAGGAAAAAGAAATGAAAAGAGAAAATAACTAGAAGGGAAAGCTCACATGATCACCATAGCCTTGACGAAGAAGCTTTTTGAGCTTAGCGCTATTGTAGAAGAGCAGGACAATGAAAAAGAGGATGAATTCCATAAGTGGCATGCTAATGTTTTTCGGATGGCGAAGAAGAATAACGTGATTTTTATGAACAACCAGACACGGTATAACTTTATTTTATTTGGAATGAAGAAGGAACATTATAAAAATATGAACCAGCTATTCGTCCAGTCCCTGATAGAGAACCTGCGAGCCGATGAAGTCCCTGATTCGAAAATAACGGAGTATGTAAGTAAGGCCGATGGCCTCAAGTTCACCAAAACCTATAGTCGGAGTGTTCTGGGTTCAATGACAGATATGGTGAAGATGACAGAATTCTTAATTTCGGATTATCCTCTTCTAGAAATGAATATTATAGCGCTCAATCAAAAAAATAATCAATGTCCTTTGGTAAAACTAAAAAGCTTCCCCGACCGATTGATGAAAAAGGCATTAGGGTTGCAATAGCGTGAAGATGGAGGTGTTCATATGAAAACCCTATACCGGCCTGTCGGCCTTGCCGAAATGAAATTAATCCTTGATCTAAAGCTAAGCGGCTTCCCTCCCAGATTACCGGAACAACCCATCTTTTATCCTGTGCTAAATAAGCCGTATGCTGATCAAATCGCGAGCGAGTGGAACACCAAGGACCGATTTTCCGGCTATGCCGGGTTTGTAACCGAATTTGACGTGGCCAGTCCATATATCGATAAGTATGAGGAACAAGTGGTAGGGGCCAGACAACATCTGGAACTATGGATACCTGCTGAGGAAATGGACGACTTCAATCATCATATTGTCGGCCCAATTCGAGTGGTAGATGCATACTACGGTGATAATTACATAGGTTTGATACCGGAGGCTTCTGTTTTTGAGAATCAAAGTGCAGCTCAACAGTTGGCTATTTGGGGAGATATTCTTGAGTACAGTGCTATGGACTTTTACAGTGAGATCAGAGAGTATTGGCAGTATATATTCCTGAGCTATCCTTACTGGAGCCAAACGGATTTTTCGGGGGACGGATTATCTGAGGACACAAAAAACAATGTGCTTGGAACTATGAAAGAATATTGGAACGAGCATTTTCCGGATATGGTTTTGTTTAGCAGAGGCTCGGAGTCATTATAATTCTAATGTTGCGCCTGTGGTCAAAATATATTGGAGGGAACTATGAGTGCATGGAGAAGAAAGGCTCTGGAATTGTTTTATGATGCTAGATTTCACTTTACTCAAAAAGATGACACCATATATTCCTTATTGGTTGAGCTGCGTATAAAGCTCGATGAACTCCATAGAAATAATGATACCTTAGAGCTTGCCAAAATCTATAATTACGCAGAATGGTGCTTTAATCAAGGTAAACGAAGCCAGTATCTATGTAATGCTGTGGCGGTAGGTTTCTATGAGCATTTAGTAGAGCATGAAATTACACGCAAAGCCATTCCCTATTGGGTCAAACCTGATATTTTCGGAGCTGTCCAACCACTATTCGAGTGGATGTTAGAAAATCAAGTAGCTCTATATTTTGAATTAGTAATGCATTATAACAAAGTCAACCATACTCATTTTATGTATTGAATGGAGGAACGACGATGAGTAACCCGAAAAAGAATCTCAATAAATGGTTTCCCACAGATTCAACCACCCTCTCAGCGGAAGAAATTGTCGATTCGGTATGCAGCAACATCTATGAGCCGGAGTATGCGGCTGCCCGGGAGGCTGTGCTGAAATCACCGGGATTTCTGCGGGAGATAATGCTGCTGATCGACTTGGATACGGAGCTCACAATGAATGGCATCCTGGGCTTTTTGGAGAATTCATCCGGCAAATATGTGCTGGAGACCATTCAAGCTCTACAACATATTGGCGCAGCCGAAGATGCGGAGATTTTAGAGCAGATCAAGCAGCAGCTTGAAACCACTCCAGCTCAGCGAAAAGCCTCTCCCTCCTTGTATGAAATCAGCAGTTTTCAAGACCGGTATAACCTGAATGCAGAGGTTCTGGATGGAATACTCCGGCAGGCTGAGGCGCTGTATTTGAACACACCTGACCGCAATATTTTTGATAACCTGGTTGGATATCTTACGGTGAACCGGCATCTGCTTGATGAAGAACTGAAGAAGTTTAGTTAGTAGTTCTGTGTAACTGTAGAGAAGCGAATAACTAATACAGGAGATGCGCAAAATGCCGGAAACTATAAAAACCAATGCAGATTTACTCCACATGCTGGATTCACTGATGAGGGAGCCCGCCCCGTTTTGGAACAATTTCTATGGTGACAGAACGAAGGGTGTCCCCTTTTTTGCAGATAAGCCAGATGAAAATCTGGTTTCATATGTTGAATCGGGGACATTGCAGGGTGGACGAATGCTGGAATTGGGGTGCGGGCCTGGACGGAATGCGATTTATGCGGCTCTTCATGGTTTTGATGTGGATGCGATAGATCTTTCGGAAAAAGCCATTGCCTGGGCGAAGGAACGTGCAGCTGAAAAGAATATTGGAGTAAACTTTACCTGCGGATCGGTCTTTGAACTGTCTCCGGAGTCTGAATATGACCTGGTCTATGATGCAGGCTGTCTTCACCATCTGTGGCCCCATCGGCGTATCGGATATATTGAGATGATTCATCATGCGCTAAAGAACGGGGGGTATTTTGGATTAACTTGTTTTGCTCCCGGATTTACGGAAATGGGAGGAGCTATGGAATTAAGTGACTGGGATATATACCGGGATCGAAGCATGCATGGCGGGCAAGCATACAGCCAAGAGAAATTAATTGAAATCTTAGGCGGATATTTTGATCTGGTGGAGATCCGATTAATGAAAGAATCTGTGGAAAATGACGAGGTGTTCGGAGTTCCTTTTTTATGGACAAGCCTATGGAGGAAACACCCGAAGGAATAACGGTAGATGCAGGCAAAATTAAGGAGTGTGAAGAATGAAAAAGAAGCTTGGAATCGCGATTATTGCTAGTATTTTTTTAACAGGAAATGCTGTTGGAGTCTTTGCAGCGACACAGTATAAGGAGGTAAAAGCTTACTTCTATCCTTCCATGAAAGTTGAATTAAATGGACAGCCGGCAGATTCCGTAAAAGCCTTGAAGTATGACGGCTCACTTTATTTGTCGGTTAAAAGCATGACTGATTATTTTGGACTGGACTCAACTCTGAAATATGATAATGCGAATAATAAAGTAACTATTGGCGGTCCCCGTTACATAAATATCAGCAGTTTGGAGTCTCCGAACTTATATCAGGTCATAGTGAATGGGAATTGGAATTATTCGTACCTGACATCTTCACGGATAGTCGTAAGTAATTATTATATGGGGATTGATATGGATTTGGCTGTGCAGAACGGAATCTCCTTGGAAGACTATTCCAAGAGTCTGTTGAAAGGTGAATATAACAACATCACGGTTACCAGTGAAGTGGATGCTAAAATCAGCAATGCGGAAGCCAAGGTTATCAACTATAAAGATGAAGGAAATGTGGGCAGGCTGGCAATTCTTCATAAAGGTTCGGATTTTGTGACCATACATTTTTTTGTGGATAGAAGCAGATTTAAGGAAAGTGACTTCAATGTATATGACAAAATACTTAAAAGTTTAACTATTCAATAAGTTGTAATCTAACTATCGAAGGAAGGAAACCTCATGACTCTATTAGAAACCAAACGGCTTATCATTCGTGAATTTACCTTAGAAGATATGAAAGCAGTGCATGCCTACGCCTCAGATCCTCTGGTCGCGAAATATATGATGTGGGGACCGAACTCGGAAGAGGACACTGGAAGTTATCTAAATCTGACCATGGAAATGCAACGTCAGAGTCTGCGGCGAGATTTTGAATTTGCCGTAGTTCTCAAACAGACCCGTCAGCTGATCGGTGGCTGCGGTATTCACGTTAGTGAATCAAGACAAGGGGAAATTGGCTATTGCTTCAATCCGTTGTTTTGGAGACAGGGATATACCACTGAGGCAGCTGAAGCTGTGCTTGATTTTGGTTTTCGGGAACTCGAACTTCACCGTATATACGCTACTTGCCGTCCGGAGAATGTGGGTTCGGCTAAAGTGATGCAGAAGCTTGGCATGGCGTACGAGGGACATTTGCGTGAACACATGTGGTACAAAGGCAAATGGCAAGACTCTTATCTCTATTCGATTTTGAAGCCGGAATATGATCGCCAGAGATGAGGCATTTCATACTGTAACATTAATCAGCGAATCAAGCTGTCCATCTGCACAAGCCGTCCGTTCTTTTTTTCATAGAGTATAATAAAAACCCTGTACAGAAAATACTCTGTGACAGGGCGGAACAGGCAAGATCATGAACATAATAGAGTCCTTCAATCAAGCAGGAATTATGAATTTGAAATTAATCATAAAGATGACCAGCGCGGCGGAAGCCAGAGAAAAGGTAATACAGCCTGCTCCCAGGGCGCTGCGGCGGTCCTTGATAAATTTGAAGCCCAGTGCCCCGACCAGAATCGTGGTTCCCGTCAGAACGATTGTCATACCCACCATTGCCAGCCAGTACAGCACTTCAAAAAGCTCTGCCATGAAGAGTCCTCCCCTCCACGCCATAATACAATGAATTTTAAGGATATGCCAGCGGAAAATGTCTGGGTTCGCAGGACTAATAACTCAAACTTGACCCGTATCTATTATTGCCTTCGCTTGGCAGACAAGCAAATACAGTTAACACAATGAAACCTACCATGGGAAGCAAGCCGAGCAGAACCCACCAGCCGCTCTTTCCGGAGTCGTGAAGTCTTCGTAATAGAACGGCCAGGGACGGTAGAAACATGGCGAGTGAATAGAGCGGGGTCAGCAGGTGAATGATTCCAAGCATTTCTTGCAGGAACCCCAAACCGGTGAAGAAGATGACATTAATCAGAAAAAACATCCAATACTCTGTCCGGGTTGCCCTCCCTGTGAATCCTCTGTAATTTTTTAATGCTTTTATGTACCACTGCATTCGACCAACTCCCAATGTTGTTATGAGTATGTATTCATTTTTTATCGGCACAGTATAATCAAGTTATTAGGCGGATACCCCATCCTTGCCAGACTATTCGACATTTTATACATCCCTGATTACAATAGCGATTGCCGTCGATTGTCGTAAGCAGGCCTTGTCAAAATCTGCGGTATACGGCGCAGCCCGATAATGGATATACCAGGACATAAAGCCCCGCGGCTATATGCCCTTTTTTGCCGTGTGCACCTGCTTACACGGACAATCATACAGGAGGGCGGAAGCTTTTCTGAGTAAAGTATAGGGTAGGCTGGGAATGCGAAAGGAGTGGGAGAACAATGGCGGGAAGACAACTGGCCAGCAAGTGGCTGAAAACCGCGGCACTGCTCAGTGATCCGCGGATTGCCGGTTACATTCCGAGAACGATGGAATATAGCGCTGCTGGATTGTTAAGGATGCTGGGTAAATACGGTGCTGTCGTAATAAAACCCGTGGTCGGCGGTGGGGGCTACGGAGTGATCAAAGTGTTCCGGGGCAGCCGGGGATATGGCTTCACACATATGCACAACACACGAATGTATCGGGATTTCTCTTCAATGAAACGCGCACTCGACATATTTAAGGTCAAACGCAGATATTTAATACAGCAGTGCATCTCACTCGCCCGGATTGATGGACGGCCAATTGATTATCGGGTCAAGGTGGTGAAGAACGGAGAACATTGGGAGTATCGCGCTATGGTAGGCAGATTGGCCCGCCCTGGGCTATTCGTGACGAATCTTTGTAAAGGGGGCACAATGTTAAGCTGCCGTGAAGGATTAAGAAGATCCTTGCCGCGGGTTAGGACTTCTGCCAAAAAAGCAGAGATGCGCCGTCTGACTCTGATCTGTATTGAAGTGCTGGAACGCCATTTTCCTGGGATTGGCGAACTCGGCTTTGATTATGCCGTTGATCAGCGCGGAAAAATATGGATTCTGGAAGTGAATACCCGGCCGAAATGATTAAGCAATTTTTAAGAATTGACGATAAATATAGTAATGCGATAGAATTGCGTTTAGTTGTGTGATTCTTGAGGTAATATATGATAAAAATTTCCACGGAATTATGAACATTGTAAAAAAAATTTCAGATGAAATTCATGCGGTTGGGACCTGTGTATAACTCTTATCCCCAAAGTCCACTGTGCAGTGAATGACATCTGTGCCCTTACTCACATATTATACACAGGATTTCCACAGTCACTTGTGGATAGTGGGAACGCTTGTTCGAAAAATGATAGTTTGCTATGATAGATTCAGATCCAAATAAAGGAAAGGTAGGTGAACGTTATGGTTGAATTGTCGGATGAGATGCTCTTGGACTCGTACCATAGAGCAATAGAACTGCAATTAGAGCATGATTTCATCGCTCTGCTGCTCGCTGAAATTCGCAAACGGAACTTACACTCTCCAGTTCATGCGGTTCTTCACTAACGTTCAGAGCACACCTTTGCAGCTAATCTATCAATTAAACCGCAAGCAGCACAAAATAGGGTATCTTTTCATGTTGAAATGCAATCAACCTGAAAGGATACCCTTTTATTTAGATCCACACTAAAATGTTTGTTCAGTTACAGTTTGAGATTACTACTGTGTCCTGGCGACAGCTTGGCTTCCGGGTCAAGGTAAACCTTGGCATTGTTCACTGCGGTCGGTGCTTCTCCAAACCCTACAGCGATAAGCTTCAGCTTGCCTGGATAGGTGGTGATATCACCGGCAGCAAAGATCCCTGGAATGCTAGTCTCCATGCGGGAATCGACTACGATCGAATTGCTTTCAATGTCGATCCCCCACTCGGCAATCGGTCCCAGCGAGGAAACAAAGCCGAAATTGACGATTACGCTGTCTACTTCAAGTTCTTGTGTCTCTTTGGTTTTGATGTGGGACAAAGTAACTTTTGTAATGAATTCTTCCCCGTGCAGCTCGGTGATCTCAGAAGGAGTGATTACATTGACCTTAGAGGCCATGAGGTTCTCAACACTGTGCTCATGGGCGCGGAATTTATCCCGCCGGTGAATCAGGGTTACTTCTTCAGCGATCGGTTCCAGCATCAGCGCCCAATCCACAGCTGAGTCGCCGCCGCCGCTGATCAGCACCTTTTTCCCTTTGAACGCATTCAGATCACTTATAAAATAATGCAGGTTGGCTCTCTCAAAACGCGCGGCTTCCGGTAGTTCCAGACGGCGCGGTTCAAAGGCGCCAACTCCTGCGGTAATGATCACTGCTTTACTGTGATACTCTGCTTTATCGGTGGTGATGATGAAATGGCGTTCATCCTGCTTAACAAGCGAAACGACCTTCTCCTCCAGCCGGATATCGGACTGAAACAGCTCCATTTGGCGGGAAAGGTTATCTACCAGCTCTTGCGCGGTGACTTTTGGAAAGCCGGCCACGTCATAAATATATTTTTCAGGATAAAGAGCAGCAAGCTGCCCCCCCAGTTGGGGCATACTTTCAATAAGGGTTACCGATGCCTGACGCATCCCGCCATAAAAAGCGGCAAACATTCCGGCCGGACCGCCTCCTATGATCAAAAGATCGCTCATAGGAACGGATTGCTCTTGTGTCACGAATATTACACCTCCGAGTTGATAGTTTCAAATTGCCACACTGGCTTAACTAACATTATAAACATTGTAACACCGACCTGCAAAGGCTTGATTTATGATGAAAAATGTGACATTTTGTTGCATGATTATATTTGATTAAAACGATACTAAGGTTTACAATGGATATGGTTATTTTAGAAATCCTTTAAGTTTAATTGGAAATTCTCCTGAATTTAAGTGTATAAATTCACAAAATAAACCGAATTTTTTTACAAAAAATAACACATAGACAGATTCACCTGTTGGAAGGAGCCGGAACATGAGCAGTATTCCCAAAATAGTTATCCTAGGCGCGGGGTATGGAGGTATTTTGACCGCGCAGCGGCTGCAGAAAGCTTTGAACTATAATGAAGCAGATGTAACACTGGTGAACCGCCATGAGTATCACTATTTCACTACCCATCTGCATATGCCTGCTGCGGGCACAGACAGCATTGAGCATACCCGGGTATCGATTTCCAAATTAATTGATGAATTCAAAATTGATCTCGTTAAATCTTCAGTACAGGAAATCCGTACCCAGCAAAAAAAGGTAATTCTGGAAGATGGTACGCTGTCCTATGACTACCTCGTAATCGCACTGGGAGGGGAACCTGAAACCTTCGGAATTCCGGGACTGGATAAATATGCACTGACCATCCGCAGCATCAATTCCGTGCGTTTGATCCGTGAACATATTGAATATCAATTTGCAAAATACAAGAATGAGAACAATGCACAGGAGCATATTAATTTTGTTGTGGGCGGTGCAGGCTTCAGTGGTATTGAATTTGTCGCTGAACTGGCAGACCGTATTCCGGCGCTGTGCAAGGAATATGATGTAGATCCAAGCATGGTCAATATCTATAATGTGGAGGCAGCTCCTACGGCATTGCCGGGCTTTGCGCCTGAATTGGTTGAGCATGCGATGACGGTGCTGACGAAGAAAGGCGTGACCTTCAAGATCGGTGTAGCTATCAAGGAGTGCCTGCCGGGCGGCGTTATTCTCGCCACTGGTGAAGAGATCAAAGCTTCGACTATTGTCTGGACTGGCGGCATCCGTGGCAACCGCCTGATTGAAGCGGCAGGATTTGAGGCCATGCGCGGACGGGTAAAGGTGGACGAGTATCTGCGCTCTCCAGGACATGAGAACATATTTATTATCGGCGATGGTTCCTTGATGATTAATCCGGAAGGACGTCCCTACCCTCCGACGGCACAGATTGCCATGCAACAGGGGGAATGCTGCGCCCATAATCTGGTTGCCGCAATTCGCGGCCAGCAGCCGAGAAAGTTTGCCTTCAGCAACAAAGGTACTGTAGCTTCTCTGGGCAAAGGCCAGGGTATCGCCGTTGTTGGCAACAAAACATATAAGGGCTGGACAGCGGCGCAACTGAAGAAGGTTGTGGATATGCGTTATCTGTTCATCATCGGCGGCATTCCGCTGGTCCTGAAAAAAGGAAGATTCCTCTAAGATGCGCCACTGCAGCGTGCAAGTTCGCGGACTGCTGACGCGTGAGGAGCTGGACCGGTACAATGGTCTGATCGAGGTGGGATCGTATCTGGAGGACCAGAGCCGTTACGATCTCGCTTACAATGTCCAGAAGGAAATCGACATCCTTATTCTCCCGGCGATTGAACGCCTTAAGGATAAAGGCCGGGCCCGCGACAGGGCTACGGCGGAATATCTGGAGAGTCTGCGTGAAGAGGACGAAGACGGTGAAGAGGATAACGACAAAGATCTATCCTCATGATGTGCAATAGCCGCTTTTAAAAGCGGGAGTCCTCAACAAACAGGACACCACCAATAGACCGCATTCCTTTACCGAGGGGCGGTCTATTTGCGTTTCTTGCCACTATAGTAGAAAACCAAATAAAGGGAAGGCCGCCTCTATGAGCAACCTTCCCTTATGCACTTCGTATATTCTCTGCTGCTACAGCTTCAGCATTTCTTCAAAGCTGTCCGGTGTCAGCAGATTGCCGACATAGAACGGGCCGAATTCGCCGTAGCGGGCACTGACCTCATCAAAGCGCATCTCATAGACCAGCTTCTTGAACTGCAGGGCATCGTCGGCAAACAGAGTGACTCCCCATTCCCAGTCGTCGAACCCGACGGATCCGGTAATGATCTGCTTCACTTTGCCGGCATATCCACGGCCGATTAATCCGTGCGAATACATCAGCTCGCGGCGCTTCTCCATATCGAGCATATACCAGTTGTCGGCAAGCTCGCGTTTTTTGTTCATCGGGTAGAAGCAGATATGCTTCATTTGCGGCAGAACAGGCTTCAAGCGGGCGGCAACATGCGGATTCAGCATAGGATCACTGCCATCTCCGGCGCTTCCGCCAGCAGCATAATTGCTGAGCTCAACGATACTGACATAGGAATAGGACTTGCTGGTGTATTGGGCAAAGGCGATTTTGTTAAAAGCGGTCTCAAGCTGGTTCAGCGCTTCCAGGCTTTCCCGCAGGAACATCATCACGAAATCAGCCTTCTGGCCGACAATGGAGTACACTGTGGTGCTTCCTTCCTTGGCTTCCTCAACTGGACCCCACTCCTGCATAAAGGTATGCAGTTCTTCCAGGGCGACAGCCCGTTCTTCATCATCGGCAGCCGTCCAGGCCGTCCAGTTCAAAGTGCGGAAATCATGGAGGGCATACCAGCCTTCCAGTGTCAACGCGGCTTCGTTCATGTATTCTCACTCCTTGGCATAAGTTTATATGTACATCCGCTTAATCTATTTGCATTGTATCGCATGCGGGCAGGCAGAGCAAACGCGCAACTTCTGGATTTGTCGTGTGAAGAGCCGAGATGAAGATAATGTTCATTGCTTCGCTACATTTTTTCTAGTAAACTTACTATTAATTAAGGTTTGCTGTGCGGTTCTTTATAGAGAGAGGGGATGGCGGTACGATGGGGTTTATTCCTGTATTTGTTCTGGCCGTTTTGTTCTTCGTGATGATGTTTGGCATTGGCTTTATTCTTAACATGTTAATGAAGACCACATGGTTCCCGGCCTATCTGTTTGTAATTGTGATCCTGCCTGTGGTCGTCTATTCGATCTGGGACCGGAGCGCGATGACTCTGTGGGAACATCTGTCCACCTTCCATGTCGTGGATTACCTCACTGGCATTGCGGGTCTCGCCGGAGCAGTGCTCAGCGGCTGGACGATTCAGAAGCTCAGGCTCGGCGGCTACAAAATGTTCTAAAATGTTCTAATGAAGGGTTTTGCGCGCATACAGAGCGGCTACTGTCCTTACCCAAGGATGGAAAGGCCGTTTTTTCTTGGATATAAGTGGGGAACAGAAGAGAATTTCCGTATTTTCCGCTAGCAGAAGCAATGGATAATAAGCTGTCGATATCAGGGGGATAAGCACTGAATTTGGACTTTTTTTTACATTTCCGGGCGGAAGTTTTGTGATAGAATAGAAATCTAAATGGATTCGTGTAGAAAAAGAGGGAGGTAATCCGCAGATGCGCATGAGTAACCTGCATCATTTCACCGAACATCATCGGTACTGCGTTTCCCGCGAATTCGGTCTAAGCAGTCTAGATGCACGTATGCTGGGCTCGGTCTACCAGCCGATGGTTGGCGCTTTTGCCATCAGTCTGTACCGTCTGCTGTTTGAACATATTCCGGCTGAAGCAATCGGCTATTCTCCGGTAGAGCAGCAGCGTCGTCTATTCATGACGCTGGGTGTGGAACCGAATGAGAAAGGCCGCAAATATTTAGTAGATCAGGCTTCCCGGCTGGAAGCGGTGGGACTTCTGCAAACCTGCCGGATCTTTGTCGCGGAAACTGATGATTATATGTACGAATACGAACTGATGCCGCCGCTGTCGCCGGCTGATTTTTTTGCGACCCAGCATTTAACACTGCTGCTCCGTGACAAGATCGGTAAATTTGCCGTGCTGTCACTGCGCGAGCAGTTCTGGAACCGTGAACCGGAGGAATGGAGCCGCCGGTCGATCGGCAAAGAAAATATTTCCCTGCCCTTTTATGATATCTTTCAACTTAATACCCATGTGATCGATTATGAGCTGGAGCAGGCTTTGGCTGAGGTAGCATCGGTCAAGCAGCCCGGCATGCGTGAAACCGGAGAACCGGCTATCGGTTATAGTGATATCATTCTGCGGTTTCCACGCGAGTCGGTTAACCGGGTTCATGTCGAGAAGCTGCGTTTTGACCATACCCAGATGGGAATGATCAACTATGTGGCTCATAAGTATGAGCTTAGCCCGCAGGACTTATCCCGTCTGCTGGATGAAGACGGAGTATTCACGCCGGATGGTGAAGTAATTCTGGATGCACTGCAGTATAAGGCGAGCCAGCATTTCCGCCAGGATATGAAGAGGCAGGAGAAGCGGGAGATTGCCGCAGCGAAGGTAGTAGCTCTGCGCTCTACGGCTGCCGTGGAAGGCGATGATTCTACCGCACCGCTGGAGCAGTCGGTCGAAATGGAATATTATGTGGAGGTACCTCCGCAATTCTTGTCCAAATGCGACATTCACCAATATAATATGATGCTTCGCAATGAGCCTTATACACGTCTGCTACAGACTTTTTTCCCTGGCGCGGTGCCTACACAGCTAATGGATACTTTTGAGAAGATTGATCTGAATTATAAGCTGAGCGGTGAAGTGATTAATGTACTCATCCATTATCTGATGACCATGGTCGCCTCCGGAGGCGATCAGCGGATGAACCGCAACTTCGTGGAGGCAATTGCTTCGAATATGCTGGTCAAACAGGTGAACACCTATGAGAAGGCTGTCCGGTATATCCGTGACCAGACCAAGGTCAAGGGAAAAGGTGCCGCTACAGGGTCCACGGCATCAGGCGGAACGCGCCAGCGCAGCTACAACAAAGCCGGAGGGCGTTCCGGCAAAGCGGAGATTCCGATTGTGCTGGATGATGGCAGCGCGGGGACTGTATCCGAAGAAGAGTTCGCGGCGATGATGAAGAAGGCGGCTGAGATCAAAGCCAGCAAGAAAAAAGGCGTATCCAAGACGCCATAATGAAAGCGAGGTGCGGCAATGGAGTCTATGGGCGAAGTGCTGCGTTCGATGAACAATTCCGCGCTCCGTCAGCGCTCCCGTGATCTTGAGCAGAACCTGCTGAACCATCCTTTGGTGAAGCAGCTTCAGGCCGAGCATCCCGAGCTGGACGAGTCGCGGCTGCGGCTTCACTTGAGCCGCTTGTACCAATATGTAGAAGAAAGCCGCAACTGTGCGAACTGTCCGGGTCTGGAGAAGTGCCCGAATGATTTTCAGGGTCATTACAGCAAACTTACCGTAGAGACGGTTAACGGTACGACAGATCTGTATGAACGGAAGACCGCCTGTAACCTGAAGATTGCACAGGATAATCAGGACAGCATCCGCAAGCGCATCCGCAGCTTTTATGTGGACGAACGCGTGCTGAGCGGCGGATACGATGAGATTGACATTATGGGCAAGGACCCCCGCCGGGTCTCTGCCGTTAGTAAGATATTTGATTATATTGCCAGTGCCAAAGAGAATGGCCTGACCTCTCGGGGGATTTATCTGCAGGGCTCCTTTGGAACAGGCAAAACATTTCTGATGTGTTATATGCTGCATGAGCTGGCCATTGCCGGGTACAGCGGCGTGATCGTATATATGCCGGATTTCATCGAGGAGCTCAAACTGATTATGATGGACAATCAGAAGCTCAAAGAAATGGTGGATACAATGAAAAATTGTGATCTGCTGATCTTTGACGATATCGGGGCAGAGAACCTTAATCCCTGGGCTCGTGATCATGTGCTGGGTGCGATTCTGAACCACCGGATGAACCGCAAGCCAACCTTTTACACTTCAAACTATCCTCTAGACGGGCTGGAGAAGCATCTGAGCATTACAAGTAAAGATGGTGAAGAAACCTACAAAGGCCAGCGCCTGATGGACCGGATTGCTCCGTTTGTGGACGTAATTCCGCTTCACGGGGAGAATCAGCGGGGAACGAGCAGATAATGATGAATGGGTGCTAGCGGCAGCCATAGAAGTACAGCGGTGCTCCCGAATCTGTAGTCCGGGAGCACCGCTGTTTATTTTATCAAGAAGATGTATGTGCAAACAAAAATCCGGCCCCCTCCCTAACTGGAAGGACATGCCGGATTGAGTGTCCGCTTACTCGGACAAGAACTTGATAATTACCATTCCAAAGAATACGACCGTCATAAATCCCGTCATTCCGAAGAAACCAGTCATCAAATCGCCCAGATCATTCCGTGGTTCCTCGTTCACATGCTCCCGCGGATCACGTGCTTGTGCGTTGACATCCATCTTTTTTCCTCCTTGCAGTTGCATGACTGCAATTAGTGGGTTACAGTTAGACGTGTGAGAGAAGTCATTGACAATTAATGCGCTTTCCTCAAGTATACGAAGTCCCTGGAATGTTGTAAAGCAAAGACTGCAGTGGAATATTTGGTTTTATACAATTTAATTTTATGAAACATTACACAAAATCACTATAAATATGTTATACTGTGGATGTGTCGGTAAATGGTAATCTGGTTATCATATTACATGAAACATTTTATACGTTATAATTTCGGACTGAATTCGCCACACTAGGCTTATGAGTTATAGAAGCGGATGCAGCTTCGTACAACTTAAAGGAGGAACAATATCATGGCTATCGTGAACGTGTCTGACCAATCCTTTGTGAATGAAGTTGAAGGTCAAGGTACTGTAGTAGTAGATTTCTGGGCACCTTGGTGCGGCCCTTGCAAAATGCTTGCCCCAATTCTGGAGGAATTGTCCACCGAGCTGGGTGACGATGTGAAAATTGCCAAGCTGAACGTGGATGAAAATCCGGAAACGGCTTCCCGTTTTGGAGTCATGAGCATTCCTACTCTGATCTTCTTCAAAGACGGCCAACCAGTGGATAAAGTTGTGGGTCTGAACTCCAAGGATTCTCTTAAGAATATTGTAGCTAAACATCAGTAAGAATAATGATGTTGTAATCCCCGGGGCATCTGCCCTGCCGCCTAAGCGCCTTCGGTTTATCCGAAGGCGCTTTGTGCGTCGGATCGAAACATCTGCGCTTTTGAAATATACGGATGCTGTTGGGATCAGAAGTAAGCTGTATTCTTAGTTTGGGGTTGAACCCATAGTCGCTTATAATTTAAAATTAAGCCATCACGGTGTTGTACAGCTGGGGGAGAAATCATGGATTATATGGATAATATCCGTAACAAACTGGCATTATTGCCCGACCTGCCCGGGTGCTATCTAATGAAGAATGAAGAGGGCACTATTATTTATGTAGGCAAGGCCAAGGTGCTGAAGAACCGGGTCCGCTCTTATTTTACAGGCAGCCATAACGGCAAAACCCAGAGGCTCGTCGCCAATATTGTCGACTTTGAATATATCGTTACGTCCAGCAACATGGAGGCACTCATTCTGGAGTGCAATCTGATCAAGGAACATATGCCGCGCTATAATGTGCTTCTGAAGGACGACAAGACGTTCCCGTATTTGAAAATTACGAATGAAGCCCATCCGCGCCTGGAGGTTACGCGCCGGGTGATTAAGGATAAAGCTAAATATTTCGGCCCGTATCCGAATGCCTATGCAGCCCATCAGACCAAGAAGCTGCTCGACCGGATGTATCCGCTGCGCAAATGCGGTGTAATGCCCAAGGAAGTCTGCCTGTACTACCACATGGGCCAGTGTCTGGCACCCTGTGAGAAGGAAGTGCCAAAATCTGCTTACGAGGAGATTACGCAGAGTATTGCCGGTTTCTTGGGAGGCGGTCATGACGAGGTCAAGAAGGATCTTCAGAAAAAGATGCAGGAAGCCGCTGAGGAGCTGTATTTCGAACGGGCCAAGGAGCTTCGCGACCAGATCATCCACATTGATGCCCTGATGGAGAAGCAGAAGATCAATACGGCGGACACCAAAGACCGCGATGTATTCGGATATGCCGTGGACAAGGGCTGGATGTGCGTGCAGATCCTGTATATGCGGCAGGGGAAAATGATCCAGCGCCACTCCTCAGTATTCCCGTTCTATGGGGAAGCGTACAGCGATTTCATCTCCTATGTGACGCAGTATTATAGTGAAAACCCGGCACTGCCGCAGGAAATCCTGCTGCCGGATACTGTGCTTGAAGGCGCAGATAGATCAGGCAAGCTGCAACTGGCTGTTAGTGGTGAGGCTGAAGAGGCTGACGCTGAAGATGCGCCGGATACTATGGCGGAGCTGGCTGCCGAAGATGCCATGGAAGCCAGAGAGGCCGGAGAACATGCTGGAAGCACGGTAGTCGGCGAAGCGCTGGAGGCCGGTAAAGGTGAAGCTGTAGTGAAAGCGGCGCTGGACGCTGCAGAACATGAGTCTGAAGCGGCTGCGGAGGGAACTGTCGATGCGGCTGGCGGCGCAGCTGCGCTGCAGGAATGGCTCGGCGTCAAGGTGCTGGTGCCGCAGCGCGGCCTGAAGAAGCAAATGGTCGGAATGGCATGCCAGAACGGCCGGGTGGCACTGGATGAGAAGTTCCGCCTGATCGAGCGGGATGAGGAACGTACTTCCGGCGCAGCCAGCAGTCTAGGCCAGAGCCTGGGGCTGGATTCGCTTAGCCGGATTGAGGCTTTTGATAACTCGAATATTCAGGGAACCAACCCGGTGTCCGCAATGGTTGTGTTTATAGACGGCAAACCGGCGCGTAAGGAATACCGTAAATACAAGGTCCGCTCAGTACAGGGACCGGATGATTACGAAACGATGCGTGAGGTGATCCGCCGCCGCTACGAACGCGTGCTGAAGGAGAACCTGCCGCAGCCGGATCTGATTGTGGTCGATGGTGGGAAAGGGCAGATCTCATCCGCCATTGATATTCTGCAGAATGAGTTGGGGCTGTACATCCCGGTCTGCGGTCTCGTGAAGGACGACAAACACAGAACAGCTCAGCTGCTGGTCGGAGATTCCGGCGAACCGGTGAGTCTCGCGCGGGACAGCCAGGAATTCTATCTGCTGCAGCGTATTCAGGATGAGGTTCACCGGTTTGCGATTACGTTCCACCGCGAACAGCGCGGCAAATCGATGGTGACCTCGAAGCTGGACTCCATTCCGGGCATCGGGGAAAAGCGGCGCAAGCTGCTGTTGAAGCATTTTGGCTCCCTCAAAAAAATCAAGGAGGCCACTATCGAGGACTTCCGCCCGCTGTCGATCGGCGACAAGCTGGCTGCACAGATCCTGGATGCGCTCAAGGATGAAGAACCGTCATTATAATGAACTATAATAATAGTATGAAGCAGAAACGGCTGAACTTTCCTTAACAAAGGAGGCTCAGCCGTTTTTTGTGCTTTTTGAGTTAGACTACTGGATTAACAGGCTCTGCATATTCCGCTTTGCGGGGCGGATTGAACCGGTACACGATATAACCCACGATGAAGGGCAGCACAATGGTGACAATACCAGCACTGATATTTACGGGTTCCTTCATGAAGATCAGGGTGGCGCCCATCAGGATGCTGTCAAACACTACATGGCTGAACATGGCCGCAATAAAGCCATAGCGCAGGAAAATGTAACTGAACAGCAGGCCGATTACAGTCAGCTCAATCGGCCGTGAGCTGATGGGATAGATCGGATACAGGGTATGTCCGAACGCCCAGACCAGTGTGGTGATCAGAGAGGCGAGAAAGGTGCTGCGGACGATTTTTTTAACCATGCGTATACCAAACAGACGGTAGATGGCTTCTTCGGACAACCCGGCAAGCCAGGCTACAATGGGCAGCAGCCAGGCATATCTCATATTGTAAGGAGACTGGCTGGCATCTGTAGTTGACCAGTTATGCAGTGTATACGACAGAATAATGAACATGATCGTCTGTACACCAAGCAGGATAAAAGCCCAGACATAACCGGCACGCATACTGTCCAGCACATACCGGCCATACCCCGGTTCTTTGGCTCGCGGCCAGGGGTTCAGACTTTCTTCTTTTCGCCAGAGGCCATTTCCTCCGACCAGCGAGAAGTAGAGCATCAGAGACATAAGCAGACTATAGAAAATATAGAAGATGAGCGTAATAATCGCCGTTAAACGGCTCTGCAAGCTGTCTCCACTAGCCTCCGGAAGCATATTATAGGTGCTGACCAGCATGATTACAAAATGGGCGGAGCTGAGGAAAATCCCCCGCTTGAACGAAGTGTGCCCTCTGCGCAGAATGCTGTAGATCAAAGCCAGAATGCCTAGTGCCAGTGTGGGTACACCGTAGCCGAGCCCGGTGAGCCAAGTGGCCAGGGATGTTTGATCTTTGACATAGTTGACATGCCAGGCGGGAGCTGAAAATCCAGCCCGGAAATACGAGATTTGCTCCTGCTGGAATTTGAAGCGGTATTTCAGCTGCGACTCTCCAATCTTAACGGAGCTGTCGGTATAGATCAGGTCATAATTGTCACTGCCGGCCTGGATTTGCAGCTTGGAGGGATTAGCTCCCCAAGACTGAAGCCACGGGCTTGCGAGGTTCTCCTTCTGCTCGAGCGAAAGCTCCTGCTCGCTGGCTGTACTTACATTGCCGGAAAGAGCGGCAGCAACTGTCTTTTCCGTGTCCGTGCTGAAGCCGGAATCTTCTCCGCGTCCGAAGCCTACGACTTTGCCGGTATACATATTAAGATCCACCGACAAAATGGGAATGGCTTCGCCGGGGGCATACAGTACGGCATGAAAGACATCAAACGGATAACGCTGATCCAGCTTCTCTTTGGAGTATTGCTCCAAAAGCTTTTCCCGTGACATATAGCCGTAGAAGGAAGAGTCGGTCCGGTAGCTTACTGCCCACTCTTCCCCTGTGGATTCCTGGTGGCCAAGCTGCTTGGCTGCGAATACGGCGGCTTGCTCGCGGGCCTCATTCTTGCTGATGGGGGTGGTGTCAGACTCACCGTTCCCGAGGAGCTGGGGGACGATCTGGAACATAATGAACACGATGAGACCGATAATACCTGCAAGAATGAGTCTGGTAGTAAGGGGCCGCTGCTGTAGGGGCTGGCCGACGGAATTCATGAAACGCCTCCTTGTGGATATAAATAATGCTGTTATTTTTCATTATAGTATTACTGGCAGGCCTTTTACAAAAAAATACTGTATTATCTTTTTACGTGAAGAGAGCCTAGCTTATGCTTGTTATGTCTGTAAGGCTTCCTTTTGGGAGCTTTAGAACTCCTGATATAAAATGAACCTTTGTGAAGTTGGGGAATAACGATTATAATTTGTATGTTTAAAACGTAAGTTGCGAAAGGATGAGAAGTTTGGCTTCACCAATTCCAAAAATTACAAATTTCAGATTTCTGAAGCTATCTCCGCCTCAGATTCTGGTGTTCGGCTTTGCAGCCGTCATTCTGATCGGAACCTTGCTTCTGATGCTTCCTGTGTCGAGTACTTCTGGAGTATCGCTCAAATTTATTGATGCCTTGTTTACTGCAACTTCGGCAACCTGCGTAACCGGACTTGTGGTAGTGGATACAGGAACGTATTTCACTGTGTTTGGACAAATAGTCATTATATTGCTTATACAGGTTGGCGGCTTGGGCTTCATGACGATGGCGACCCTGTTCGCACTGGTGCTGAAACGCAGAATCTCTCTTCGTGACCGGCTGATTCTTCAGGAAGCCATGAATCAGAGCTCAATGGAAGGCATTGTGCGGCTGATCCGCAAGGTGCTCATCTATTCACTCGTCATTGAAGCCGCGGCTGCCGCGATTCTCTCCCTGCGCTGGGCATTTGATATGCCGCTTGGTCGGGCTATCTATTTTGGTATTTTCCATGCGGTATCGATGTTCAATAATGCCGGGTTTGATATCTTTGGAGACTATCGCAGCTTGACTGGGTATGTACACGACCCTATCGTCAATATCGTGGTCATGTTCTTGATCATTTCCGGGGGGATCGGTTTCATCGTTATGTCCGATTTGGTGGAATTCCGGCGCACGCGCAGGCTGTCTCTCCACAGCAAGGTGGTTCTGTCGATGACAGCGGCGCTGATTGTACTCGGAGCAGTTGTTATTTTTGTTTTTGAATTTACGAATTCCCGGACTATGGGACCGCTGAGCTTTGGCGGTAAAGTCTGGGCGGCCTTCTTTCAATCCGTGACCCCGCGCACCGCCGGTGCGAATACAGTGGACATTGCCGGTCTTCGGCAGGCTTCACAATTTTTTATCGTCATTCTGATGTTCATCGGTGCTTCACCAGGCTCCACAGGCGGGGGGATCAAGACGACAACCTTCACCTTGATGATTGGTGCAGTAATCTCGATGCTGCGCGGACGCGAGGATATTGTCTTGTTCCGCTACCGTCTTGCACAAGAACGTGTATTCAAGGCGCTGACGATTACGCTGCTGGCGCTTCTGCTGGTTGTGTCCGTATCCATGATACTGTCTACCACAGAGGACCGGGCATTTCTCATGATACTATTCGAGACTACCTCGGCCTTCGCTACCGTTGGCCTCAGCATGGGGCTGACTCCGGAGCTGAGCCTATTCGGTAAAATCCTGATTTGTCTGACCATGTTCGCCGGACGGCTGGGGCTTCTCACACTGGCGTATGCAATTGGTCCAAAACAGGGTAAGCAATTATATAAATACCCGGAAGGCAAAATGATAATTGGATAAGGAGTTACGGATATTATGAAAGCACAGCAGTTTGTCATCATCGGCCTTGGCCGTTTCGGCTCAAGCCTTGCCCTGGAACTCATGGCCATGGGCTACGAGGTACTCGGAATTGACCATTATGAGGAACGCGTAGAGGAAATGACCGGCCAGCTGACGCATGCGGTCGTAGCGGATGCCACGGATGAGGGGATCATGCGCTCACTGGGTGTACGCAACTTCGACTGCGGCATTGTAGCCATCGGAGACAACATGGAGCGCAGCATTCTGGCGGCGATTCTCCTGAAGGAGCTGGGTGTGAAGCAAGTGGTGGCCAAGGCGATTTCTATCCTTCACGGGCGGGCGCTGTCCAAACTTGGCGTAGACCGGGTGATTTTTCCGGAACGGGATATGGGTATACGTGTCGCTCATCAGCTGACCACACCCAACCTGCTGGATTATATTGAACTCTCCAAGGATTACAAGGTGGTCGAGCTGACTGTTCCCGCCTGCATGGATGGCAAAAGCTTGTCAGAGCTCAACACGCGGGCTAAATATGGCTGCAGTATTATTGCCCTAAATAAGGAAGATGGCGTTATTGTCGCTCCTACAGCCCACGACCATGTGCATCAGGGCGATATTATGGTGGTCATCGGTTCCAACGCGAGCATCGTGGAATTTGAGGATGAAGCGGTGAATGTGGAGCATTGAGTCACTGCTAGTTACTTAATATAATTGAAACACAAACAAACGCCCTATTTGCTTCCGGGCGTTTTGTTTGTGTTTAGACCAAGATTGGAGTGTGACCTTGCTCAGTCCCTCCTTTATTCCCGCCCCGGCAGGAACACGGCCTCGGTTACCTGTACCAGGCAGCGTGCAGCCGTGCTGAGGCTCCCGTTGCTTGGGTAGATCAGGCAAGTCGTCCGCTGGGTCTGCTCCAGCTCCTTGATGTGCAGGGAGACCAGTCCGCCGCCGTTCAGCAGTTCAGAGCGCAGATATGACTTCGGCAACAGCGCTGCGGCCTTGATCGTTGGCAGCAGCCGGACGATCGCCTCGAAGGAGTCGATCTCCATGCGCACATCGGGATCGGTACCGCTGCGCTGAAACAGCTCATCGGTCATGCGGCGGTACCAGGTGCCCTTGGAGAAGAGGATCATCGGCAGCCGGGAGAGATCGCTCATGGTGAGCTTCCCGGACAGTGCCAGCGGGTGATGCTCGGAGACGACCAGACGGAGCTGATCCTCGAACAGAGGGATGCAGCGCAGACCCGGCTCTTGAGTAGCGGACGCGATAATTCCAAGATCTGACCTGCCCTCGCTGACCGAGGAGACAATTTCATGCGTCTTGCCGGTGATCAGCTTGAGCTCGGCCGCCGGGTATTTCTCCATGTAGGCATTCACCAGCGGCGGCAGTGTGGTCTGGAGTGTCGTGAGGCTGGCACCTAGCGTTACAAGCTGGGGTTCCCCTTCCTTGAACTTCGATAACGCTTCCAGAAATTTGGCGCGCTGCTGCCTTTGCTCCAGCGCATAGGTATAAGTAAGGCGCCCTACCTCAGTCAGCTCCAGCCGCTTGCCGAACCGGTTAAAGAGTGCAACGCCGAGCCGCTCCTCCAGCTTGGAGATTTTGCGGGAGAGGGCGGGCTGGGACAAATTCAGCTGGCGCGAGGCGCGATTCAGGCTGGAATGCTCCACGACGGCAGCAAAAATGTCCAAATCATCAAACATAAGCAATCCTCCTAGAAATCTATATGGAAAGTGATAAATGACATATCCGTTATAAGGAAGTAACCAGTGCCAGCAACGGATATCAAGGATTTTCCGGAAATTATTACACTCTAAATGAGAATTATTATCACATTAAATCTATTCTTATGCGTTTATTGTATAACGTTTAATAATTAGATTGCAATTCCCTTATAAGAGAAAAAGGAGTAACATGAAAGTTGACACAAGATATTCACATATTGTGAAAGATGCAGCAATGTCCGGGAAAACAATGAATAGCGGTGAAAATAGACATTTTGCGGGCTCCCGAAGCCCCTGGCCCCCTGTTTCAACTGTACTCCCGGCGGTGTATGCTCATTAATGAAAACGCTGTTTTATATCGGAAAGGGGACACTTTGCATGAGAGGATTTTATTCCAGAAAGATTCATTCCTTGCTTGGCGTTATCCCGCTCGGGTTCTTTTTCCTGGAGCACATGCTGACGAATTTCTCAGCAGTTGAGGGAGGCGCTTCCGGTTTCACAGACAGCGTGTTGTGGCTGAACAGCCTGCCGCTCGTCTTCTTCCTGGAATTGTTCGGCATATGGCTGCCGCTGCTGTACCACGGGGTCTACGGACTGTATATTGCTTATCAGTCCAAGCCAAACCTGAACCGCTTCAACCTTGAACGGAACTGGCGGTATACCCTGCAGCGGATCACCGGAGTGATTACCTTCATCTTCATTGTCTGGCATCTGTACGAAACACGGTTTCAGGTGGCAGTCGGCAAAGTGGAGCACGAAGAGCTTGGCGGTGTCATGCATAATATCGTTACCCAGCCGCTGCTGCTTGCCGTATATATCATCGGTATCCTGGCAGCCTGCTTCCACTTCTCGAACGGTCTTTGGTCGTTCCTGATCAGCTGGGGGGTTACCGTGGGTCCGCGTTCCCAAAGAGTATCCTCTGTTATCTGTCTTGGTCTTTTCGTGATTGTCAGCTTCATGTTCCTGTACTCCCTGGTCACTTTCCGGGATGATGAATTCCAGGCTACGGCTTCGGCGGTACAGTCGCTGCGCAGTCTGATCTAAGAAATGTAGAAACCGCGTCCAGCTACGGACGAACTTTAGGATTCAATATACAAGTGGAAATTCTGCATAACAATTAGGAGGGAACAATCATGGCATCAGCCGATATCATTATCGTGGGCGGAGGGCTTGCCGGCCTGATGGCTACCATCAAGGCGGCGGAATCCGGCGCGCATGTGCATTTATTCTCCCTTGTTCCTGTCAAAAGATCGCATTCGGTCTGTGCGCAAGGCGGCATTAACGGTGCGGTGAATACCAAAGGCGAGGGTGACTCGCCTTGGGAGCATTTCGATGACACCGTATACGGCGGCGATTTTCTCGCCAACCAGCCTCCTGTCAAGGCTATGTGCGAAGCGGCGCCGGGTATCATCCATCTGATGGACCGGATGGGTGTGATGTTCAACCGCACGCCGGAGGGTCTGCTTGACTTCCGCCGGTTCGGCGGTACGAAGCGGCACCGGACAGCTTTTGCAGGTGCGACGACCGGCCAGCAACTGCTGTATGCACTGGATGAGCAGGTTCGCCGCTGGGAAGCCGAAGGCATGGTTACCAAAAGTGAGAACTGGGAATTCCTCTCGGTGATCCTGGACGATGAGCGCGTATGCCGCGGCATCAGTGCCCAGAATCTCAAGACCATGGAGATTCATACCTTCCCGGCAGACGCGGTCATTCTGGCGAGCGGCGGTCCGGGGATTATTTTCGGCAAAACGACGAACTCCGTGATCAATACAGGAACAGCAGCCAGTGCTGTATACCAGCAGGGTGTGCATTACGCCAACGGCGAATTCATTCAGATCCATCCGACCGCCATTCCCGGGGACGACAAGCTGCGGCTGATGTCAGAATCGGCGCGCGGAGAGGGCGGACGCATCTGGACCTACAAGGACGGCAAGCCGTGGTACTTCCTGGAGGAGAAATATCCTTCTTACGGGAACCTGGTGCCGCGCGATATTGCTACCCGGGAGATTTTTAATGTATGTGTGGACCAGGGGCTGGGAATTAACGGCGAGAACATGGTGTATCTGGATCTCTCCCACAAAGACCCGAAGGAACTGGATGTGAAGCTGGGCGGTATTATCGAAATCTATGAGAAATTCATGGGTGATGACCCCCGCAAAATCCCAATGAAAATCTTCCCGGCTGTGCATTACTCCATGGGCGGCATGTGGGTCGACTATAACCAAATGACCAATATTCCCGGTCTGTTTGCGGCAGGGGAATGCGAATACCAATACCACGGTGCGAACCGGCTCGGCGCGAACTCGCTTGTATCTGCGATTTATGGCGGCATGGTCTCGGGACCGAAGGCTGTGGAATATATTAAAGGGCTCAAGAAATCGGTGCAGGATATTTCCTCTACTGTATTTGACAGCTTCCATAAGACGCAGACGAATAAATATGAGTCTCTGCTTGCGATGTCCGGCACAGAGAATGCCTATGTCATCCACAAAGAGCTGGGTGAGTGGATGACCGCCAATATGACGGTCGTGCGCGAGAACACCAAACTTACAGCCACCATCGGCAAAATCAAAGAGCTGAAGGAACGTTACCGTAACATCAACATGAACGATACGTCCCGCTGGAACAACCAGGGTGTTGCCTTCACCCGCCAGCTCTGGAACATGCTGGAGCTGTCGGAGGCCATGACCCTCGGAGCGCTGCTCCGCAATGAGAGCCGCGGTGCGCACTATAAGCCGGAATTCCCGGACCGCAACGATGAGGAGTTCCTGAAGACTACCAAAGCCAGCTGGACTGCGGAAGGTCCGCAAATCTCTTACGAAGCAGTGGATGTGTCACTGATTCCTCCGCGGGTACGCGATTACTCGAAGGACTGATTAGGGTCAGCAGGATACAGATTTATTGAACGCTCTGATGCTACCCAGGCCGTAGCATTTTCTAAAATTTCAGGGAAGTAATGCACCACAATACTTTTAGGAGGTAACAGATATGGCGGAAACTGCTGCAGCTCCCAAAAACGTAAAGTTTATCATTACCCGCCAGGACGAACCGGAAACGGCACCGTATACGGAAGAGTTCGAGCTGGCATACCGTCCGGGGATGAATGTGATCAGCGCGCTGATGGAAATTCAGCGCAACCCGGTCAATGCCAAAGGCGACAACACAGTTCCGGTCTGCTGGGAATCCAACTGCCTGGAAGAAGTATGCGGCGCCTGCTCGATGGTGATCAACGGCAAGCCGCGCCAGGCTTGCGCAGCGCTTATAGATAATCTGGAACAGCCCGTGCGCATCGAGCCGATGAAGACGTTCCCTGTAGTACGCGATCTGGTGATCGACCGCAGCCGGATGTTTAACGCGCTTAAACGGGTCAAGGCATGGATTCCTATCGATGGAACCTATGACCTGGGTCCGGGACCGCGCATGCCGGAGAAGAAACGCCAGTGGGCTTATGAGCTGTCCAAGTGCATGACCTGCGGCGTCTGTCTGGAAGCTTGTCCGAATGTTAATGAGAAGACCAATTTCATCGGTCCGGCTGCCATTTCTCAGGTCCGTCTGTTCAACGCCCACCCTACAGGCGAGATGAATGCCGATGAACGTCTGGATGCCCTGATGGAAGACGGCGGCATCGACGGTTGCGGGAACTCGCAGAACTGCGTGCGGGCCTGTCCGAAAGGCATTCCGCTTACCACCTCGATTGCCGAGATCAACAAGCAGACCACCAAGCATATGTTCAAACGCTGGTTGGGTGTGTAAGATCTGGGAGCCCTTCATGCTTCATACTAAGCTCTAAAAAGCTAAAGACACAGCACTTCTCCGGTGATTGGAGATGTGCTGTGTTTTGTTTTTGGAAGGATTTAATTGTTTCTTTCCGGCCGCAAAACGGGTACATCTTTACACAGTCCTACAGGAATGAATCGATGGATACAGAATGGCATCAGGCTTCGGATTCCAATAAATATAGGTGGATATGTTATAATCTCCATAGTCGATACAACATTCAGACAGTGGATAAACCAGGGAGGTATGACAGTGATTTGTCGTGAACAGGACGGGGATTTGGTAATGCTGAAGCAGCAGGAGCACGGTCTGCTGGCCGGTAAATTTGCAGAATGGTTCAAGGAACAGCATGTTCCGGCGGAAGGGCGCCGTGCGGAGGTGTTATGGGCAGTCAGCAATCATGACCGGGGCTGGATCGATCTTGATCACACCCCTTTTTGGAATGATACGGAGGGTGCGCCGTATACCTTTATCGATTTTCCGCTAGTGCCGAAGCTAACCTTCTACAGACGGGGACTGGATGAGATTGAGGCGCATACTCCCTATGGTGCTTTGCTGTGCAGCTCGCACTATGAGCGGCTGATCGAGGTGTCGGGTGAGGACAGTCCTGAGCTTACCGCCTACCTGAAGCACGAGGAGGAACGCCGGGCACGTATCCACCGTCTCATGGAGAGCAGTAAACCACTCGCAGAAGGCGAATTGTATTATGATACGAGATTGCTGCAGTTCTGCGATGACCTCTCTCTTTATCTGGGTCTTAGTGAGCCGGGGAGCCCGAAATCGGAAGAGCATCCCTGGTTCCGTGACGGATTCTCGGGAAGTGAGGATTTCAGCTTTACGTCCGGAAGGCTGATTACGGCGAAGTGGCAGGACAAGACTACACTGTTGCTTGATCCTTTTCCATTCACAGAGAACGTCCATGTGAGTTTCAAGCTGCGCCGGGTCTCCAAAAAGGATGTGAAGGACAAAGGTATCGCCCTTGCCTTCAGCAGCACGCCCGAAGAAGACTGCCAGATTACCGTAGCCAGCCGGCCGGAATAGCCGCGTTTGTGGCAGGGACGGAGAATAGGAGTGGTATGCCCATGGCTTGGTGGATGTGGACTCTCAATATAGCTGTAATGGTGATGATCTCATGGTGGGTATACCGGATGATGCTGAATAGGATGGGAAAAGGAGTGCTCTTGATCCCTATTCTGATCTATACGCTAATCTCGGTTCAGGATCTTCTGAACTGGATAGATCTTCGCTCCATTTTGCCTGGGGACCGAGGAATGCGTGCGCTTATTCTCATTTTCGCCCTGGCTTCTATGATCTTCTATGTGCTGTTTATTTTTCATGAAATTAAGGAATCAAACAGCAGAGAGGTCAGACTGCAGCAGACGCTCGTACGAATTAGCATTGCAGCCTTCACCTGCATTATTTTTTTCACTATCGTATATACATCCATATATAAGCTGTTCGGACAGTCCTCCTTTGATGGCAATGGGCTGGGCAAAGATTTGCTCAGCCAACTGATTACCTTCCTCTATTTCAGTGTAGCCACCTTCACTACGGTCGGATACGGAGATGTGGCTCCGGTGGACAATACCTCACGTCTTGTGGTTGTCATGCAGATCAGCTTCAGCTTCATCACCGTAGCTTACGCGCTATCCATGCTGGGGTTGTTCCGCAAAATTCTGGGCCCCGGCTCGGAAGAGGAAATAGAGGCTGCGATTGATGTGAATATCGAAACAGAGGTTGAAGAAAAAGTAGACGAAGCAAAAGAGGAGATTCAAGAAGATGAGGCAGAGAACTCCTCTCCTTCATCCAACCCTGCCCCTTAGCGTTCATTCTTCGACAACCCTGCAAGAAAGGAGAACCTCCCTATGAATAATAGATCGTCTGGGGCTTCTCCGGGCCTCACGGCAGCTGGTGTAGAAGGCGGCCCCCCGCATAGTACTCCGCCCCCGCATACAGGCGGTGGCCGTACCCTTACCCGCCGCCAGTTCCTGGCCCGGGGAGCGGCTACTGTATTCGGTGCAGGTCTGCTGACCAGCGGCTATGCCTGGCAGGGGGAGCCTAACTGGCTTGACATTACACGGCTGGAATTGTCTTTCAGGAATCTTCCATCCGCTTTTGCCGGAACGCGGCTGGTTCATTTCAGTGATGTGCATTTAGGATTCAACAAGGATGCGCATGATCTTAAGCGCCTGGCCGGACATATCCAGGAGGCCCAGCCAGACATCATCTGCTTCACCGGAGATATCGTGGACAGCTATGCGGAAGATCTGGAGAAGTCTGTACCGATTCTCACAGAGCTGAGTGCACCGCTCGGTAAATATGCAATCCTGGGCAACCATGATTATAAGAACACAGAACTGCTTACCCATCTCCTGAATAACGCCGGGTTCCGGGTGCTGCGGAATCAGTCTTATCTGGTGAAGCGGGGCGGCGCAACCATTGCGATTACCGGACTTGATGACATGCTGCACGGCAAACCTGATCCTCAGGCGGCGCTGAAGGGTGTCCCTGAGGAGATGTTCACACTGCTCATGATGCATGAGCCGGACTATGCAGATACGGCTGAAGCTTATCCCTTCCATCTCCAATTGTCCGGTCACAGTCATGGCGGGCAGATCCGCCTGCCCTTATTGGGTGCGGCTTACACACCTTATGGATCAAATAAGTACATAAGCGGCCTTTATTATACGGAGCAGAAGCAAATGCCAGTGTATGTAAACAGGGGGTTCGGCGAAACCTACATGCCATTCCGATTCATGTGCAGGCCTGAGCTGACTATTTTCACCCTGCGGCGGACGTAGTACAAAGATCACGCTGTTGGCTGGGAACGGGGCAGAGGGAAAGGCTGGGATTCCATCACACGTACCTATGAAAAGGAGGAGCCTAATGAGCACTTTCGATACGGTATTATCCATGGGACGGCAAGGCGAAAAGGTTGAAATAAGAACAATGCCATCCACGGATGCCGGGGTGCTCAGTGCGCTGCTCAAACATCCGGAGGTGAATCCGCATATTCTGCTGCGTCAGGCTGACAATTCATCGCACACCTATTTGGAGAAGCTCGTGACCCGGATGCTGTATGCCTTCGATCCTTGCGCGCTTCATGCCGGGATTTATGTCAGAGGACGCCAGGAGCTGATTGGAACAGTATCCCTGCAGAACTGGAACCGCCATGAGAACAAGGCTCTACTAGGATATATGCTGAATCCGTTATGGTGGGGGCAGGGAATGGCCACAGAAGCCGTCGGACTGCTGCTGGATTACGCTGTTCAGGAGCTGGGGGTTTTGAAGATCGAAGGACGCTGCCGTGGTGACAACTACAGATCGGAGCGGGTCATGATCAAAAACGGGTTGACCCTGGAACGAATCCTCCCTATGCCAGGCAGTTCCGGGGATGTAATGAAAGTATTCACATTGTTACACAAATGAAATAATGCCGTTATGAAACTCTAACAGTGTCCGGTTAAACTAAGTACATGACCCCCTTTTGAAAATATAACTGCTGCTCGGACCCGATGATTCGGGTCCATTTTTTTTTGTGCGGCGATCCTCCTTTGAAGCATTTTGAAGAATAGAGGGCAGCTTGGCCAAGACTGGCGGCTTCCAGGTCAATTAGGATATGATGGTCTTAATAATCCATTAATAGACCAGGAGGTTAGTATCCATTGAACGAAGTGATCCGAACATTAATGAATCACCGCTCCTTCCGGCAGTATCATCAGCAGCCTGTGGAGCCGGAGAAGCTAAAGACCATTATCGAAGCCGCTCAGGCAGCTCCGTCTTGGGTTCACGGTCAACAGGTATCTATCATTGCTGTGCGGAGTGAAGAGCGCCGCAAGCAGCTTGCAGTGCTCAGCGGGAATCAGAAGCATGTGGCGGAAGCTCCGGTATTTTTAGTGTTTTGTATGGATTTCTACCGGGCCAAGGTGGCAAGTGAACTGGAAGGACAACCTTTTGAGGCCGCCAAGGATGTGGATGCGCTGCTTGTCGGCGCTACGGATGTGGGGATTGCCTTATCCAATGCTATTGCTGCAGCGGAGTCGCTCGGTCTGGGCATCATCCCGATAGGCGGAGTCCGCCGTCATACAGCGGAGGTGATCGAGCTTCTGCAATTACCGGAATATGTATTCCCGGTTGTCGGGCTGTGTGTCGGCTACCCTGCCGAGGAGCTGCCGCAGAAGCCAAGACTTCCCATGGAAGCCGTACTGCACGAGGAACAGTACAATCCGGATGCAAAGGGTTGGATTGAAGAATATAATCTGGCCCACCGAATGTTCCTGAAGGCACAGGGGTTGACGGAGAGGGATTGGAGCAGCACGATTGCCCACTTTTATACCCTTAATCCCCAGTATGGGGATGCGCAGTATACGCTGAAGCAGCAGGGCTTTACCTGCGAGAATCTGACAACATAACAAAATGCACCACAGCCGCTCACGGAAGGACAGCAATCGTCCATCACCGTTCAGGCTTGGTGCATTTTTTGTACTAGAGTGGCACTGAGATTTTTGTCATCTGCTTGTAGTATACCCAATGATCGAACCCGATCTCCTTAAGCCTGGCCACCACAGCTTCATGTTGATCGGCGACACGGGAAGGCTTATGCGCATCGGAGCCAAAGGTTACATCCACTCCGTAATGCAGCGCCCGAGCCAGAATGTCATCGGAAGGATACCATCCGCCGCATAGCTTGGTGCCTCCTGAGGTATTGATTTCGATAGCGATGCCGCATTCCCCGATCACGCGCAGACAATCATCAATCTCTGCTGTAGCGGGGATATCTGAGAATTGCGGGAAATTGCCCTTCATGGCATCAATGTGACCGAGAATCTGGAACATGCCACTGCGTGCAGATGCGGTAATCAGCCGGTAGTACTCAGCCTTGCTGGCAATCTTCCCTTTCTGGCTGAGCCCTTTCCAGCGGCCTTTATTGAAAATGCTCACACCGCCCACACTATGTACCGAGCCGATGATGTAATCAAACGGATAAGCCGACAAGGTACGACGGTACAGCTCCGCATGTTCGGGGAAATAGTCCGATTCGATGCCGAGCAGAACGTCAATGGTGCCTGCGTATTCTTGCTGCAGAGCCAATACTTCTTCTACATACTGGGCGAGCTCGGATTTGGCCATGGCAATATGGGGAAAAGCCTGCTCCGACGGACTGCCGAAGTAAGGGGTATGATCGGAAATGCCGATGACTTCAAGCCCCGCAGCAATTCCGGCTTCAATATAATCCCTGATCGTTCCGTCCGCGTGGCCGCAGCGGAAATGATGGGTATGCAGGTCGAACTTCATAGATAGAACATCTCCTTAGGCCAAAATGAACAGAAGTTAAGCTTTAGAATGGTTGTCTATTGTAGTCTTCACTTCGTGGGGGGATATTATCGGGTGTTCATTGCCCCCGCATAGTGTTCGGGACACCATTCACTTGGCGGGGCTCACTCTGAGCCGATGAATTGAGCTTCCGGCATCCCTTTGAGATCGCTCAGAAACTGCCTCATGGCAGAGTTGACGTATTTGCCTGATTTGGTAATGACCCCAACAGGATGTGTGACCTCAAGCTCAATAATCGGAACGATCTTAAGGGTGCCGCTGCGCACCTCGGCGGATACCGACTGTTTCGATATCACGGCCGCGCCAAGATCCAGCTCCACCATCCGTTTGACTTCCTCACTGCTGGTCAGCTCCATAATAACTTGAGGCTGGATGCCATGCCTGGCGAATACATCATCAGCAAATCTCCGGCCGACCGTGTCCGGCGAGAGTAGAATGAGCGGGGTGTTGCGCAGCGCTTCGATTCCGGCCGTTTTGACCTGTGCAAGAGGGTGGCGTGGAGAAACCACTAATTCAAAGGTGTCATAGTAGAGTACAGAGGTAGTCATTCCCGGACTCCGGCCGATCAAGTATCCAATACCGACATCGACCAGGCCGTTCTCCACATGCTGATAAATTTGGGATGAGGACATGGACGAAATGGAAGTCTTGATATGCGGGAACTGGTCTTGAAAATAGGAAAGGATGCGTGGCAGAATCTGAATGGCGATCGAGGTAGTCGTACCGAGTATAATATGCCCCTGGGGATTCTCGTCCAAATCCGCAAGACGCTGCTTAAGCTCTTCGACGATGCTTACGATCTGTTCCGCATGCGACAGAAATACCTGTCCCCTGTCTGTTAAAGTTACCGGCTGGTTCCGGTCTACGAGCTGGGTTTTGAACTCTTCCTCAAGGCTTTTGATCTGCGCTGATACCGCCGGCTGGGTCAGGTTGAGCAGTTCACCCGCCTTGCGGAAGCTCATGGTTTTGGAGATGGTAATCAGCGTCTCTAGCTGGCTGATATTCATGGACGTACCCCCTTTTGGCCTGATGACGGATGCCGCCTTTTAATTGTAGGATGTTAAAATAATGCCTTCACAGGACTTGGGAGTCCTTTTGTTAAGTAGGGTTATGAATATGCTCACGTGTCCGTAAAGTGTTCAGGATAAGCCGTGAAATAACGCTCCACGATGTGGGCACGGATGGTTATAGGGGGTCCTGCTTAAGACTGGAGTAGTTACCGCCACAAGCCCTTTTTGTGCTATGGACGATGCTGCCTTATTAGTATCTATCTTACGCTGGATGTCGGCATTTGATTAAATTATAGGAGATAACCTCCGGCAGGGCAATGTTGCCCACAAAACTATCATATTAATTCCTTCGACAAGACCATTAATTTTTGGTGAATAATACCGATATATGAAGTATAATAATCAATATTACTTAGGACTTTTGGTACATGACTAAAGCCTGGTAGAGGGGAGACAGCACTTTCATGAGAGCAGAAGTAATTAATCCGTTTTTAGAATCTGCAAGAATTGTAATTGAACAGGTGATACAGGTCTCGCCATCCACCGGTAATCTGGGGATAAAAGACATTGAGCTGATTGATAATCATATATGGATACAGGTCGGAATGACAGGCCAATTGAGCGGGAATATTATTTTCGGAATCGCTGAAAAGGTAGCGCTCAAGATCGTATCAGCTATGATGGGCGGTTATGTGATTACTGAGATGGACGAGATGGGACAGAGTGCAATTTCGGAGCTGGGCAACATGATCAGCGGTAATGCCAGCACCATTTTATCGAATCAGGGGGTAAGCGTCGATATTACTCCTCCGAAGCTGATGAAGACAGCGGGGATGTCGGTAATGCCGCGCAAAGCGCTGAGCATCCCGCTTTTGATGGAAGGCATTGGTGAGCTTGATATTCAGGTAATGATCTCTTAGTCGGACAATTGGAGCTGAGACTTTATTCATGGAACTACAAGATAAAGTGGTTGTGATAACAGGAGCTTCGAGCGGGATTGGAGCGCTTACGGCCCAGATGCTCAGCAAGCGTGGGGCTGTGCCTATCCTGCTGGCCCGATCCGAAGACAAGCTGAAAGAAACAGCGGCCGGTATACCGGGCGTTTTTGGCCTGTATATTTGTGATGTTACCGATGAGGCCGAGGTCCATAAGACCTTTGCGGACATCCTTAGCGCCCATGGAAGAATTGATGTTCTGTTGAATAATGCCGGATATGGCAAATTCGCTGGGTTTACGGAGATGGAGTCCCATGAATTCGATGACATGATGGATGTGAATTACATGGGCATCGTACGGTGTACCAAGGCTGTAGTCCCGCATATGCTGGAACGGGGAAGCGGTCAGATTGTCAATGTAGCATCCATGGCCGGCAAAATCGGCACAGCACGTTCCGTTGCTTATAGCGCAACCAAACACGCCGTGCTGGGCTTCACTAACGCACTACGCCAGGAGCTGCGCACTCAGGGGATTACCGTCTCGGCGGTTAATCCGGGGCCGATTGCCACGGAATTCTTCCGAACTGCTGATCCTTCCGGCAGCTACGAGAAAAGTGTAGCCCGGATCATGATGACACCCGAGCATGTGGCCAAGAAGATCGTGAAGCTGATCGAGAAGGGGAAGGAAGAGATTGATCTTCCCGGCTTTGCGGCATGGGGTATCCGCTTGTATGGTCTATTTCCCCGTCTTGCGGACAAACTTACCTATAATATGATGAACCGGAAATAATAATGGCTTAGAATGGATCAAAAGGCCTTCCATTTGGTGGAGAGGCTTTTTTGGCATATAATGAACATATTATCTCACACGAAAAGGATGAATTACTAATATGAATAAAGCTTCTTTTGCGGCCATCGGGATTCAGGAAGACCTCATTGCCCGATTGTCGGAATTCGGCATTCAAGATCCATCCCCTGTTCAGGAGCAGACGATTCCGCTGCTGCTGGCGGGAAGAGACGTGCTTGCCGCATCCCAGACCGGGACCGGTAAGACGCTGGCTTACCTGCTGCCGCTGCTCCAGGGGATTCATCCTGAGCAAAAATCACTACAGAAGCTGGTGCTGGCGCCTACCCAGGAGCTGGCGATGCAGATCCTCCGCGAGGCGGAGCGGTATGGAGCCCACCGCGGCATTAGGGTGATGGGGCTGATCGGAGGCGCAGCGATTAAGCGCCAGATCGATAAGTTGCGCGAGCATCCCCACCTGGTTGTGGGTACGCCCGGCCGTATCCGGGAGCTGATCGGGCTCCGTAAGCTGAAGATGCATGAGGTGACTACGATTGTCATCGATGAAGCGGATCAGATGTTCCAGCTCAGCGGTGCAGGTGAGGTGGCGAAGATCGTCAGCAGTGCGCTGCGCACGCGTCAAATGGTTATGCTGTCGGCGACGATCGGTCCGGAGACGAAGGCGCTTGCAGCACGGGAGATGAAGAATCCCGCGGAAGTCGGTATTGAGCCGGGTGTCATGACTGCCCAGAGTCTGGAGCATCACTATGTGGTGAGCGAGGAGCGCAATAAGATAGATATGCTGCGCCGTGTGATCCGTCATTACAATCCGGATCGGGCGATTGTCTTCGTCAATGCCACCGACGATATCGCTGAGGTGACTGCGAAGCTTAACCATCTGGGGCTGACGGCAGCCGCACTCTACGGCGACGCGGATAAGGTGACGCGCAGCAATGTGCTTGCCCGCTTCCGTGACGGCAAATTCCGTGTGCTGGTGGCCAGCGACGTAGCTGCCCGGGGTCTGGATATCGAGAATCTGACGCTGGTCGTCAGCTTCGATCCGGCTTTCGACTCGGAGCACTATGTGCACCGGGCCGGGCGCACGGGCCGCATGGGACGCCGCGGCCTGTCTGTAACGATCGTCACGGAGCAGCAGACGTTCATCATGCGCAAGTTCGCCAAGGAGCTGGACATCCAGCTGGAGGAGAAGGAAATGGTAGGCGGCAAGGTACGCGCCGCCGATGAGGCCCGCAGCGAGTACCGCGGCGGGATGGATTCCGGACGCCGCGATGGCGGCAGCCCGCGCGCGGACGGATCTGCGGCGCGCAGCAGCAAGCCGCAGGTGCGGACTTCGGCAGCGGGAGGCCCAGCCTCCGCGGCCGGGGGCGCTGTTCCGCAGCCGGGTACAGCAGCTGCGGGTCTTAGTGCGCGGCGCGATCAGCAGCGCCGCAGCCCGGGCTCCGGCGCAGGAGCCGGAGGCAGCGCTCCTGCGAGCAAGGCGCGCAGCAGTGCGGAGCGCGAGAAGAACCGCAAGAACAAGGGAGCGCCCAAATGGCTGAAAGACAAAACCCCGAGAGGTGACGGTCAATGAATACTGCCCCCGTACTGCAAATTACGGGCTTAAGCGGAGGTTACAGCCTGAACAAGCCGGTGCTGCACGATATCGGCCTTCAGGTGCAGCCTGGAGAAATGGTCGGGCTGATTGGATTGAACGGTGCAGGCAAAAGTACAACAATGAAGCACATTCTGGGCTTGATGTCACCGCATAAAGGTGAGATTACCGTCCAGGGAAAGACCCGGATCAGCGACCCTGAGGCCTATCATGGTGCGCTGTCTTTTGTACCGGAGTCGCCCCTGCTCTATGAGGAAATGACAGTCCGTGAGCATGTGGAATTTACCGCCAGGGCATATGGTGTGGAGCGCAGTGATTATGAATTCCGCAGCAGCCAACTGGCCGCACTTTTTAATATGGAGGACAAGATGGATACACTGTCCTCGCATTTATCCAAGGGCATGAAGCAAAAGGTTATGATCATGTGTGCTTTTGTGGCGCGTCCGGCGCTGTATGTAATCGATGAGCCGTTTCTGGGGCTGGACCCGCTGGGCATCCGTTCCCTGCTCGATTTCATGCTGGATCTGAAGAAATCCGGGGCTTCGATTCTGCTAAGCTCCCATATCCTCTCCACCATCGAGAATTACTGCGACCGCTTCATTGTCCTGCACCGCGGCAAGGTGATCGCGGAAGGTACGCTGGCAGAAATGACCGCGGCTGCCGGGCTGCAGGGATTGAATCTGGAGCAGCTGTTCTACGAACTGGTTCAAGGGGGGAAATGATATGGATTTGAAGGAGCTGCGCCGGCAGCGGCGCGGCAGGTTCACCGGAAGCCTGATCCCCTATATGGGTTATATCATTCAGAGCGGCGTAGCCATGATGTTCCTGCTGGTCTTAATCATCTTCTCAGCCTGGTACACTTCACTGCTCCGCGATGTTCCGGCGGGTATTCCGATCCGCTGGATTATGCTGGTTCTCCTCCTGCCTGCTGCTGCACACAGCAGCTTCAGGACATATCTGCAGAGTCCTGATACCATCTTTCTATTGCCGCAGGGACACCGGATGAAGGAATATTTTGCTCCGGCCTGGGTTGCCGGGAATGTCTGGAAGATTCTGCGGCTGGCTTTTGTGCTGATTACCCTGTGGCCCCTCTACATACGCACGGATGAATCTCATCAAATGCTGCTGGCCACACTTGTTGTACTGATCCTGGTGAAGCTGCTGGCAAGCTTTGGCTTGTGGCGGGAGCTTACTATGCTGTCCCGTCCGGCTGCTCTGGGTTACAACCTGCTACGCTGGGCAGTCTCGGGATTGATGATTGCCGCATGGCTGTGGCAGCCCTCTCTGCGCGCAATAATCTTCATTGTGATTCTGGCAGCAGCCTATCTGGCTGCGCTTGCGGTTCCCGGACGGCACGCTGTTCCCTGGGAACGTCTCATTGCCACCGAACGCAATCAGGGAGCGATAGCGCTAATGATTCTAGGCTGGTTCGTGGATGTACCCGGACGGGAGCAGCGGGTCTATGCCCGCCGTTACCTGTCCCAATGGGGCCGGGGCATTCCGTGGCGGCGCCCTACCGCCTACCGTTATCTCCTCACCAAAAGCTTTGCCCGGGGTGACATCTTCGGCATTGTGCTGCGGATCGCTGTTCTGTCGCTGCTGCTGGTCTGGTGGAACCGGAACAGCTATGTGGGCAGCGGTATTTATCTGTTTTTCCTGTTCATTATGGGCGTGCAGTTGTCGGCACTGCGCAAGCTGCACAGCGAGTCGTTCTGGCTGACTGTCTATCCTCTGCCGGAGGGCAGCAAGGCAAGCAGTACGATTCAGTTCATCTTCCGCGCACATTTACTGTTGGCGGTATTGACCGGTCTACCTTTCCTGATCGCGGTAGCCGGGCGCCCACTGCCTGTAATCGGCACCTTTCTTGCCGGCGGGCTGCTGGCGTATCTCTTCAGGACCCGTGCTTCCCGCAAAGCTGCGCAGGAGGACGACGATATCTAGAGGGAGTTAACTTGGGGATTTGATAAGAAATCCATTATTCTAAGTGGATAAAGGCCCATTTAGTTCTACACTCACATCAGTTCCTAAGGAACTTCAGGGTCTTCTCTATGCTTTCAAATCCTCAGCTCTTAGGGATCTCACAGTCTTATCAGTATCTGAAAAAAACGCCTTGGCTGGAGCATTGGCTCCCGTCAAGGCGTTTTTTGAGTTCATGATAGGTAAGGTTATCCAGGGAACATCTGGAATGGGGAATCCCATCTTTACTTCCGCAAGTGGCAGGGAATGGCGTACAACGCGGGTAGGACGGGAGAGAGCCGGGGCCCCCTCCCGGGATGGTTATTCCCGGTTAGACAAAGAGTGAACGGCTGATGATGACCAGCAGGATAAAGAGAACCAGAATTGCACCAGTGCTTGTAAATCCAGGGTATCCATATCCGCCTCTAACTTCTTCGCTCATGTTCATTCCCCTTTCGCGTGTGAGTTGTTGTACTTGAGTACACCGTATTGTATGTGCGGAGAGAACAACGTGTATAGGCCAATGCCATAACGGCCTGCAAAAAAAATACAGCCCCGGCATGGCCGAAGCTGAATTCTATGAACAAGGCTTGCGAGATCAGGCTTTTTCCAGGTCCTGTATTCCAGCATAGACCATATCGAACAGATCTTCGAGCTGATCTTCCTCAATACAGGAGAAGGCTACGCGCAGATCAGTCTCCCCTAGGGCAATCGTGCCCAGACCGTAGTTATGGATCAGGTGCTGGCGCAGATCGTCGGCGTGAACAGTGTGCAGCTTCAGGCACATGAAGTATCCGGAGTTGAAAGGATAATAGCTCCAGACCTCATTGCCGTATTTGCCGCCGTCCATCAGTGCCTTCACTTTGTTGGCACGGCCCTTCATGATCTGGAATTTCTCTTCCTTCTGCTCGGCGAACTCTGGCGACTTGAGTGCATCTAGGACAAAGGTCTGCGAAGGATGCGGTCCGCTGGAAATGGTGGCACGGATAATTCCCATCGTCTTCTGTTCCAGGGCAGAGAGTACTTCCTTGCTGTCTGAAGCATAGGTGATAAAGCCGACGCGGAAGCCCCAGACAAACTCTTCTTTGGTCGCACCGTCAATCTTCACGGCTAGTACACGCGGATGCAGATTGGCCAGACGGCCAAAGAGGGATTCCTTCAGTGAATCTTCAAAAAAGAGCCCAAAATAGGCGTCGTCGCTGACCACTACGACATTGATGCCCTCTTCTGCCGCACGCAGAATGGAAGCCACAATCGCTTCACCTTCCTTGATGCCCGGAGTATAGCCTGTAGGGTTATTCGGAAAGTTAAGCAGCACAATAGCTTTGCCGCGGTCCTTCTGGGCTAGCAGTGCATCCAGTAGTCCCTCGCTGTTGAAGTTCATATCTTCAGTGAAAAGCGGATAGTTGACGGAATCTGTGAGACGGCGCACACCGAAGGTCAGCTCGTAGTTCTCCCAGTTTTTGTCCGGATAGATGACAGCATCACCTTGATCTGCGAACAGGTCGGCAACGATGCTGAGCCCGTGAGTCAGGGCATTGGTAACGATAGGGTTGCCGAAGGATTTGCCTTCAAGCGACGGCGTCTCGCGAAGCATTTTCTCACGCCACACGGTGCGCAGCTCAGGTTTGCCTGCTGGCGGAGCATAACCATACAAGTCCTTGGGGCTGTAAGCGGAGAGCTTATCCTGAATAACGCCAAGGTGCATAGGTACACCCTTTTCAGTGGCAATACCGATAGTTGCATTGTATTTCTTCGCATGAGCGGCCGCTTCAGCGGATTGGCTCAGAATTCCCTCTTTGGGATAATACAGCGCTTTGCCAAGATTGGAGAGCATATCGTATACATATTCATTGCCTGCCTTGATGCTGTCATTCAATTGTCCAGCCAGTGGATTCATCGGTTTCATCCTTCCGGGTATTCTTCTGGGATATACGTTAACATTGCCTAACATTATATCACCGTGATTCCCCGCCGTCACTGCTGAAAGAGGCAATTTCCATTACTTTTAAAATATTTGTGGTGGATCCTCCCAGACCTGAACCTCGATATAGCGCTCCGGCCCGCAGGTCCCCCTTGCATTCCATTCCTGAGGCCAGCCGAATTGCGAAATGATCTCCCGGATCTCTGCAAGCAGATACACCTGACCCCGGTAAGGCTTGCCGTCCTGAACTCTCATTGTGGGGAACAAGTCACCATACGTGAAGCTGATGCAGCTTGGAGAAAAGAGATCCATAGGAATCCGGAGCTCAGCTCCCCTGGGATACCATTCCAGCAGCCATGGACAGCTTCCTAGCGTCATATAGTGGGGCTGCTGGCGGACGGGACGGCCTCCTTTGGCAAGTAGAAACGGCTACGTCTTCGTATAAAGGACGATATCCGTTTCAGCGAGAAATATAAGGATGATTGATACCGTGAAACCTATTAATCCTTATATTTCGATAAAAGCTTCCCGGGCCTTGTGCTCCAGGCTGCGCCGGATATCGAGATAATCCGCTGAACGCTTACTGGCAAAACCTTTGCCCTCCTGACGTATGCCCGCAAGAACATGCTCCGCTTCCTCCGGCGCCAGATCGGATAAATTCCGGAACGGCCCTGTAGATTGATCATAGTAGTGGTACAGATCCTCCAAATTCTATCCCGCCAATCTAACTTGATATTAATGTGGTATCTATAGAGATATAGTTATATTTTACCACTCAGGAATGGTAGGGGCAGTATTTTTCCATCATGGCAATCGTCTCCGCATCACGTTCCCCGTTTCTCTCCTGAAGTCCCTGAGTAACGGCATTCCGTGCATCCGCCTTCAGATTCTGGCCGAATTTGAACTTGGCGGTTATTTCATCGGGAACGATCCGCACAACGGCGACACCCTTCAGTGCTGAGTGGTATCTGGGATCTTCGGCATCTATCGGGGCATAGCCTCCTTCCGGCTGGAGCTTGTGCATAAAAAGAGCAAGTACGGCTGCTTTTTCGGTGAGGTCTTCAACAAGCTCCGCTGGTCCATAAGCGGTTACGCTTTTGAAATAGGCGGTGGCAGGGCAGGCAAGCTCGGGATCGCTGAAATAGGAAGGAATGATGGCGTATTCGTCGGCAACCGTGAAGCATACCTGCTGATTGTGGCGGATGCTCTTCATTTTGCCTCCCGCGTGGCTGCCGTGAAAATAGAAATTTCCTTCCATATATACAAAGTTGAGCGGTGTTACACGCGGCAGCCCTTTCTCATCACTGGTCCCGAGAAAACCAAAGCTCATTCCGTGTAGAAACCCGGCCAGCTCCTCTTCCTGCTCTACTTGAAATTCTTTTCTGCGCATAACGGCACATCCTTCTCTCATTAGTGGTGGAACCTTATGTTCCGGGTCAATAGGGTCTTCTAAGAATAAAAGAAGAATTGACAATAAAAAAGGACCGGTTTACATTAATTTTATTAGTCCACTTTGACGTGGAGAGGGTGGGAATATGAATTTTACGCTACCTTACGACCAGTACCTGACGGTGCACCGCTACAAATATCTGGCTCTATACCACGCGCTCCGGGCGGCTATTCTTGGCGGGACTCTGCCGGGTGGAACCCGTCTGCCGTCTACCCGGAAGCTGGCAGAGCTGTACCTGATCTCACGCGGCTCGGCATCTCAGGTATACGACATGCTGCTGGCAGACGGCTACATCCGGACAGAGACTGGCCGGGGCACTTATGTGGCGGATGACAGCTTTTATCCCTTGGAGGGGGAACGCAAGAAGGCGGATCAGGAGATTGATGGTGATGTCGTGGCGGGAGATGCCAGGGCAGAGTACTCAGGGGATGCGGATGTGGGTGCGGGTGTGGGTACGCGAATGGATGAGAGTGTGAGTGCAGGTTCGGGTTCGGAAACGGATGCGCGTGCGGATGCAGGTGCCAGTGCAGGTATAGATATAGGTCCAGAAACAGATGTCGGAGTACCTTGTGGTGGAAGCGGGATCCCGCTCTCCCGCTGGGGACAACGTCTTATGGAGCGGAATGTTCTCATATATGAGAAGGAGGAAGCAGATTTCGTCAGCTTTCGCAGCCGCGGGATGCTGATGGAGCATTTCCCTTATGAAGAGTGGCGAAGTGCACTGAAATATGCCGGCGGCAAAAGCGGTGGGCGGCTGGAAGGCTATTGCCCTCCCCAGGGTGAAGAAAGCCTGCGGCGGTCGATTGCCGCCCATCTCCGGGTGACACGGGGCATCCGGGCAGAAGCGGAGCAAATTGTGTTGTTCAACGGCTCGATGCAGGGCATCGTCCTACTGACACAGCTCTTGCTGGAGCCGGGTAGCCCTGCCGTTGCCGAGGACCCTGGATTTCACGGCATCCGCAGGGCGGTGGAGATCACCGGCGGGAAGCTGCTGCTGGGCGAGGTGGACGGAAGCGGGCTGGTGCCGCAGGATTGGGCGGCCCGGCTACTGTTCGTTACCCCAAGCCGCCAGTTCCCCACCGGCGCTGTTCTGCCGCTTGACCGGCGGCGCCGGCTGCTGGAATGGGCGCGGCGGCAGGATGCCCTGATTGTGGAGGACGATTACGACAGTGAATTCCGCTGGGGCGGGCGGCCCATCGAACCGCTGAAAGCACTCGACCGCGAAGAGCGTGTCGTCTACATGGGTTCGTTCTCGAACAGCATGTTCTCTGGCCTGCGGCTGGGTTATGCCGTGCTCCCGCCCTTGCTGATCCAGCCGGTGACCGCCGCCAAGTCGCTGTATGAGCCGCTTCCGGGAGGCCTATTGGAGCAGCGGGCCTTGGCGCGCTTCATGCAGACCGGCGGCTACAGCCGTCATCTGCGGCGGATGACGCGCCTCTATGGTGAGCGTGCCCGGCTTCTCCGCTCGCTGCTGTCTGAGCGGCTCGGTCTGCTGTTTGAGCCGCTGCCCGGCGATGCGGGGCTGCATATCTACGCGCGCTGGCGGCGCAGCAGTGCGGAATTCGCCGCCTTCCGGGCGGCGGCGCTAAGGCACGGGACGGACTTCAGGGACGCGGCGTTGTACCAGGCCGCAGCGGGTGCACCGGCGGCTTGTTTTTCTTTTGCCCATTTGAATGGCGAACAATTGTTAGACGGAGTCAACCGCCTGCTGTTGGCGTGGGCGGATGTGCAAAATCGGATCTGACAAGGTATGATGAGATTATGGAACGGTGTGTAGAATTCCGCAAAACTTTAGATTATGCTTCCTAAGCGAGTTTTGCTGCATAGCAATTTCAAGGAAGTAGAATTCCGCAAAACTTTTAGGAGGGAATATTATGCTGCATGCATCGCCGTCCTCTTTTGTAATCCTGCCGGCTCTGGCGAAGATTGTCTGTGAACCGGGCTGGAAATGGCAAAAAAGAGAGAAGCCGCTGCAAAATTATGATTTGTTCTATGTCTGGAGCGGGGAAGGCACGGTTGTGCGCAGAGGAATTCCCTATCAGGTGGGTAAGGGAAGCTGCTTCCTGTTCCGTCCGGGAGATCATACCAGTGCGAGCCATAATCCGCAGAAGCCGCTTGTGCTTACATATATTCATTTTGATGTGACTGAGGATGTGACCGATATTCCCGAGCCGTACCGGGAACTGACCGAGACAGTGGAATTCGAGCACTTGCTGGCGCGGTATGTCCGCCTCTTTCTCGTCAAGACCTTTGCGGCTGAGGAGGAAGGGCAGCTGATCCTGAAGCAGCTGATGATCCATCTGCTCCGTGAGGATCAGGTGATGCCGGTGGAACGTCATGTGAGCAACCAATTGGCGGAGGTTATTCATGAGGTCGCCAACTATGTCAGCCAGCATCCCGGAGCAGTGCACCGGGTGGAGGATTTGGCGGCGCGCGCCGGGCTGTCTCCGCGTTATTTTTCGATCAAATTCAAGGAGATTACGGGCTCTTCTGTCCAGTCCTATGTGATCCGCACCCGGATTGAGCGGGCACAGCATCTTCTGCTGTATGCCGGAATGAATGTAACCGAGGTGGCGGATGCCCTGGGGTACCGTGATATTTTCTTTTTCAGCCGCCAGTTCAAGCAGCATACCGGTAAAAGTCCTTCCGAGATCCGCTAATCCTCCGTTTGTTTCAGCTTTTTCAAGCTGGGGTAAATACCTTGCAACCTGGTTACATATGATGTGCACTGCAGCTTGGAAGGGGAGAACGACGGATGACCATGAGACGACGGATTTGCAATAACGACTGCAAAGGCGGGGGAAGCAGGATTGCCCGCAACCGCTGGAGACGATGGAAGAATAGCAGCGTGGTGACTACGGATCATTGGTTTTGACTAACTAAAAGGACGGATGGGTCCTGAAAAGATAGCTTATCCAGATCAACGAAGGGACCGAGGCCGGGTTAGGCATCCGGTCTTTTTTGATTTTAGGAGCAGAATTCATCCGTGTATGAGAGCGCCTGGGCGGGGGGATAAGGATAAGGAGTGTTAGTCTTGAACAACCCGGTCAGCAGGCCTATGATGGGTAAGGATAGAACGATAAGAAACTACACAGGCCGGAGGAGAGAGAAAATGTACGAAATCGTGTTGATACGCCATGGCGAGAGCGAGTATAACCGCCAGAATCTGTTCACAGGCTGGAGCGACCCGGATCTGACGGAAAAGGGAGTAGAAGAAGCCAAAGCTGCCGGGAAGCTGCTGAAGGAGGCGGGCTACACTTTCGATCTGGCCTTTGCTTCTGTGCTGAAACGTTCGATCAAGACGCTAAATTACGTGCTGGATGAGATGGATCTCCTGTGGATTCCTGTGCAGAAGTCCTGGAAGCTGAATGAGCGGCATTACGGTGCGCTGCAAGGACTGAGCAAAAGTGAGACTGCGGTAAAATACGGCGAAGAGCAGCTGCATATCTGGCGGCGCAGCCTGTCGGTCCGTCCTCCGATGCTGGAGCCGGATGATCCACGGTATGCGCGGAACGATATCCGTTACAAGGAGGTTCGTCCCGGAGATATTCCACGCGGGGAGAGTCTGGAGGATACGGTGCACCGCGTCGGCGATTTCTGGGGCAAACGCATTGTGCCGCTGATCCGCAAGAAGGAGCGGGTACTGATCTCGGCGCATGGCAATACGCTGCGGGCTTTGATCAAATTCATGGAGGACATTGACGAGAAGGCGCTGCTGGATCTCAATGTGCCGACCGGAGTCCCTCTGGTCTACAAGCTGGATGATGATGTGAAGCCGATCAGCCGCTTTTATCTGGGGGAGCCAGAGGAAGTACAACAGAAGGCCCGCGAGGTAGCGAATCAGAGCAAGGTGACGGAATAGCCCGCCTGTTATTATTTTGTGTAACCCATACTGTAAAAATATCAGCTCTGCAGAGTAGCTCTGCAGGGTTTTTTGATGATTGTGTGACCGTATTATTTTATTAATGCAATAAAATAGGTATAAAGTTCTGGATAACTACAAACTTCTACAACTAAAGGCGTGAGTCTAAAGTGCTAACTATCATATTACTTGCAAGTTCGACAATAGATTACATAATAATACAAAATAAGCGGTTGTAGTGATTCCTTTATTAGATTATTCTTTCAAAGTGAAAATTTGGGGGAGAAATGTATTTATAGGAGGAAATATAGAAAAGGGAGTATGTAGATGAAAGTTTATGAATTTAAGGTTACTCCGCAAAATCTGCTGCCCAACTCCTCATATCAGGCACTCACAAGAGCTCTCAACGAACAATTAGCATGATTAGAAGTCACGGCTATTTGGCCGCAATTATAAGGAGGAAGAATGAATTGGAAAATGAAGTGCAACACGAAATGAAAGTATATGCTCCACTTGGCCCTTCAGGGCTTGGAGGCTGGCTGGTGGTTGTGCAGATCGGCTTGATCGCAACGCTGGTTATGTTGGGGTTACAGATTTTGAATTACAACTTGCCAAGCTTTCAACCGGATTACTGGGACACGCTTACCTCTAAACAGGGAGAGTTATACCACCGGCTATGGGCTCCGGTGATTATTTTTGAAGCAGCTGCGAATGTGCTGTTGCTGCTGCTCTGCGTCTTTACACTGGTGTTGTTTTATCAGAAAAAAGCACTATTGCCCCGGATGATCATTCTGTTCTACTTCAGTAGCCTGCTGATAGGGATTATTGATTATATTTTTCTGCTGAATATACCGCTAGCAAGAGAAATGGGCCAAGGCGAAAACGTCCGTGATCTTGTCCGAGGGGTCTTCACCTGCATTATTTGGACATCCTATTTCCGAAAGTCGGAGCGGGTAGCCAACACATTTGTGCGGTAAAATGTAAAATATCCTGATTGCCGGGAGAAAGACGAGATACATAATAAACCAATCAAAGCCCCGTCCAAGGCAGCACGTATGTGCCTTTGTACGGGGCTTTAATTGGTACCAGACATATTAGTTAGGACGCTGCAGTTCACCCAGCAGTTCGCCCATCTTCACCTTGGTCCCGCTGACAAGCCCGGAACGGGGGGTGAAGCTGCCGTTCTCAAGGAGCAGCACCACGGTCGAGCCGAATTCGAAATAGGCTAGATCATCACCGATCTGCCAGGCATCGGTCTCTTCATCCGCATAATGGATACTGCTGACATTCATCGCGCCGACCTTCACCACGGCAGCTTCACCGCTTACTCCGGCGATATAAGTAATCAGCCGCTCATTGCGGCTCAGCACACCCTTCATATGCCTCATGCCGAAATCATTGACAGGATATGCCCTCCCGCGGATATGTTCACTCTCGACCTTGCGCCCGGTAAGGGGGGCGTGAATCCGGTGATAATCCGTGGGACTTAAGTACAGCACGAAGAAAAAGCCTTTTTTGTACAGCTCCAGGTGAGGGGAGTGATTCAAAAGCTCCTCCAGCTCATAATCCTGGCCTTTTACATTCATTATGGTTCCGGAATGAATCTCGCCCATGGCGGTAATCAGCGCATCTACGGGGCTGGCCACAGCATTTTCACCGACGGCGATCGGTCGCATGCCGGATTTGAGATGACGGCTGAAAAATTCATTAAGCGTAAGGTATTCCCCGAAAGGCTTCTCTGCTTCAGAAGCGGGAATATGATAAGTCCGAATAAATACCGGGATCAAAAAACGGCTGAGTCTGCTATGGGAAAAAGCCCCCATTAACCGGGAAAGCCATCTGTGCGAGGATAGCTCGGTCATCAGCCGCAGCAATTGTTTTACCATGAGTATCTCCCTTCCATCATGCAGCAGCACGGCCCTGGGTCCAGGACCGTCTCCGCTCTGCATTATATTGACATAGAATAAGAGACAAATCAATAACGGATGTGCCGTGAAGGATGGTCAAGCAGATATCGTGCATAGGCCATAGGCTTCCGGTAACTCTCCTTCCAGGCTCCGGTCAGTCCGGCTTTGCGGAAGCCGTAGCGCTGATCGCGGCCGTTGCATTCGATGAAACAGACCTGGCCTTTGTCCGTAACGCCCATGTCCAGCCCGATGTCTGCAAGCCCGGGCAGGCTCCGCTCCAGCTCGTGTGCAATGCTGAGGCTGTAAGCCAGAACAGACATGCGGATGTTTGCTGCCGCTGCCCCGGAGAATACCTGCTCCAGTGCATATGAAGAGTCCAGTGCTTCTCCACCCCGGGCAATGTTGGAGACGAAGCCCCCTGGTGCTGCCCGCTTGGCGAATAGTCCGGTGACCTGCCATTCCCCGCCCCAGCCGCGCTGCACCGTGACACGCAGATCAAACGGACGGCCCCCAATCTCGGCCAGCGGGATACGTTCCTGAACCAGGTAGGGGGTGGAAGCCAGACGCACCCAAAGTGCTCTGGGCAGTGCATCCTGATTCACCTGGAGGCTGATCCAGCTGCGGTAGCCGAGAGGCAGATAACTCCAGCGCCAGATTCCTGGGCTACTCCGCGTCAGGCGCATTACGCCTTGACCGATACTGCCGCGGCAAGGCTTGAGAATGAGGTCGGAATAGCTGTCCATCATCTCCTTCAGTCCGGATCTTCCAGCCGAGGTGGCGGGCAGAAGCCCGCGCAGTCCGGCATTCTGCTCCAGCAATCCATGGATCTGATCTTTGCCATAGCGGTTGCATGTATTATATACCTGTATACCGCTGCCCAGCAGTCTATCGATTCCATGGCTGCCTGGATCGTAGATTGCCCGGTTATGGATAACGTCTGGCGTCGGGATGATCACTCTTCTATAGCCTCGGGTTTCTTTCATATATGCGATGCTGTATCCGGTATGCGTGTCAATGTCGGACAGTTTCAGGAAGCTGGGGGTCAATCCGTATGCGGCGGCGGCTTCCTCGTAGCTTTTCAGCGACTCCTGTCCCGTTTTTTGCCGGGGAACGCCCCGGTGCATAGCGGCATTTAGCAAGATTCCCACGAGCTTTTGCCCCATGTTCGTTCCTCCCGTTATCTTCTATAGTTCCGGCTGTTCCTCTATCTGTGTCATTGTATGTGTGTAGCCGCCCTTTAGGGTGGACGGATGTGCGGTAACAGATGCCCTTTTTTGAAAAAGTTCGGTTCCTCCGGGACGGTTCAGATTTTACAGGCTTGGTGTAAACGGGTGTCATCCGCCCAGCGCCCTGCATATGATGCCTAGGAGAAACAATAGATGGAAGGAGGAGACTGCTTGTGAAGGGCTCCAGAAAAAATCAGCGCCGCAGTTCCAAAAAGCCGCTCTATGTTGTGGATAATCCGAATATGAAGGAACTCAGTATGCTGGGAAGCAGTCCCAAGGTACAGGAGGTTACAGATACCTCCGGCAGGGTAGCTCCGGATACCGGGAGTATAACTATGAAGGTTAGCGGGGTGGATATGCTTGAAGCAGCGGAATCCGTGCAATCTGCCGAACTTGATCAGCAAACACTTCAGGAACAAGTGGTGGAACATACCGTTTCGGCTGCGGAGTCTTTGCCATTGAACCCTGAAGTCATACTGCCAGTGGCGGAAAAAGAACGTCTGCAGCCCGTATATACGGATGATTTGTCCGACGCTGCCGTTACGGGAAGCAAAATCGCCCCCCGCACCATCGACGGGTCCAAGCTGAAATTCGGCATCATCGGCACGCCTTGGCTGCAGGATTATGCTGTGCAGAGCATCAATATCGCGGACAAGGCAGTAACTTCCTCCAAGCTGGCCCCTGAATCGGTAACGGGTGAGCATTTGGCGGAGGGAAGTATCAGCGGCGGCAAGCTGCTCGACCATTCGATCGGCGGCGAAAAGCTCAAGAACGGCAGTATTGGTCCGGATAAGCTGGCTGACCGGATTATCGGCGGAGGTCAGATTGCCGACCAGGCCATTACCAGCCGTCATCTTAGTGACTGCATCATCACCTCCGACCTGATCGAGGATGGAGCGGTGACCGGCGAGAAAATAGGGAGCAGCACCATTGTCAGCCGCCATCTGGCCAACGGGAGCATTGACCGTTCTAAGCTGGCGGACGAAGCGGTAACAAGCGACAAAATCGCTGACGGTGAGATCAGCGGTGACAAGCTTGGGGATGCCGTTATTGAGAGCCGGCATATCAGCCTTGGCGCCATTACAGCTAAGCATCTGGCTCCTGGAGCCATCGGGCCGGAGCAGCTTGCCAGCCGCCTGATCGGCAAAGAACAGCTTCAGTCCGGGGTCATCGACAGCGGCCATCTCGCTGATGGTGCGGTAGGTTCGCGCCAGATTGGCAAGGAAGCCGTAAGAGCCCAGCACTTAAGCCCGGAAAGTGTGAACGGCAGCCACATCGCTGACGGGGAGATTGCCGGCCGTCATTTGGCAGACCGCAGTATTTCTTTTGTGAAGCTGGCGGAAGGGGCGGTAGGAACCGCTCAGCTTGTGGAGCAGGCAGTCACTTCTTCCAAAATAGCGGACCAGAGCATTCTTGCCCACAAGCTGGCGGACGAAGCTGTGACGACACGGCACATTGCCAAATCTGCGGTAAGAGGACCTCAGATTGCCATGCAGGCTGTCGCATCAGTTCATCTGCAGCGCGAGTCAGTAGAGCATTCCCATCTGGCGGCGGACTCCGTCGGTTCAGAGCAACTGAAAGAACAGTCGATACTTACGGGCCATTTGGCAGACGGAGCAGTTACCGGGGATCAACTGGCTTTTGGATCGGTTGACGGAGAACATCTCCGTCCGCAAAGTATTACCCCGGACAAATTAGCGGATGGGAGTGTTATTACCGCCAAGCTGGCTCCGGGTGCGGTTGGCGGCAACGCAATCGCGCGGGAAGCTGTCAGCGGGGAACATATTGCTTTTTGTACAGTGGAGGAAAAGCATCTCGCAGATTCCAGTATCAGCGGCCGCGTATTACAGCGGGAGGCGGTGGATACCGAACATTTGGCACCGGGGGCTGTAGAGCGTAGACATCTGGGGGATAACAGTGTGACCTCCTCTGCCCTTCAGCCAGGTTCGGTAGTGGGTGAGAAACTGGCAAACGGGGCGGTAAAGGAAATCCATCTCTCTGCAGGTATAGTGCAGCCGCATCATTTGGCTGATCATGCTGTCACTTCATTGAAGCTGTCACCGGAAAGTGTATCGACCGATAAGCTGGGCGATCTGGCTGTTACAGCCATCAAGCTGGCAGATGGAAGCGTGGAAGCTTCTAAGCTGGCGGCATCTGCCGTTCAGGCAGAGCACCTGAGTGCGGGGGCTGTGGGTTCTGGGGCAGTCAGTGACGGCGCTGTGCAGGGAAGACATCTGGCACCGGGGAGTGTTGGCGGGGCGCATATCCGTCCGATGTCTATCGGGAACGGACATATCAGCCCGAGCTCCATCTCTTCCATTCAGATTCAAGATGGCAGCATCAGCGGAGCCAAGCTGATAGAAGGCGCAGTCTCATCCCGCCACCTTGCGCCGGAAAGTGTGGCAGGCAGCCATTTGGCGAAAGCTTCGGTGGAAGGGAAGCACATCGGGCAAGGTGGAATCACCTTAGCGCATCTGGCTGAAGAAGTCCGCAGTGTGCAGATTTTGCCGGATGGCAGTATTACCGGAGAGAAGCTGGCAACGGGTGCTGTGGGGTCAGACCATCTGGCCGCCGGAAGTGTAAGGGCAGGGCATTTGGCGGCGGAAGCGGTGGAAGGACAGCATATTCGTCCCGGAGAGATTACCCTGGCGCATCTGGCGGAAGAGACGCGCAGTGCAGACTTCCTGCCGGATGGAAGCATCGGCGGCTCCAAGCTGGCCGAGGGTTCGGTTGGTGCGTTCCATCTGGCTACAGGCAGTGTGTATGCGGATCATTTGACAACAGATGCGATAGACAGCCGCCATATCCGTTCCGGCAGCATTCTGCTTGAACATCTGGCCAAGGAAACGCTGACCTCTGAATGGCTGCCGGATGACAGTATTGGAAGCGGGAAGCTCACAGCCGGTGCGGTGAGTTCGCTGAATCTCCAGCAGGAAAGCATTTATGGTGAACATCTTGCAGACGGAATACTACAGGAGCGGCATCTGCGTCCAGGTCTGATCAAGCTTGAGCATCTTGCCGATGAGACGCGCAGTGCAGCACTGCTGCCGGATGGCAGTATTGGAGGCAGCAAGCTGGCTGCTGGCGCAGTGGGTTCTTCACAGCTGGCTTCCGGAAGCGTATATGGAGGACATTTGGCAGCGGATGCGGTAGACAGCCGCCATATCCGCCCCGGAAGCATCCAGCTGGGGCATCTGGCCGCTGAGACGCTGAGCGCGGATCTGCTGCCTGACGGTAGTGTAGGAGGCAGTAAGCTGGCGGCAGGTGCGGTGGGTTCGCAGCATCTGGAGCCGCAGATCATCCAGGGCGGTCATCTTGCAGATGGAGCGGTGGAAGAACGCCATTTGGGCAGCGGAATCGTCAAGCTGGAGCATCTGGCGGATGAAGTCCGTAGTGCTGAGCTGCTGCCGGACGGCAGTATTGGAGGCAGCAAGCTGGCGGCAGGTGCGGTAGGATCACAGCATTTGCAGCCGCAGAGTATCCAGGGCGGTCATCTGGCAGATGGAGCGGTGGAGGAGCGCCATTTGAGCAGCGGGATCATCAAGCTGGAGCATCTGGCGGATGAAGTCCGCAGCGCGGAGCTGCTGCCGGATGGTAGCATAGGCGGCAGCAAGCTGGTGGCAGGAGCAGTGGATTCGCAGCATCTTCAGCCGCAGAGTATCCAAGGCGGTCATTTGACAGATGGAGCGGTGGAAGAGCGTCATTTGAGCAGTGGCATCATCAAGCTGGAGCATCTGGCAGATGAATTCCATAGCGCAGAGCTGCTGCCGGATAGCAGCATTGGAGGCAGTAAGCTGGCGGCAGGAGCAGTGGGTTCGCAGCATCTGCAGCTGCAGATCATTCAGGGCGGTCATCTGGCAGATGGAGCGGTGAAAGAACGCCATTTGGGTAGCGGGATCATCAAGCTGGAACATCTGACGGATGAAGTCCGCAGTGCGGAGTTGCTGCCGGATGGCAGCATCGGCGGCAGCAAGCTGGCGGCAGGTGCGGTAGGAACACAGCATCTGGAACCGCAGATCATCCAGGGCGGTCATCTGGCAGATGGAGCGGTGGAAGAACGCCATTTGGGCAGCGGAATCATCAAGCTGGATCATCTGGCGGATGAAGTCCGCAGCGCGGAGCTGCTACCGGATGGCAGCATTGGCGGCAGCAAGCTGGCGGCAGGTGCGGTAGGATCACAGCATCTGGAACCGCAGATCATCCAGGGCGGTCATCTGGCGGATGGAGCGGTGGAAGAACGCCATGTGGGCAGCGGAATCATCAAGCTGGAGCATCTGGCGGATGAAGTCCGCAGCGCGGAGCTGCTGCCGGATGGCAGTATTGGAGGCAGTAAGCTGGCGGCAGGAGCGGTGGGTTCGCAGCATCTGGAACCGCAGATCATCCAGGGCAGTCATCTGGCAGATGGAGCGGTGGAAGAACGCCATTTGGGCAGCGGGATTATCAAGCTGGAGCATCTGGCGGATGAAGTCCGCAGCGCGGAGCTGCTGCCGGATGGCAGCATTGGAGGCAGCAAGCTGGCGGCAGGAGCGGTGGGTTCGCAGCATCTGCAGCCGCAGATCATCCAGGGCGGTCATCTGGCAGATGAAGCGGTGGAGGAGCGCCATTTGAGCAGCGGAATCATCAAGCTGGAGCATCTGGCGGATGAAGTCCGCAGCGCGGAGCTGCTGCCGGATGGCAGCATTGGCGGCAGCAAGCTGGCGGCAGGAGCGGTTGGGCCCTACCATCTGGCTCCGGCTAGTGTATACGGAGGCCATTTATCCCCGGTTTCCGTGGACGGCCGCCATATCCGCCCTGGCAGTATCCATTTTGAACATTTGGCCGAGAGTGCGCTGAGCTCTGAACTGCTGCCGGACGGTAGCGTTGACGGAAGTAAGCTGGCAGCGGGTGCTGTAGAATCGCAGCATCTGCAGCTCCAGAGTATCCAAGGCGGGCATCTCGCCGATGGAACGCTGGAAGAACGGCATTTGAGTCCCGGCATCATTAAGCTGGAACATCTCGCGGAGGAAACCCGCAGCGCGGAGCTGCTGCCGGAAGGCAGCATCACTGGGGAGAAACTCGCATTCGGCAGTATCGGAACTGCGCATCTGGCTGAAGGTGCAGTGGGGAATTCAGAGCTTCAGGATGAAGCGGTGGATGCTTCCAAAATCACCTCATTCGCTATCCAAACCCGCCATTTGGAAGAGGACAGCGTACAGAGTTACCATATTGCTCCTGGTGCCATCACGGGCGATCATCTGACGCCTGGCTCGGTAAATACCGAGCACCTGTCGTTCAGTCCGGTACAGAGTGCGGGCAACCGGGAGGTGCTGCAGCAGTTTGGCATGACAGCCTTTATGTTCAACGGTGATGCAGAGAGTGTAGAGGTGACAGTAGCTTTTGATGAAAGCTTCGGCCACACCGGTTATGTCCTTGTTGCGATGACTAATCAGCCTTTCTTTCATGCTTCATTGAAGAACAGAGGGGCCGGAGAGGCGGTTATTGAAGTGGTACGGCTGCGTGAAACCTCACATTTCTACGGCGTGTTATCCTGGATTGCCCTCGGCACTCCCTTGGTAAAGCCGGTAGCGGATCATCGGGTATTTGATTAGTCGGCTGACTGGAGCAGGTAGAGGTTAAGATACAAGATGGAAGGAAGGGCTGATCCCAAGGAAAAGATGGGGCAGATCAGAACCTTAGGAAGTGAATGGATAAGGACAAAGGGCGCAGCCAAAGGCTGCGCCCTTTGTGCGGTGATGAACTGGAGCCGGTCATTTCCGGGATGATGAGAAGACCTGGTTCTGGTTGCTGCGGGCGCTGAAGCCCATATTCGCTGCTCCAGTATCCTTACATACGAATACTTGTACCGGACATTAGGCGGTGAGCGGGCTTTTGTCCAAATTTCTGCGCAGGGGGAGACACTTGCCGTTACCCGGGACAGCGGAATACATAGACTGTGATGTAACCCTCAGCCCGGAGACCATGCCCTGCAAGGAAGGTGGATGAGCTTGAAGCATACACGTACATCTGCCCGCCGCACGGGTCGGCGGGCTTTGCGACCAACGCGGAGGACTTCCCGGCCGGTGCGTTCTGACGTGCTGCGCCCTGTGGCCAATCACCCGGACCCTTATGTGTCGGTGATTATTCCGGCTATGAATGAAGCCGGAACGATCGCTAAGGTGATCGCCGGTGCGAGGGGAGTCCATTCCCGTTGTGAGGTTATTGTTGTGGTGAATGGTTCTGCCGATCATACGGCAGACATCGCGTTATCACTGGGTGCCCATGTCATTCTCTTCGAGCAGCCGCTAGGACATGATGTGGGCCGCAGTATCGGAGCAGAGGCTGCCAAGGGGGAAGTTCTTCTTTTTACCGATGGTGATCTAGTCATTCCTGCTTCACAGCTGCGTCCCTTTGTGGCCGCAGTCAGTCAAGGAACAGATGTCGCTCTTAATGATTATTCAGGTCCGGTACGCGGCCACTTCCCGCATCCGGTAGTACTCTCCAAGCATGCGCTCAATATTATTCTTGGCCGTCCGGACCTGAAAGGCTGCTCCATGACGGCGGTACCCCATGCGCTCAGCCGCAAAGCTTATGCCGATCTGGGAAGCAGCCTGTTGTCAAGACCGCCTCTGGCACATGCCCAGGCTGTGCTTGACGGCTTGTCTGTGAAGGCGGTGCATAAGATCCCTGTCGGCAGGCTGAATGCAATCCGCCCCAAGCGGGCGGGGACGGATCCGTTACGCGAGGTGATTCTTAAGGATCATCTTGATGCGGCAGGCCTGGTGATTCAGCGCAGAGGCGAAAGAGCGGGGTTCGGCGACGGGAACCGGCGGAGGGAGATGGTGAGATGAGAGCGGTGATGTCTGAATCTATATCAAGCTCCCGGCAAAAGACACCTGCGGCACTTCCCGCCCGCGGTGCTAAGGACCAAGCACGGCAGACTGCGGCTGTGCGGCGGGCGCGGGCTGCCTTGTCTGGTGCCTCTGCCGCATCTGTCTCACCGGGCGCAACCGCCCAAGGCAGTTCTGCGGCTGCCCTTATTGAGGCGGCAGGAGCTTCATCTTCCCGCCGGAATGGAGCGGTCCGTTCCATCGGCCGCCGCAAGAAGACTCCTGCTGCCACGGCCGGAGGAGCCGCAGTCCGCCGGAGTACCACCGGCAGTCCTGCCTCCAACCGGCAAAGAGTCGGCCGTCCCTCTCGCCGCGTAGCGGCAGGTGTTAAGGCTCGAGGTTCCTCCACTTACCGGGGAGCAAAGCCGCAGCTGCCGCAACTGAATGGAGCATTGTCGGTGATTATATCGGCCCGCAATGAAAGGCAAGCCTTACCTGGGTTGTTGAAACAGGTAGAGCGGCTACATCCGGCCGAAATCATCGTAGTCCTGAATGGGTGCACGGATGACAGTTATAAGTTCGCCCGGCTATGCAAGCAGGCCACAGTGGTGCATTGCCCGGAATCTGCCGGGCATGACGTGGGCCGGGCCATTGGGGCCAAGCTCAGCCGGGGAGACATCCTGCTGTTCCTTGATGGAGATATGGTCATTCCTGCGCCGCAGCTGGCTATTTTTGCAGCGGCCGTGGACGGCGGGGTGGATGTGGCGCTGAATGATCTGGATATGTTGCTGCCTGCATTTGGCTTAAGCGACGATGTCACCCGCTGCAAACTGTATCTGAACAGCGTACTGGGGCGCAGTGATCTGGGTGTCAGCTCGATGACCGCTGTGCCGCACGCCTTGTCACGGAGGGCCCTCGAGCGGATCGGCTACCGTGAGCTAATGGTCCCTCCCAAAGCGCAGGCGATCTCGATTATGGAGCAGCTGCGGGTAGAGAAAGCCGGGACGGTAAACGTCATTAAGCGTAACCGTCTCCGCCAGGGAAACATAGGAGCCGGCAATGCCATAGAGCAGCTGATTACCGGGGACCATGCCGAAGCGCTGCTTCGGGTGCTCATCCACCGTGACAAAAGCTGCGGGTTCACCGGTGAAAACCTGCTGGAGCAACGGCGGCAATTGGCAGCCTGGAGGAACAGCCTATGACGATAACCAGTATCATAATTCCTACGTATAACAGGGTCGGGCTGCTGCGCTCCTGTATTGAATCCATCAGGGCAAATACGGAACACGCTTATGAAATCATCGTGGTCGACAATGCCTCAACGGATGGTACCGATGTTTATTGCCGTGAGAATAAGCTGACCTTTATTTCACTTCCAGAGAACCGGGGATTTCCGGTGGCTTGTAATCTGGGATTGCAGTTGGCCTCAGGGGATGAACTGTTGCTTTTGAACAATGACGTTATTGTACCGAGGGGTTGGTTGGAGAACCTCAAGCAGGCTTTGTACAGTGCACCGGACATCGGCATCGTGGGGCCTGTAACGAATTATGCCAGCGGCCGGCAGCAGGTGGCGACGTCATACGCGAATATCTCCGAATTCCATGCTGAGGCTCAGCGGGTGAGTCTTCAAGGTCTTCTCGGGTGGAGAGAAACACGGCGGCTGGTCGGTCTATGCTTTTTATTAAAAAGAGAGCTGATGGACACTATTGGACTCCTGGATGAGCGGTACTCTCCCGGACATTATGAGGACGATGATTACTGCTACCGCGCCCGGCTGCGGGGTTACCGTCTGCTGATCGCCGGGAATTGCCTTGTGCATCATGAAGGAAGCGCCAGCTTCAAGGAGGTCTACTCCTCCGGGCTTCAGGAGCTGGTGGAACGGGGGCGCAGGATATTTATGGATAAATGGAGCATAGATCCTGCACAGTTCATCTAAACGGTTGACCCAAAGGCTAAAGCCACAGATAAAAAGGAGGAAAGTAAGTGAAAGGAGTCATACTGGCGGGCGGAACAGGATCAAGGCTATATCCGCTGACCCGGCTTATGAACAAACATTTGCTTCCGGTCGGCAAATATCCCATGGTGTGTTACGGTATCGACCGATTGCGCCGGGGGGGCATAACCGATATTCTCCTGGTCATCAGCAAGCAGTCCGCGGGGCAATATACGGATTTTTTAGGCAGCGGCGCAGAGTTTGGCGTCTCTCTGACTTACAAAATTCAGGAGGCTGCCGGTGGCATTGCGGAGGCACTGGAGCTAGCGGAGGGATTCATTCTCCCGGGTGAGCGGTTTGTTGTGCTGCTTGGTGACAATCTTTTTATGGATGATCTGATGCCTTATATGAAGAGGTATCTGCAGCAGCCTAAGGGGACTGCCAAGGTCTTATTGAAACCGGTAGAGGATGCGAGAAGATACGGCGTCCCGGTGTTCGACAGTCAGGATACCGGCTTGATCGCCTATATCGAAGAGAAGCCGGAGCATCCGAAGTCAACATATTGCGTAACCGGCATTTACATGTACGATGAGGCTGTATTTGATATTATCCGGCGCGTATCTCCCTCCAAGAGAGGGGAGCTTGAGATTACCGACGTGAACAACATTTACGCAGCAAACCGTAGACTCAGCTACGATGTGCTCAAGGAATGGTGGAGTGACGCAGGAACGTTCCAGTCTCTTTATGAAGCCGGAGAAAAGCTGAAAAACACGCTGCCGTGAGGCGCGTGTTTTTTTGCGTGCGCAATATGCCAATCTCCAGCAACTGAATTTTAGCTGGAAATGCCGTCGGCGTGCTGATAACGGCAGGAATGCCGTTATTGGCACCGACCCGATTTTGCACCCACGTATACTTATCGCCTCATCTCCCGCAGTTTCAGCAGCCCGGCTACCCGGCTACCGGCCCGCTACCCCGCTCTCTGCAGGAGCCGGGGCAGCAGGCCGGGCGATCCGCCACCAGATCAGCCCATCCGCTTCCCGGTGCTTGTGTGCGCCTAGGTGCTCAAGCACCTTGTGCGAGGCGGTGTTATCTTTTTCCGTATCAGCAATAACCCAGTGTGCCCGGGGATCGCTGAAGACCCAGTCGCAGATACACTGCACAGCCTCCGTAGCGTAGCCTTGTCTGCGGTGGCTCTCATGGATGAGATAACCCAGGATGACTTCGCCCTGATCATTAGGGCAGCCTTTGAGAATGATGAAGCCGATCAGGCGCTGCTCTTCCCGCTGAATAACCGCCCAGTTCGTCAGCCACGGATAGTTGAGCGGGTCCTTCATTACTTTGGAGTACCGGATCTGCATGGCATACTGCATTTCATCGTCCAGCTCCGTACCACTGGGGTTCAGGCCCAGAGTCTGCTCCAGCCCGGCATAGTTGATTCCTGCCAAGGATAGCTCTACCAGTGTTAAAGGCCGTAAATCCAAACGGCCGCTTGTGATTTTCAACAGAAATACCTCCTGTTCCGCTCTTGCCGCTTCCGAGATTCTTATGTAAAAAGGTTAAAATCCACTCTCAGCATAATATCGCTATTCAACATTTGTCAATATTTAACATCCCTATGAATGTGCCGAATTACCAGTCCGCCGTTCCCGCCACCCCCTGCCTCCTCCCCAGCTATTCCGCGGTAACCTACAGTAAGGGCGCGCACCGTGGGGGCTTCTGCCGCATATGCTGTAGCAGGGCGTTTGAGCAAAGGAGACATGAAGGTGCAGAGTAAAATAACGAAGGTCCTGCAGCACATGGCCCATACGCACGAACAGATGGCGCGGATTCTCGATGCCGAACGCCACGTAGCCGTCCGTATGTCGCAAATTGTCCATGATCTGCCGGATGTGGAGCCTGACTTTGGCGGATTCAGCGGGCTGGTGGAGAGCACGGGTCAGGTTAACAAAAATATTATTGCCTACCTGAACGCAATCGCTGACCTCGAAGAGGCGATGGCTGAAGGGGTAGGCAGGGTGATCAAGGAACTGGGCGGCCAGGAAGAAGAGTAGCGCTTAAGGAGCAGGAGGTGGAAGATGAGCAGAGAAAAGGCTTTTCTGCAGATGCTGGAGTCGTCCGCCACTATTCAGTGGAACATCGCGATGATCCTTGAGGCTAAAGCGGTGGAAGCGGAAAAAGTGAAGCAGTGGGCACAGCATCATATCCACGCTAGAGCGTTCGACTCCCATGAAGAACAGCTGAAGGAATCCATCTCCATTCATGAGGTGATCGTGGAAATGGTAGAGGGGCTGACCAAGCTGGAGAACGGACTGTACAGCAATCTAAAAGCGGTGCTGGGCAGCGGTGAAGAAAGCGGCGAAGGGTTCGGCGGTATGTCCGGCGAAGGATTTGATTTTGGGGAAGACAGCAAATGAGCGGCGGGCTGCTCTCTGAACATGCCGTCAAGCTGGAGATGATCCGCTCCATTGCCCGCAGTCAGGCTGCACTTGCGGCCATCCTGGAGAGTATCGCCGAGGTTACAGGGCAATCGGAGCTGACAGCCCGCAAGCTGAGCGACAATATCCGGATTCTAAGCCAATATCAAAGCGCGATGTGCCGGATGATGTCCGGTATTTCGCTGCACCGGCCCAAACGGGGAATTCCTGCTGCGCCTTGGCTGAGTACGGCTTGCGCAGGCGGTACCTCTGGAAGTACAAGGAGTACAGGAGGAGTGGAAGGATGAAGAAAAAGAAACTTGGAAAGCTGCGCTCGGGCGGCAGAACCCGCAGACGCATACTGCTGTCGCGCAAAGCCAGAGTCCGCAAAGGGCCTTTGCGCAAAACGCGCAGAGGTTTAATCCGCCGTACGGGCAAGACCAAGAGAAGTCTCTTGCTGCGCAGAAAAAGAAGGCTCCGCCGCCGGATCGCCCGGAGGGTGCATGTCATTCAGCCGCCGGTACAGGTAGTAGCCGCTGTTGAGGCTCCGCCCGTGCCGCAGGTGGTACCGCTCCCCCCGGATTTGGGCGTCCCTCCGGAAATGCCCCCGGGAGACGCCTTTCAGCAGGGCTACACCGAAGCATACAACGTGGGGTTCGATGCAGGTTTCGCCAAGGGCTTCGAGGACGGGCATAAGCTGGAGCTTGGCTAATCCGCGCGGAGTCACAGAATGAGCGGCTCTGTAGAGGCATAAGATGTCTGCCGCCTCTATAGAGCCTGCGGATTACCCTGCACTATCGAGCTCACTCCCGGATATGGTAGACTTCTTAACAGAATCTCTACCAGGTTCAAATGCCGATAGGAAAGCAGGGATGTACATGAGTGGGAATGAGATACGCATTGCTCAAGAAGATGAGATCGGAGAGATCATGGAGCTGATTGCCAAATGTGTACAGGTCATGCAGGAGGGCGGAAGCGATCAATGGGATGATACTTACCCCAACCGTGAGGTTATAGGGAAGGATATTGCTGACGGTACCTTATATGTCTGTGTGGATCAGGGCGCCATTGCCGGAATCATTGTACTGGACGAAAACCAGGCAGAGCAATATAAAGCGATTGACTGGCTGGTGGCAAAGGGGCCGAATCTGATGATGCACCGGCTGGCCGTTCATCCGGAGGTTCAGGGCAAAGGGATTGCCCGCAAGCTGATCGCTTTTGCTGAAGAGTATGCAAATAGCGGCGGATATACCAGTATACGGCTGGATACCTATGCCAAGAATAACAGGGCACTGACGCTGTATTCATCCCTTGGCTATGAACGCAGAGGCGAAGTGGATTTTCCGGGGCGGACAGCGAACTTTCCTGTGTTCGAGAAAGTGCTGGCATCCGGTGATGAATAATGGACAAGCCTGCAAAAGATAACAGTCGGGGTTCCGAGTGAAGTGGACAAGCAATAGATTGATATTTAGTGATAGATAAACTAACACAATTAGAGTTATCCAATCGATTATTTACATGTTAACTCTTGAAAAAAATATTTAGTGTTATTTTATCTTACTCTTATTGACAATAAAGTTGTCATTCATTTATGATGGGGTTATTCAGTAAGCAATTGAATAATCCTTTTTTTCGTATATCCTTAATAATTGGTTTAAGGGTCTCTACCGGGAACCGTAAATTTCTGGCTACGAAAATATGCCTTGGCATATTTTTGTGGCCTTTTTGTGTTAACGGCAGCTAAGGATGGCAGAAGACAAGGGGGACGACGAAGATGGCAAACATTCTGATCAAGAACGCAGAGATTATCACTATGAACAAGCAGGAAGAAATTATATATGGAGATATCCGTATCCAGGAAAACCTGATTACCGAGATCGGCACCGGACTTGCGGCACAGGGGGATGAACGGGTGATTGATGCCACGAACCGCACAGTCATCCCCGGTTTTGTCCAGACTCATATACACCTCTGCCAGACACTGTTCCGGGGCAAAGGGGATGATCTGGAGCTGATGGACTGGCTGCGCAAGCGGATCTGGCCGCTCGAAGCGGCGCATGACGAGGAATCGCTCTACTACTCCGCCATGCTGGGAATTGGGGAGCTAATCTCCAGCGGCACGACGACCATTGTGGATATGGAGACGGTGAATCATACGGATTTTGCGTTTCAGGCGATTGCGAAGAGCGGTATCCGCGCCTTGTCTGGCAAGGTGATGATGGATCAGAAGAACGCCGATGCACCCGCAGCGCTGCAGGAGGAGACGGCGGCTTCGCTGCAGGAGAGTGTGGATCTGCTTGAAAAATGGAACGGGTACGGCGGTGGACGGATTCAGTATGCATTTTCGCCGCGTTTTGTGATCTCCTGTACGGAGCAACTGCTGCGGGAGGTGCGCGATCTCTCGGAGCGTTACGGGGTTAAGGTGCATACGCATGCCTCTGAGAATTTGGGGGAAATCGAGATCGTTCAGGCCATGACCGGGATGCGCAACATCGTCTATCTGGATCATCTGGGGCTGGCGAATGAACGCCTGATTCTGGCGCATTGTGTCTGGGTGGATGAGGAGGAGCGGCGGATTTTGCGCGACAGAGGCGTTCATGTCAGTCATTGTCCCGGCTCTAATCTGAAGCTGGCTTCCGGTATCGCCGATACACCGGCCATGCTGCATGACCATATCCATCTCAGCCTTGGCGCAGATGGTGCTCCATGCAACAACAACCTGGATATGTTCAATGAAATGCGGCTGGCTGCCATGATTCAGAAGCCGCAGCATGGGCCGACCACAATGGATGCAAGAAGTGTGTTCCGGATGGCGACAATTGGCGGAGCCCGAGCCGTAGGCATGGAGGATCAGATCGGCAGCATTGAAGTCGGCAAAAAAGCGGATCTGGCGATCCTGAATCTCTATAACTTCCACACCTTCCCCTCTTTTGATGTAGATCCGATCTCCCGTATTGTCTATTCTGCCACCCGTGCGGATGTGGAAACCACGATTATCGACGGAGACATCCTTATGGATAAAGGTCTGCTGAAGACTGTAGACAAGGACACGGTGCTGCATGAAGCCAACCGTTCCATTAAAAGACTGTTGGCACACACATCGCTGGTCTAATATATCCGCTAACGATGTAACAGCAGAGGGGAGAGGCCCTCTGCTTTTTTTTGTCTTTTTTAGTGATTTCGGGAACCTTTCCATTAGAATTAAGGTCATATCAAGTGAGGTGAAGGCGTTGGAACTGGGATGGGATATGGAACACCAGCAGCTGGTGCATGCGGCCGCCATGAGCGAAGAACAGCTGAGGAAGATTATGGATTTTTACGGCGGTGAGATATGGAATTATATTTATTACCTTACCAAAAGCGCCGATATAGCGGACGACCTGGCGCAGGAGGTATTTATTAAATGTTATTACCGGATAGGGACCTACCGGGGCTCCTCGTCCTTTAAGGCGTGGTTGTTCACCATAGCCCGGAATACGGTATTCTCTTACCGCAAATCGCGGTTCTTCCGGTCAGGGCTTTGGGGCGGTGTCCAGATGATGACCCATGCTGAACCTGCCAAGAATAGCTTCCCTGATGAACTGCTGGGCACAACCCGCTCTGCGGAGATGGAGTACCTCGGCAACCGCCGGATGGATGAGATCTGGAACGTGATCATGCAGCTTCCTGACAAGTTCCGCGAGGTACTGGTGCTGGATCTGAAAGCGGAGCTGTCTATTCAGGAAATCGCCGGATTAACCGGACTCTCACCGGGAACCGTCAAATCCAGGCTGCACCGGGCGCGGCATAAGATCCAGGTGAAATTAAGGGGGATGGAATGATGAAGGAGCGGGAGCCTGAGTGGTATGAAGATGCTCGGAAGGGTCCATTCCGGGAATCAAGGTTCACGGATACGGCAGCCGATAATGTCATTATGCGTGTGCGAAGCGGTGCACTGGTCCCGGAGCGGGTGAGTAATAAGCTGCGATTAAGCTTCATAGCGGCTGCGATCCTTCTGCTGTTGGCCGGAACCGGAGCCTTCCTCCAGCAGAAAGGACTTCTGGGGGAAGGCAGACAGGCGGGGTTGTTCTATCAGGAGGTGAAACCCCCCGACCTAACCGATGCCGGGCTCCGCAAGACTGCCGAGCGCATTATGCAGGAGCAGCTTGGGAAGAAGCTTTCTTTTGTGAGTCTGGAGCGGATGGATAGAATAAATGAGGCCCGGCTTATTTTTGGAGATATGACATCTCCTAGCACCTTCAGAATGAATACACAGACCGGTGAAGTGATGGATTGGAATATGAACGCTCTTTATAGCCTTGAAGATATCGATCCAAACCTGATCAGCGATGCCACCGGGAAACTTCGGGACAGCGGGTATAAGGGGGAGTTTACAGTTACCGGGCTTAAGAGGAACGTAGTGCTCTGGCAAGAAGCTGATGCCGTCCAGATCCATGAGGTTCTCCTCGGAAAAGAAGGACAAATCGATTATGCAAACGGCATTTATGCCGGGGCGACCCTCAACCTGGACGCTAAAGAGGTGGGTGTTGAGGTGCTACAGAAATCAGATCAGGCCCTGAAGCTGCTTAGAGGCGAGGGTGAAGATCACTTGTATCGGATTACACGGGGTATGGGTGCGACATGGGATGTAATCAATTTCACCTATGGAGAAGATGAAAATGGGCCTTCCACAGTGATGATGGATTATGCCACACATCAAATCTTGCAGGTAGAGGATGACACCTTATATAGCGAAGGGTCCTATGATTCCGGAATTCGTGGCGAGCAGGACACGAACCTGCTGGCTATGGATAACACCAAGCTTCAGCGCTCGGCCGCCGCTATTGCAAATGAACTGTTCGGTATCCGTCTGGAGGATTATACGATCGTTCACAAAACGATAGGGAACATTACTTTTGAGAGCCCGGGAGGTCAGTTTCGTATCAACGCCTCGTTTAACTATGACGGAATATTCTACAGTATGGGGCGGCTGATCGGCACTACAGAATGATAAGATGAGTCGAACCTAATAGATGTTATGAAGGGACGTTTGCCCATAAAGGCGGCGTCCTTTTTTTGATAACCCATGGAACTATTGTTATACTAGAGAAATCTGAGATTTTACAAAAAAAGAGAATTGGGTTAACAAAAATCATCTAAAAGTTAAGAGGGGAAGTTATGAACGAGAGTAAGCCTGTGCGGGTAGGTGCACATTTCTATATCGTGGCAGGGCTGATCTGGCTGAAGCTGCTGCTGCTGCGGGGGCTGTTTTTTGACCGGATTGCCTGGGAATGGATTGCAGCGGATTGGGCTCCGGTGCTGCTGCTGTTGGGGATTCTGGCCCTGGTCCTTCCGGCCCGGCTGAAGACGGGGGTGTACTGGGCATTCAACGGACTGATGTCGCTGGTGTTGTTTGCGGCCAGTGTGTATTTTAATCATTTTGGCTCGGTTCCAACCTACCTGGCCTTGTATGAGCTGAATCAGGTCTTTCAGGTAAAAGAGAGCGTAGAGTCTACGATCCAGATTGTGGACTATCTGTTTTTTGCGGATCTGGTGGTCATGTTTGTCTACTGGCTGTTCCGCAGATGGAGCAGAGGGGCAGCCCGGCCGCTGCGCCGCTTTGTCTCACCGGGCGCACGAAGAGTACAGTGGATCGTTATTCTGGTTGCGATTATAGGCGGCGGCTCGCTGTCAGCCTACTCCATTCACGCGGCGCGCGGAATTACCAACGAGCTGGTACAGGCGGAGAGCGCAGGGTTCCTGAATTATGAGGTGTTCGCAGTAATGAAATCCCAGGAGGACAGCGGCCTCATCGGTACAGGGGATATCAAGGATACCATTGCCAAGGTGAACGCGCTTGAGACTACTTATCCTTATAGCAGTAAGGCTGCAGGAACAATCCCCGATGAATTCGGTTCGCAAAAGGGTAAGAATGTAATTGTTATTCAGATGGAAGCTTTTCAGAATTTCCCGCTGCATCAGTCGCTGGACGGGCAGGAGCTGACACCGGTGCTGAACCGTTTGGCCGGGGAAGGAATTTATTTTCCGCATGTCTACCAGCAGATTGGGGCGGGCAACACTTCAGATGCCGAGTTTATGAGCAATACCTCCATTTATCCGATTGCTTCGCTTGCCATGTCCACCGGCTTCGGAGACCGGGTGCTGCCGAGTCTGCCGCGTCTTTTACGGGATAAAGGCTATGAGGCGTATACTTTTCATGTGAACAAGGTTGGCTTCTGGAACCGCAATGAGCTGTATCCGGCGCTGGGCTTCAATGGTTATTATGACAAGGGTGCCTTCAAAAATGACCATTTCAATGCCTTCGGCGCTTCCGACGAGCAGCTCTATATTACGGCCTTAGACAAGCTGGCTGCGCTGCAATCCAAGGGAACACCCTTCTATGCCCAGCTGGTGACGGCTTCGAGTCATCATCCCTTCAAAATCCCGGATGCCTTCAAAAAAATCACCCTGCCGGAACATTTGCAGAATACGATGCTGGGTGACTATCTGACGGCCATCAACTATACGGATTACGCTGTAGGAACACTTGTCGAAGGACTGAAGCAAAAAGGGCTCTGGGAGAATACTGTGCTGGTGCTGTACGGTGACCATTTCGGGCTGCAGCCGCAGGATGTTCCGCCGGAGCAGGTGGAGGAGGCACTCGGGATCCCTTACGATTCCCGGATCAGCCGCTTCAACATCCCGTTTATTATTCATACGCCGGGAATGGCAAAGGGCCGGGTTGTAGAGCGCACTGGGGGGCAGCTCGATATCTTGCCTACCCTTGCCAATCTGCTCGGCGTATCGTTGAAGCAGGAGGGGTTCACGGCATTTGGACATGACCTGCTTAATATTGACCGCAACGTGGTGGGGATGCGCTATTATTCGCCGACAGGGACTTTTTTCAATGACGAGATTATGTTCGTGCCGGGCAAGGGTTTCGTAGATGGTAAGGCGGTGTCGCTGGATACGCTCGAGCCTGTGGCGGATTACAGCAAATATCAAGGGGATTATGATTATATTCTGAAGCTGATGGGCTTATCGGACGAATATGTGAAGCTGCTTCCGCAGCGGTAAGGGGAAAAGATGAAACGATTAATCAAAGCAGAAAATCTCATTGTCCTTGCAGGCTGTGGGCTGATTATTTATTTGCTGTTTGTGCAGCCGTTCGTGGGGGTTGCCGACAATGGCGACTTCAAGCGGATGATGAGCACAGTAGGACTGGATTATTATAATGCTGCGGAAAGTTATGCCGACCGGTTTTTCAGCTTCAGCCATTCCAGATTTTCCTATGAAAATTTATTCGAGGGCTTCTACCCTTCCTCGCAGATTGTACTGGTATTGGTGCCAAGACTGCTGGCCGGGCTGGTGCACGGCAGTTACTTTGATATCCGTCTTCTGGCGGCGGTGTATGCACTATTGCTGCTGACCGCCACATGGCTGACAGTGAAGATAGGGATGCGAAGCTCTTATATTACAGGACTGCTGCTAGGCGCAGGAATGTTATTCGTATTTTATGATATCGGGTATCTGGCTTACTTCAATTCACTGTTCGGTGAGCCGGTGTCGATGGTGGCCATGCTGCTTACCTTTGCGCTGGGGCTGAGGCTGTCCCTACAGGAGCGCCCGACCACCAAAGGCCTGACGCTGTTTTTTATCGCTGTCCTGTTTCTGATCTGCTCCAAAATACAGAATGCGCCGGTCGGTATCGCCTTCTCACTAATCTTTCTGCGTTTTATGACACTGAACGGAACGGGGAACTGGCGCAAGCTGGCGATGCGGTTCGCAGTGGCGGTGTGTCTTGTCTCTGTAATCATGTATGTGGCTGCGCCCAAGGAACTGAAGCATATCAATCTGTATCAGACCGTGTTTTTCGGGATTTTGAACCAATCGCCGGATGTGTTGGGGGATTTGCGCGAGCTGGGCTTGCCGGAGAAGCTGGAAGTGCTGGCGGGAACGAATTATTTCGAGGCTGGTACGGCTATCAAACAGGATGATCCGTCGCTTCAGGCAGATTTCTACGACCGGGTCTCCCATAAGGATGTGCTTTTCTTCTATATTAAGAATCCCTCACGGCTAATAGACGGCATGAAATATGCTGCCCGGAACAGTATGGACCTGCGTCCTTATTATCTGGGAAACTATGAGAAGTCAGAGGGGCTGCCGGAGAAGACCTTATCCTATACGTACAGCACCTGGAGCCAGTTCAAAAGAGAGGTTCTTCCGCATTCACTAGGCTTTTTGGCTGTTTTCTATCTTCTCTATTATGCCGGAGTCCTCTTCGAGTATTTCCGCAGCCGGGATTTGCGTGGACGGATCGCGGGTGAACTGCTGATGCTGCTGGGGCTGATTGGACTATTTTCGTTCCTGGTTCCGATTCTGGGGGATGGCAGGGCCGATATCGGGAAGCACTTGTTTCTGTTCAACGTCTGCTTTGATATGATGGCTGTGGCGATGTTCGGCTGGCTGATCCATAAGTTTGTTCGACTGGTACAATCCATGCTCGGGAGGGAAGGCCGCTATGGGAGATAGACAACATCAGGCACAGATTGAACACGCCAGAAAAGAATTACATACCTTGGCCTTGGAGCATGGGATTCAGCATCCCCGGGTGCTCAGCCAATCGGTGAAGCTGGATGCCCTGATCAATGAGTATTTTGATTGTCAGGCTGTTGATGACGACAAACACCCGGAGAGAGATTCGTAGATTGCAATGCGGGTAATGCAGGACAATACGGGAAAATGAGAAAGACACTTGTACAGACATGCTTTATCTGTGCAGGTGTCTTTTCGTATTATTAGGTCAACCGGAAAACTTCTGGTTGGCCTATTTCTGTAGGTGTTTTAAGATGGCGGTAGCCGG
>NZ_JBWAVA010000006.1:0-288714 GCF_056121505.1 Paenibacillus sp. LS-5 | reverse complement strand
CGGTAGATTTTCGGCGACTGGCTGCTTAAACTTGCAAGGTGTTTTGATCACTGTCTCACAAACAGGGTGCAGTCCCAGTATTTCCCGGGTGGCTTTTTGTTTGGTCTGAATCCGTCTAGTACTCCGGCCTTGCGTTATGCTGTTCACAAGCACTAAGCGTTCAGCCGGTACTTTCTATTCAAACATTCTGAATACCTGGATAAGGTTGAACATAAGGCTGCTGACGGTACTCCTGAACATACGGCTGGTCGTAATATCCATGTGCAGGTGTAGGCTGGTAGCCAAAGGGCTGAAGCAATTGCGGAGCTTGAGGATACATGTATGGAGCCATATTATTCGCGTGTGCAGCATTCACTCCCTCTGTCTTGCCAGGTTCACAGCAACCCGCAGGCGGTCCAATAAAGGTTCCCGGTTTCACCGGTGCCAGCGCTTCCTTGAGTTCAGCTTCATTCATACAATACGTATGGGCAAGCACTTTGGGTGGTGTAAGCGTCAGCAGATCGGAGCCCAGTATGACTTCCGGAATAGGGGCATTGAATATTGCCAGCAAATGCGTGCAATCGGTTGTAGCCACCTCATAATGCCACCACCCTTGCGGTACATTCGCCACCTGGCCCGGTGTAATGGGGAAATGCAGCAGCTCATTGGTAAATGGATTGATCAAGGAGACGACGGCTTCACCAGCAATACAGTAGACCAGCTCAGCCGCATTCTGATGGTAATGGGGTTCCACTACGTTAGACTTGCTGAGAAAAATATCAAGGAGAGAGGTATTCTCCAGCGTGTTAAGCTCTTTAATCGACAGCGTATTGATATAATTACAGTCATCCTTCTTAAACGTTGTGTTGCAGTTCACATCATAGCTGAATTGTGTATTCGGTGATTTGTAATCCATGTATGAAGTCATCTGGGTATCCTTCCCTTCCGCAAATCCGGTTTTTAGCGTTCTTGGAATAGGATATGTACCCGCCCAGGCCCAGGTGAATGATTTTCTCCAGCTGAAGCCCGCAGAGACGGAACACTGAAGAATAAGCGGTCGATTCTTAGCATAGGGGATATCCTTTCCAGCTCAAAAAAAAGCACCTTCCTTGTGGAAGATGCTTTCACATTTATTCACCTGCGATAATCGTCCGGTTCCTGCCCTGTTTCTTAGCTGAATACATCGCATAGTCCGCCTGCTTCAGCAGTTCCTCCAGTGAGCTCCCGTCGCTCGGATAATGGGCAATCCCCTGTGAGGAGGTTACCTTCATCGCCAGCGGAACATCACAGATTTCGAGCGTTTTACGGATTCGCTCCGCAACTAAATAGGCATCGCCAGCCTTAGTTCGCGGGAGAAGTACTACGAATTCCTCCCCGCCCAAGCGGCAACAGACATCACCTGGACGAATGCTCGCTTTCAGTATACCCGCAACCTGCTTCAGAACCTCATCCCCTGCCAGATGGCCATAAGTGTCATTCACAAATTTGAATTTGTCGACATCCAGTACAATCACAGAGAAAGAAAATTGCGCGGCAATCCACTGATTCATCGTATTTTCAAGGGATCTGCGGTTGGGAAGTCCTGTCAAACTATCCGTCATCGCTTCCTGGGTGAGCTGATCGGTCTGTTCCTGAATATCTCTCCAGGCAATGGCCACCGCTTTGGTCAAAAGATCCGCCTCCCGGTTCCAATGCGGCTTCAGTACAGGGAGCTCAGCCTTTTCCTTCCCCACCTTGTTCATCAGATCAGCTAGCATGACAAAGGGCCTGGCTAATTGATGCGCCAATACAAGCACCAGCATCAGGAGAATCACAAAAGGGATCAAAGTATAGGCAAGGGTTTTGCGGAATTGGCTCCATAGCTCATCCTGAATGTAACTAACAGGAGATACGACAACCACTCCCCAGCCATTGGCCGGAACGTTCGAATAACCAGCCAGCATAGGGATACCTTTTACATTGGTTGCTTGCCTTTGCCCGCTGTGTCCTTGCATTAATTCCTGTACAATCTCATTGCTGCTGATATCCTCGTTGAGCCTTCCCTTATCCGGATGAAAGATCAGATGACCGTCCGCGCTGACAATATAATAATAGGAGCCTGTATGGTCAACTTCATTATCGTTACCATATATCATACTCAGTATATTGTTATCCTGCAGATAAATAGTCCCGCCCAATTGACCAAGATAATGTCCTTCCGAGTCAACCATGGGTTCACTCATAAAAACAATCATTCTTCCGGTTGAAGCAGAGGTATACGGCTCCGAGAGATATGGAGTTCTAAGCCGAAGCGCTTCCAGAGCCCACGGGGAAACAACCGGTTTGCCTGCCATTTCAAGGGTTGCCGGTGAAGTATTGCGGATGATCCCATCTGCGCCAACCAAGAGAATTGAATTGAAATAGGTGCTACTCTTCCGCATCCATTCAAGGTAATCGTCCACTTGTTCAGGCTGCTCCCTCTGGATTCGGGAAAGTGTGTCCGCATTGTACTCCATACTGCTGCGCATGGACCGGAATAGTGAATCCACTGTCTTGCTCATGCGTTCAGCGTTGGTAAGATTTAAATTCAGGGTCGTTTCGGTTAGAGAATTTTTTTTCGATTGAAAAGAAGCTGTAAGCAGGATCGTTGAAGTCAGAACAACCACCAATGTGACCAGACCAATCAACAATAGGGTCAGACTGAGTTTCTTGTGTGTGTGTCCTGCTTCTCCCAGTCTAGACATTCCTCAGCCTCCTTATGTTACTGGGCAGCCATTGCCGGCAGGTCCATTTGGTATTCATTATATACGATCGGCAAACAGAGTCTAGACCGTTAATATTTCCAAAACATTGCACTGCGGGCACAATTGGGGGACGGCTAAGTGGAGCCTCAATGGCAAACCGGCCGCCATGTGCAAACATCCGAAAAGAGCAAGCGGCGGGAACTGCTCCCGTATCCGCTTGCTCTTTCTGTTCTCTAGAGTTACCAGCCGCTTCGTTCAATCAATGAAGTAATATGGGCCAGATGATGTCGGTTATGCCAGTTGTATCGCTGAATTGCTGTATCTAAAGTCAACGTACCCAGCATAAGGCTTCTAAAAGTTCTTTGAAATTGTTCCTCTTCCAGAGAATCCAGCAGTCCTGCAAATCTCCGGTTCAGATTCTCAAGCAGTGCAAGTGAAGTTTCAATCGGCTCCTCATAATAATCACTTAACTCAGCCCAAAGCTCCTCCCGGTAGGTAGGAATCTCCGGCGCTTCTTCGGTGAGTCCCCGCTTAAAGCGCAGGTAAGCATTCATATTGTTGTCGGCAAGATGGTGAACCACCTGCTTCACATTCCAGCCTCCTGGGCGATAGGGCGTATGCAACTGCTCGATCGTGAGTGGCAGTACGGTTGCTCTTAACACTTGCGCTATGTTACGGATTTCGTCAATGGATTGTTTGCGCTCTGACGCCGTCGGCTGTCCCGGGCTAACAAAAGGACCAATGGGATAACGTAATTGTTCGATATCTGGTAGATTAGAGTTCACTGGGCTCACGCCCCCCTTTCTGCGTGCAATGCCGCACCCGTCTTATTCCCTACATATTAAACCGTGCCGTCACAAACACAGCCGGGGAGTTCCAGTAGATTGTAACCTCATTCGTAGAATAGCTGAGATCATGATCGGCGAAGCACTGTGCGGCTGGCTTGCCTTGCAGATGCTGAACAACATATTCATCATGCAGCCCGCGGTCCGGTCCGCCGGATACCATGCCGGGAACCGGATCGGCCACACCGTCTCCAACAGAAGGACGATGATGGGGATGCATAACCGGACGGTCGCCGAACCCGGTCACATAACTGATGTCCAGCACATTGCGGCCCATCAGATAATGCAGATGATCCAGCGCACAGTCGCTATAGACAGTCTCCCCGCTGAAATGCTCAGCCGCCAGCAGAAGCATTGCGTTATTCATAACCAGCATATTGCTGCCCCATATATAATCCTCTTCCAGTAAGGAAATGAGGTAGCCATCCTCCCGGCTCTGCCGCACCAGACGGTCAGCTTCAGCCAACAGCCCCTGCTTAAGTGAAGTATATAAGCCCTTCTCAGTTGCAGATTCTCCGGTTAATAGATATGCCAATGTTCCATAACCGCCCATATCTGCCCAGCCCAGACTGTATTTCGGAAAAGAAAGCTCAGCCAGTGCCTGAACCGCCTGGTGATAGACCTCATCACCTGTTGTCCGGTACAGCTCAGCCGCTGCCCAGAAACGCTCGTCACGGTCCATTCCGTCTCCGTATTCTCCGGTGGTAATCTCCGGCGGATTGGTGAACCCGGGCATCTCCGGATGTTGTTCCAGCCAGCCCCATGCAGCCTGAGCCGCTGCGAGGCACTTACTTGCATAGCCTTGATCGTAAGGCTCATATACCCTTGCCGCCATCGCCATCACACCGGCAAAGTCTCCTGTAGCAGTAGCCGAGACTGGTGAAAAATATAGAGCAGCCGTATCCTCCTCGGGCATCACATCAAGATCAGGAAAGTTCAAAGTAGTCAGCTTGTGATATACTCCGCCTGTACCCGATTCTTGCATTTTAAACAGCCAATCCAGCTCTACCTTGCATTCCAACAGCACATCCGGTGTCTTGCCATCGCTCTCCGGGAGCGGAATCGAAGCCGTAAATGCAGTCGGATACAGCTCATAGGCAAGCAGCAGATCGGCAATGGCCTTCGCTCCAGGACCAGAATATTTGCCGTAATCTCCGGCATCATGCCAGCCGCCGCAGCTATCCATCCGCAGCTCCGGTTGTCCATGTACGATGCCTTCTGCCGTGTGGCACGCTCCGTGGGCCCATGGACCAGCAAATTCTTCGATCAGCTCGACACCGCAGCGGAAATAATAAAAGGCTTTCAAAAGTCCCTGCTGCAGTTCTCCATACGGTTTATCCGCAATGACAAAGGAAGCAGAGATATAACCACTATCTCCCTCAAGATGGTACCTTCCTGGTGTGTTAAGCCCGGAGAAGTCCGCCGTACGAACGATGGCACCGCTGGGTTTATCCTGGACCGCGGGACCGGAATTTCCGGTATATACTACGCCCCCCGTGTCTTCATCGATCACTCGGAATTCATGTTCTTCCCCGCTGAATATAGCGACTTTGGCTCCTTCTGTGGCATAACCGATTTGATTCACAACAATATGGCGATGATCATGCGTGCTCAAGTGTTCTTATCTCCTCTATTTAAGTGATTTTTCAGAAAAACATTCATTCCCTCTATTATTCACCTAGCAGCTTAATGAAATTGGCCGGCAAATTAAACTGCTGGTTATTGATCATGATCCGGTGCAGCTCTTCATCGGAATCGTCGCCTTGCGCCTCCTTGATTTCCTTAATTTCACGGTGGAGACGCTCCATCTGCAGATCCAGCTCATACGCTTTATCGGCTGCATTCTTCAATTCACGTGTCAAATGCTCTGGCACTGCTTGGCTGTATTTATAGAAAATCTTATGCTCCAGGCTGGCCCAGAAATCCATAGCAATCGTACGAATCTGTACCTCTACACATACATGCTCCTGGCAGTCTGACAAAAACACCGGAACCTCCACCAGCAAATGCAGGCTTTGATACCCATTAGGCTTGGGATTCTTGATATAATCTTTCACACCCAGTACCTTCAGATCATCCTGCTTCTGCAGCATGGCACTGACCTGATAAATATCGGAGATAAAAGAGCAGGTTATCCGCAGTCCGGCGATATCTTTAATGCTGGCTTTGATCGCATCGAGCGACAGCTCGCTATTTTTGCGTATCATTTTGTTCATAATGCTCTCTGGGGATTTAATCCGTGATTTGGTATGTTCAATCGGACTATAGTCATGGAGCATCTGAAATTCCTGTTTCAGGATATCAATTTTGGTCTCAATTTCCTCCAGCGCAAATTTGTAAATCATCATAAAACGGGTCAATTCATATTTAATCTGTTTAAATTTCTCGATCTGATCCTGGGTGTTCATGCTTAAGTCTCCTATCTTAATCTTTCATTCATCATAGCCAATCTACCAGCTGATTTCAAATTCCTGGCAACCAAAAAGGTTATCCCGAACTTCCGCTGCGAAACGGCTGGGATAACCTTCAGTCATGGCTCATGATTTCTGAGACTATAAAATTATTTCTTCAACCGACAAGCTGCGCTCGCGCGACAAATCCTTGAAGACATCGTCCACTTTGACGAGCGGTTTGAACATGTCCTGCGGATTGTTCATCACAATTATACCGATTTCCCCGTTGGACAGCTGAACACTTTTGCCGACAAATCCTGGCAGAAGATGTCCCGTCAGCGCCTGCACTACCGTTCCGTTCAGTTTGCCGAAGCCCATCTCATGCACCTTGCGGAGTACAGATACGAGCCCTTGCTTTGGCTGATTCAGCCTGGAGGTAGTCAGCCCCATATAAATATTCGCCACTGTGACGATTTCAGTGTAAGGATGAATCTCATTCTTAAGAATCTGATTCGGATACCCTGATCCGTCCTCTAATTCATGGTGCTGAAGTGCTACGAGTGCCGTCTTCTCATCCATCTTGGAGCCACGGATAATATCATATCCATAGGTGGTATGACGTCTCAGCTCTTCCTCCTCGGCAGGAGTCAGAATTCCGACTTTGTTCAATATGGATAATGGTACCTGGCTTTTGCCGATATCATGCAGGTAGCCCGCACGGCTAATCTCATAACGCTCCTCTTTGGAGTGGCCGAGCCAAGCAGCGATATAGTACGACAGCAGGCCAACCTGCAGGGAATGATGATATGTATCAATGTCGTCACGCTCCAGCAATAACAGCAAAGAAACGACATCTTTCTGCGCGTCCAGCGTCAGGAGCAGCGGCTGTAGTGTCTCATCCACCATGGATTGCGTGAAGGAGCCATGAGCCAAAGCTTCCAGGAAAATGGATTCGTAATTCTGGATTGCAAAATCGAAATTGTCATTAAGATTATGACCGAGCCCACTTGCATTTTCGGCTGTGCTAATAGGGCGCGGCTCAATATCCACATAATCAATTTTGTGCCGGATTAGGATGATGACTTCTTCACGCTGAATAACGGTTCTCTTAGGGAGAACGTGCAGGCCTACACTGTTGAAAGTGTCTGTCAGAAGACAGTCGCCGTGTTTAAGATCTGTGACATGAACTTTCAAGTCTCAGCACCCCTTTTTATGTATAGGAATAATTCCTTGAATCTTAACTAGATCATAGCCCAAAAGCCGGCAAAGTAACAATATGGTTAAAGTCATGGAACCTGACCCTGTATAGGTATTTTGAATCCCCGACTTTAGCCTCTGCTACATCCATTTCACGAATCTTTTATAGGCCAGTTTGACCCTGTTCGCTTCCGCCCAGCGGGTTAATTCTTTCATAGCCTGCTCACGGTTATCGATAAAACGGAAGGTAAGTCGAATAGGAGCAATCTTTTTGCCAAGCGGTTTGATGCCTACGTCGGGTCCGTCAATCTGGATCATCTGAATCCCCTGTGGGTAAATGGTTTCACCGCGGATTTGCAGCGAATCGTTCCCCCACTTGATTTCTGCCGCCGGCCGCAGGGCCTTCACTATCGACAGCACAAGGATCACCCCGCATACTACCAGCCAGACAGCCATGACAAGGTGAAGTGTGGAATGGGGATGAAACGCATTGCGCGTCTCAGTGTTCCATAACCAAAATTGCATTGTAAAAATCAACCCAAGCCCCAGAATCAGACGTAGGTTCAGCGGATTCTTGATTCTGGATACAGGTAATTTGTCCTGCATGTTATCTCACCTTTCATGAATCGGAATAACGTAACCATATCCTTTATCCCGTTATACAGCTATAATCGAAATAAAATACTGGGAGGACACTAACTATGTATGAACATCTTGTTGTTTTTAGATTCAATGAGCAATACCAGCCCGAAACCGGAGAACAGCTGGTGCAGACCCTTATGGCACTGAAGAATGCTATTCCAGGGATTGAGGCGCTTACGGCAGGTATCAACGAAACGGAAGAAACAGCGAATATCCATGGATATACGTTGGGGCTTCGCGTGACCTTCACGGATCAGGAAGCCCTGCGCAACTATGGACCGCATCCGGCACATCAACATTTTGTGGGGCTGCTTGAGGGGATCATTGAGAATGTAGTGGTAGTTGATTACCCAATTCATTAGAAAAGGTCATTGACATCCACGAGAACTTTGCCGATCAGCTTATCTTTGGCTACAAAGGGTGTGGTCCACAGATGGGCATCATAACTCGTATTCCGGTTGTCGCCCAGAAAAAAATAATGGTCTGCGGGAACCGTGACCGGCCCGAACGTATAGTTCATCTTTTCCTGAAGATATGTCTCCTCGATCTGGCCGCCGTTTCTGTACAAGACCCCGTCCTTGATCTCAATAGTATCCCCTGGAAGTCCTATAAGGCGTTTGACATACTTTTTCTGTTCATCCCCAGGCACCGGTGGATTGAATACGACAATATCGCCATGCTTAAGCGTAGTCATCCAGAGCATTTTCTCCACCACCAGCCGGTCATTGATCTGTATCGTTGGAATCATCGAACCGGTTGGAACTCGCATGGCTTCAGCTACATATGTACGGATAAACAACGACAGAACAATACCGATGGCTATGCTAGGCACCCATTGCTTCAGAAACTTTTTCATATTATATCTTCCTTTCAGATCCCGGATTATATATCAAAACGTTCAAGAATCAGATTCATCTCGCCCTCTACATCAATCTCAGAGAACCTGGAAATATGGATCACCAGCAGCCCGCCGAAGATCTGCTCCCATCTGCCCTCATGAGCTCTAATCCTTTGCTTAAACTCTTGGATCTCACGCGATCCTGCGGCCACCTTGCTCAGCAGCCAGGCATATCGGATGTAGCCCGATTTCTGCACCGTTTCCACATAGTACGCAATTCCCTGTTTCTCCTCGACCCGAATGATATCTCCAAGCGTAATACACGGGTTGAAAATCGGCGTTTCTTCAATACGGTACTTGCCCCGTGCTACAGGCGTCACATCGAGAATCTCAATCTCCCGGCCAAGCTTATCAAAGCAAATATGCAGTCCTACTGTACCCGGCACTAGACACACCTCCATTCCTGTCAGGCCAAATATATCCTGTTAATTATTTCATGTTTTTAAGCGATTTGGCAATAATCCTTTCGAACACTTTCCAGGGCAGCAGTGTTTTGCCAATCACCAGCAGACGGGAGCCCTTGCCGACAGGGTATCGCAGTCTTGGAGCTTGCATTGCTGTAATCCGTGCAATCAGCCTGGCAACCTGATCCGGTTCGGGTGCGGTCTCGGCACTTTGCCGGGAATAACGCACTACTTGGGACAACTGCTCTTGATAGGGAGATTGGTCGCGGGTATGCATCCCCTCCAGCCCTTTGCCCCAGATCGGTGTGCGGAATGAAGCAGGCTCTACCAGTACGACCCGGATCCCAAACGGAAGCAGCTCCTGGCGCAGGCTTTCACTGAAACCTTCCACAGCGTATTTGGAAGCAGCATACGGAGCATATCCTGGAAAGCCGGTTAAACCGCTGACGCTGCTAACATTGACGATCAGACCTGTCCGCTGATTGCGCATCATTGGAAGTACGGCTTGAGTTACTTCGATCAGGCCAAAAAAGTTCGTATCCATCTGCCGGCGCCATTCCTCCATGCTCACCTCTTCCACAAAGCCGCCAACGGCAAACCCGGCATTGTTGACTAGTACATCTATCCTTCCGAATCTCTTCTTAACTGCTGCTATTGCAAGCTTTATGGACAATGAGTCCGTAACATCCAGGGCAAGCACATGGACCCGCTCTGCGACCCCGGCTTCCTCAGCCTGACGCAGCAGTTCTCCTTGGCGGGTCAGATCCCGCATGGTGGCCGCGACCTGATATCCTTTGCGTGCCAGAGCCAGTGCGGTCAGTAGACCAAAGCCGGAGGAGGCGCCAGTGATGAGGGCAATGTCATCTGCGCTTTGTCCGTTGTCGTTATTCATAACTGTACCTCGATTCAAGGAATTCACTTAGTGGAAGACTTTCTGTGGCAGCTTTAGCGTAAAACAAATCGGTTAGAGCTTCAACTTTTGGATCAAGGGTATGCCTACCCGCCTGAGCAGCAGCCCCAGAAACGACCAGCCGGAGCGGTTCAGCCAGGGTGTTCCTTTATCCAATACTGCAGAGTACTCTGTGGCGGCCACAGCTCCGCGGTTGCGTTTGAATTGACCTACCCCGGAGCTCTCATGCAGCAGTTCTCCCCGGCTTTCAGCAAGATCAATCAACACAGCTGACAGCATCCGGTACAGGCCGATTGACTGGGGCAGCGTAGTATCATAGCCGAACAGTGGCGCCGTCATCGCACCTTCACGGCTGTAGAAGCCAAGCACGGCGTCAAGCCTGCCATTTTTACGCAGACCGTAAATATGTAGTGTCCTCTTCTCCAATGCCAGACGGATGTAGGCTGCGGTGAACTTCGGATTGTGCTCCGAATATTTATGAATATATAGAAGCTCATATAGCTCCACAATACGGGAGATGTCCTCCTGCGTAATCCGATCAGGCGGCTCAACAGTGTATCCCTGCTTATCCAGCAAAGCCCGGTCACGTTTCACCAGCCATTTGGCCTTCGAGCCCTGGGGATGCTGCAGCATATAAATCTGGCGGCTGGGTACCCATTTGCAGCCATAACCGCTGAGTGCATCCATTAATTGCCCTGAAGTCTCCTTGCTTAAGGAACGAAGTAGAATCGTATAACCGGGATACTCGGCGCGCAGATAATCCAGCACCTTCAGCAGTTGCTCCGGGTTCACCGGAGGATACAGGTTGGTGGAGAGCAGCCAGTTGTTAACCTGAACCACCCGGTTAAACCGGGCAGTTCTAAGCATAAAACCCATACCCCGCAAAAGAGCGGCAAGGACTCCCTCCAGCAGCCGGTTATTCAGCAAAGCAAGCTCTTCATGGGCATAGCTGATATAGTGCGTATAGGGAGAGCAGACATACGAGTTGGTATACTCGGCTTCATTTATGGTAATGGGTATAGGCAAGCCGTCAACTGCAACTACCCTGATGGTTGTACGCACATTAGTAAAGTAATGTTCTGCAGGATGCTCCAGCATAGCTGAAATATATTGCTGTGCATGGCGGCCATAATCCGTATCCGGCCATTGCAGTTCCCGTAGGCTGTTCCTGTCGTATTCAAATACTCTGCCCATCAAAGCTTCCAGCTCCTCTCTACCCGCCGAAGCTTCACCGGACCAGGAGAGAAGCTATATTCGGTGAACTGAAGCTGAGGCGGAATACACCTGAGACGGGAAAACACACGCGCGAATTCCCCGGTTAACAAGGATTCAATATCCTCAGAGCATCCCTCTCGTGAGCGGTACGAAATTTCCAGATCCAGCGGACTGCGCTGAATAACCCGGTAATGCTCGATCTCCGGAGAAGCAGCCAGTACAGCCCGGGTGATAAAATCGGGAAACAGCGTGACGAGCTGTCCGTTCTCCAAATGGGGAAGATACAGAATATCATCGCACCGTCCTTCAATACGTTCTATGGCGGTAAACAAAGAACCGCAAGGACAAGGCGCAGACCGTTCGGTCAGAATATCATTCAGCCGGTAGCGGATAATGGGCTGGATCTTTCTTGAAAAGTCCGTCACCACCGGCACGAAACGCCTGGATTCACGATCCAGATACTCTTTTTCAATATGAACAATATCTTCATTAAGATGCAGGGTGCCGTGCTCACAGGTATATCCAAGAAATCCCTCCGTACATTGGTAGGCCTGATGTACCTTCTGACCGAAGATTCGCTCGATATGCTCCCGGTCCAGCGGGTCCAGAACCTCCGCAACAGAAATCAGGCGACGTGGATGAACCGTCAAGCTGCCCGACAGACGCGCTTCAGCGAGCATACGAAGCATGGACGGCGGCGCGATCCAGATGTCCGGGCTGTACTGCTCCAGCCTTGCCACCAGCTGATCGACCGGATCCAGCAGATCGAAATACTGGAATTGCAGCCGTCCTTGTCTGACAGATTCATAGAGATTACTGTTAGCCCGCAGGAAAAATGCAATCTTCGTCCGTTGCCATAGTCCTCCCGGCAGCAGCTTGGCCAGAACGGTACCCGTCCAGGCAGCCTGTTCTTCTTCACTGACAAGAAAGATCCCCCGGCTTCCTGATGTTCCCGACGACAAACCAACCGTAATTCCATGCAATGTTGGTTTAAAATGACGGCTGTTCTCTGCTTCATAAGCCTCAGCGAAAGCCATGTCTTTGGTAATCCCTACTGTATTGAGTGTATCAAAATGATCCATCATGAGCTGCTTCTCAATGATTGGAAAGCGGCGCCAGTCCGCGGCTGGGATATTATCCCACAGATCACGGTAATAAGGCGAGTCACGGCGGATCTGTTCCACATGGCGTCTGATCCTCTTCTCCTGCCACCGTTCCAGAGCATCCCGGTTCTTCCAGTGCTGCCGCCGCTTCGTAAGGCCGTAATACCATAGTGTCCGCAGGAGCCGTCTCATTTCACACCGCCTGTTCCCCACAGTGCCAGTGCTTCGCGGCAGTGGCTGGGTACAATCCTCAGCCCTGGGAAGTTCTCGTGAATCTGACGTAAACGGTCAAAATTCAGCCGGTATTCCTTGCGGTTAGACATAATGATACCGGCTGCAGGATGCGGCCTGCGGTTCTCGCGAAAAGCACGGCTCGACCATACGGTATCCGCGCAGAGCAGGTAGTCGTTCCCTCCATCAGAGACAAACAAGCCGATCATCCCGGCGGCATGACCGGACATTTCTACCGCCAGCAGACTTCCGTCTCCCAGCAGGTCATATGCATCTTTGAAGGGAAATCCGGAATCTAGCGGGCGTCGCGGTGAACGCTCGTCTATAGGTAAAGAACGTGCAGCAAAATCTTCAGGAAGCAGGCCCGGAAGAAACCCGGCCCGCAGTGCCTTAATGGTTCCAAGATTGCGTACGGACTCGTAAGCTTTCTGCAAATAAATGAACTGTGCCCGGGGGAAGTCCCGGACACCACCGATGTGGTCAGCATGAAAATGCGAGAGCACCATATAACGAATCTCTTCAGGCTGAATACCAGCTTCCCGAAGCCGCTCCACGGCACTTTCGCCTTCCTTGAAAACTACGGGTGTAATATGACGGTACAGTGCAGCCGGAAGCTTCGCTGTCTCTTGAAAGAACCGGGCACTATATCCTGTATCGAACAAGATCGGTCCATACTGTGGATGCCTCAGCAGCGCATACCCTGCTGGAAAAGGAACGGATCTAAATGTGCCTCCCCTCAGTGTCAATGCTTCAGGATGCACGCAGTATCCAGCAGACAAGATCGACACCGTTACCGGGATTGAAGTTATCATTTGTATTCTCTCCACCATTCCGCAAAGGACAGAAGACCTTCGTCTATAGTTACACGGGGATGATAGCCAAGCATTTCCCGCGCTAGTGAAATATCGAGTGTCTGAGAGACCCCGAGGGCCGAAGCCGAATAACGGGTAAGCATCGGCTCACCCAGAAATGGAAGCAGTGTATGTACCCCCTCCAATATTCCGGCAACTGCATAAGCGGAACGATATGGAATCTGTCTGCTACGCAGCGGGATCTCTAGCCGGGCAAACAGCCGCACGAGCAGTTCCTTGAACATAATTGGCTCGTCGTTTGAAATATTGTACGCTCGTCCGGCCGCTGTGGACGGGGCGCTGCTGCAGAGCAGCATAGCATCAACAACATTCTCCACGCAGGTCACATCGATCATAGCCCCTCCACCATCAAGCAGAGGTACACCTTTAGCCTCATTGGCCGCGAGCAGCCGCGGAAACAAGGCATTGTCCATAGGACCGAATATCGCCCTCGGGCGCAGTATAAATGCCATTAGTCCCTGGGCAGCAGCCTGCTCTACTGCCTGTTCCGCCATTAATTTGGTTGCCGCATAGCGGTTAGCCGGTTTCGGAGGGAGCGGATCTGCTTCCCGGATGCCGAACCGGCTTTGGCGGCTTGAATATATGCTCGGGGTCGATATATGAATCAGCCGCTGGACCTTGTGCCGCATGCAGCCCTCAACAATATTCTGTGTAGCTGTAACGTTGCATGAGTAAAAGTCACTATATTTGCCCCAGGGCGATGATAGTGCCGCACAATGGAAGACTACATCCATTCCGGCACACGCCCGGACCGCTCCTTCACGCTGACGCAAATCCTCACATACAAACACAGCACCAGCCTGTTCAATCTGTTCGCCGGTTTCCCGGTTGCGCCCGAGGCCATATACTTCCCAGCCCAGTTCAACAAGCCTCCGTACCGTATGACGGCCAAGAAAGCCGGTTGCGCCTGTTACAAGTGCTCTAGCCATCATTCACCGTTCCATTCTATGTCTTCTGTCAAGGCTTCAGTAACCGAAATCTGATTCTGCCTGGCTAGGCGATAGGCATGGTAGACAATGCGAAGCTGCTCGCGGAAAGGTCGCATATCATCCTTGCGGAAGATCACATCTTCAGCTGCACGGAACGCCTTTATCCACCTCACCCAGCCCCCCGGTCCAGGGTGTAGGCCACACGAAAGCATGGGTAGGGCGAGCATTGCTTTTTTGCCTGAACGCGGTGTACTGACGCTTACGTGCTGTTTAATCATATCAGGACTCAGCAAAGCCTGGACCAGCCCATCCTCCGGAGCGAACAAATGAATTCCGCTGGTCGCCCGCGGGTTGCATTCGATCGGGTACAAAACGCCGTTCTCCGCCTGGATGAAATCGAAGCCGATCTGGCCGCTGAATCCGGTGGCTCTGGAGAAATGCTGTATCCATTCAAAGGCTCCCTTATGCTCGACTAGCTCGAAATACACGCTCGCCCCCGCCTTACCCGTCCTGTACCTGCTGCCATATGCAGCATGAGCGGACACCTCACCTTGATGCACAACACTATAAGTGCATATTGCCGCTCCCTTAATAAATTGCTGAGCCACCCAAGGAGCAGCCGGGCCAAGGTCAAGCGGAGCTGCAGGCCTGCTTGATCCGGCAAGGTCTTCCTGACCTCCGCTGATATCACCAGGCAAAATGACTTTGGAAGCAAAGCGGGAATATGCCGGCTTGTACACCCAGGATTCTCCCATCCGCGCCGCTTCCTCCGTCTGACTGTTCCATTCTTCAGGGCTGCTTAGCAGACGTGTCACAGGGACAGTAAATCCCAGCTCCCTCGCCCAGGCCATGAAGTCACCCTTATGATGCAAACGGGCCAGCGTCTCCCGTCCCGCAGAGAGCACGCGGCAGCCGCTAAAGCGGTCAAGGCTCGCTGATATATAAAAAATCTCTTCGCACAGTGGAATGAGCACATGAATGTCCAGTTCTTTGACCAGCTTCACCAACTCATCAATATAGTCCGTCGGACGATGCCTTGGCGGGGGCACAAGATAGCTGCATTCTACAGCCGAGGAAACCCTGCACAGGTGATACTCGGCGCTTTCAGCAGCAAATACCCGGTGGCCAGATGCCCGCAGTAGCCTGGACAGCTCCAGTGCCACAGGGGCCCTCCCCCCTGTAATAAGCACATTCTTTACTGCCGGTTTGTCTGGGAGATCAGTAGTCAATAATCATGCCCCCCAGTGATAATCCTGCCGCAGTGCCAATGAACAGTATGCGGTCTCCCCGCTGCACCCGCCCCTGTATGACCGCTTCATGTAGTCCCATGGGGATGGAGGCTGCAATGGTATTGCCATGTCCTGGCGTATTATCGAGAAATCTGTCCTCGGCAATACCAAGCTTTTTGCGGAGCAGCCTCATTGCCATCGCGCTTCCCTGATGAGGTACAACCAGACGGAAATCATCCATTTGCGTATCTGTCTGTGTCAGCATTTCATTTATGAAATCCGGAAGAAGCTTGGAAGCTTTGCGGAATATGGCTTGCCCGTCCATATGAAATAAATAAGGCAAGGCATTCTCCTTACTGTATTTGTGAGCATGCAGCCTTGTTCCTCCGCCGGCAATCTCAGAGTATCGTGCACCGCTGCTGTAGGTTTTGAGCGAGGCATGGAGAATCTTCGAGGAATCACCGGCAGCACTCGGGCCGATGACCACTGCAGCCGCCCCGTCGCCAAATAACGCCGCACTCTCCTTATCCTCATAATTAAGTCCAGCTGAGGCAATCTCTGAAGCTACCAGAAGCACGTTCCGGTATCTGCCGGCTTCCACCATATAAGACATAACATCCAGACCTACCAGAAAGCTGAGACAGGTAGAGTCGATATCAAAAGCCGGGACACCGGAGTCCTCCTGTCCCATCGCCTGTTGAATAAATACTGCCGTACTGGGCAGGGGTTGCTCTTTAGTTCCGCTCGTGCAGACCAGGCAATCAATATCGGCAAAGCTCAGTCCCGCTGCCGCAAGCGCAGCTTCAGCGGCTCTGGCACCCATACTGGAGGCGGTTTCGCCCTCCCCGGCATAATGCCGTACGCCTACTCCTGTTACTTTGCCGACCCAGCCGGAAGGTGTGCCGAGCCTCATATCCAATTCCTCGTCCGTCACCTTTCTGCCTGGTAAATACTTGCCGGTACCCAAGATTTTCACATGTCTAAGCTGCACGATGTCATCTCCCTGTCTATACTGCTTCTGCTGCGGGTTTTATCCATTATTGTAAACTCTAGAACTATTCTACTAGATTTCTTGGATCAGTTACATGAAAATAGCAGGAAAAGACAAAATAAGCGAACCTGCGTTCTTTTTTTTGGTTGACGATCTCAGGATTACCAGCTATAGTAAAAGAACAGATTTCATACGATAAGCGGGAGAAGCACCTCGCAGGACAGGCCATTGCGCCTTTCTTGGAGGTGCTTTTTGGCGTCTATTATCGACCATACTATTCGACCATACTTTAGGAGATGATGAGAATGATAGCGGGAACATGGAAATGGAAAACTTCTTCAGAACAAAGGAGCAGCACAGCCTTTTACCGCACGTGGATAGGAATACTGTTACTGCTGGCTGTATTCAGCATGTATATCCCCCATGCTGAAGCGGCATCGGATTGGGACTCTTCCTTGGAAGAGATTCATGCGATGTATAGCGACTACACCGGGCTCCAAGCGACTCTGAAGTCTGAAAGTACAAGAACCCAGACACTCCGTAAGCAGAACAATGCCGATCTCACAGCCATAAATCTCAAGCTACAAGCCGTAGATTCCGCCTTGATAAACCGGTTGAAGGCTGAAGCCGAAGCCATGAAGAAGAAACATTCACCGCTGCTGGAGGAATACAGTTCACTCGGACAGCAGATTACAGCAGCCCGAAAGGCCGGAAATCTGAGGTCTGTGACCTTGCTGGAGATTAAGCGTAACAAGCTTAAGGTGGCCGCAGCCGCTGCACGGGCCGAGGTCAAGGCGAAGAACTCCCTCTTAACGGAAGCCCGGGCCCGGACAGCAGCCAAACTCAAACCCGCCAAGGATGCCCTGGCTCCCATAGCCGGCCTAAAGAAGCTGATTACTGCACAAAACAAAGCAGCCAGCACCGCTCAGGCAGAACGCACAGAAGCCGATAAGCGGTATAAAGCAGCGGTTGCAGCAGGCGATGCCGTCACTGCTGCAGCGGCAATGAAATCGTCTTATGCCCGGATGGGCGAGCTCCGTACGTTCGGCCAGCAATCGTATGCCTGGGAGCAGAAGATCACACTTGCGCTCCGTGCAGCGGAAGCCAAGCTGCCTAACTAAGTGTGTAACTCTATACGGTTCATATAATGAAGCGTCTCGTTTAATAGATCATCTATGTATGGATACAGCGGCTATATGTGCTTGGGCTTTCCTTTAGATCAGCTGTACAAGCCAGATAATCGAATGGGCTGCGGGCAAAAGCACAAGCTGGCCAAGCAAGGTTCCCAGGAATCGTGAACCCATCAGGAGAACATAGATTTTGCCCAGCTGATCACGGGAATCTGCATTTTCAGTGGCCTTATGGGTTATAATTCCAAGCTGGGGGTCGATGAAGATGGTCAGCATAATAGTGGCAAGCCCGTTGATCAACCCTGAGGCCTGGGAAGCAGTTGTGCTCAGAGCTGGTACGAGATGCGCTGCCATTAAAGAAGATAGTACACCGACCGTATAAAATCCCGTAACAAATATATTCATGACAATAAATCTCTTCGGAATGCCCAGATACCGAAAGCTGTGCAGCTTCACTTTGGGCTTGCGGATATACTTGCGGGTATTCTTAAGCTGGCTGATCGTCACACTGGTCAGCAGTTTGGGTAGTGAGCCTTCGACCTCCAGCTTGGAGATGATTCTACCTGACAGCCCCACAAAGGTAGGGAATAAGGCAATAGCAATCAATGTACCCAGCGAGGAAGCCAGCATGGTGATCCGCAGATAATTCTCCAGAGGGAAGCTGACATCTATTTTGGCAAGATCAACAAATTTGGCCGTGAGCGGGGCTTGAACCATATTGGCGGTTCTGGATACCAGTACTATGATTCCGGTTAGAGATAAGGCGATGGCGATTTTATTCAGCTTCACGCCGGCAAAACGAACCGAATAAGACAACGTTTCGGCTGTATGAATGATCATCGTCAGCATACACACTAAGATTAAACTGTTTGTCATAAGACCATCTCATCTCCACATCAGGCAGTATTAGGAAGACTTCAGGCTTCGATCATGCCAATAATTACATAGGCAGTCCAGTACATGGGCGAATATTATCCCCGCCGTGTATCGCAGAAGATCGACCCAGAGAAACCCTTTTCCGAGGATCAATCCGCCGATTACCGTATCCCGCACGCCATTAATCCATTCACTCTGATAGAGCTGGCTGAGTTCAATTCCGAAGCAGAAACCTAAACTGAGCAATAGTGACAGCCATAAAGACTGCCGGGTGAACAGCACCCGACAGCTGAAATAAATCATCGAAGCCCAGAGCGCATCTCCTAGATGGTCGGCAACAAACGTTGGCAGACGGTCACCATAAACTCTGGAGCCAAGGCCCAGGACGATGGCCAGGAGCACAGCACAAGCATATATGATTTTGGCCCTCATTGCCTTCATCCTCATTATTATATTGACGTCTATTATTCGAAGATGACCCGCTCTTCAGCAGAACCCTTCATGAAAATCTCCCTGGGAAATGGAATGGCGAGTTCCGGAAGCTCTTCCTCGCTGAAAAATACGAGCTCCTCTGCCTCTCCGTCGATACTCCGGAGCGTTCCCTTGACGATGGAGCATGCAAACACAATGACCGAATATTGTACCCGGTCACCATTGATGTATTCATATGTATATTTCTCTCCGCCGAATACCCCAATGATGCGGAGCGGATTCACCATCAGCCCAGTCTCTTCATACACCTCCCTGCGCAGTGCCCTGGACGGTGTCTCTCCGGGTTCAATAGCACCTGCGGGCAGCCCCCACAGCTGTTCCCCGCCTTTGCGGAGCAGAAGAACCTCTCCTTCCTCATTTCTGATCACCGCCGCGACAGACGGCACCATTAACAGTTCACTCCCAGCTCTTTCCCTCAGCCCGCGGTAATATTCAGATATTGGCATAGTATCCCTCCTGTTTGTGGACTAGCGATATTCAGCATCAGCGCCTATGAATAGCTCTTATCTTTTATCCTTGGGGAAAGAAATCAAGCTGATGGTCTCTTCTTTCGCATAACCGTTGCAATCTGACAACTCCACTCTGTATAATTCCGTCGTCTCGGAAAGGCCAATTGCCTTGCATATATATTCTGTTCTCCCCGGGTTAGCGGCCATGCCGTCTCTGGAATTGTCCACGAACCAGTGGATCTCAGTGCCGTCACTATAGAAATCGTGAATGAGCCTCCAGGACGATAACAAAGGTACTAAGCTTTGGAATTCTGCGCATTTTCCCTCCCGGCGTATGTGCTCTTGTGGACTTCTCTCACTATATTTTACAACATTAGCATGTATTCCTTGTCTCTACAAACAGGAAAGGGACATTATCGGCCAGAAGGCTGATAATGTCCCTTGATTTTCCATATAGCATATACAATATCATTACTCAGTTGTTACCCTTCCCTTAGCTCCAACACTTTTACACCGTGCCGCCAAATCCGCCAGGTCCAGAGCAGGTCAGCAGCAAACACCAAAGCTATTAGTGGCAGAAGCAACATCCACACAGCGGAAACAGGTAGGTACAGTAACTCTACAAGCGGCTGCAGACCATAAATACAGGCAGTTGCCAACGCCCACCAGTACATTGAGAATTTCAAACAGATATGCCCCTTCAATTGATAAGCCATCCCCGAGTAATCCCACCACTGCTTATGAAAAACGGACTTCAGCATCCACCCGCTCGCAAACTCCACAGCGGAAGGGATAATGAAGGCCAGAGATATAATGAGCAGCAGCGGAAAGTGCAGATCCTTAGCCGCCAGCAGCAGCAATGGAGCGAAACCGTACATGGGCTTGAAAGGCCCCTTGAGAAATCCCTCCTTGCGAAAAGACCCCCGGCTGTATAGATTATAGCTCCCTTCCAGCACCCAGCCCAGAAAAGAATACAGCATAAAATAGAAAAAATATTCTCCCGCCAGCATCGCACCGGGGGAATGTCCTAGCGACAGCAGATTTGATATCGATATTGTTCCCGCCCCCACCCTTTTTTAGGTTTAATTGGGAGTAGTATGCCCGGTATGGAGCAGAAACCATTAAGGTAAATACTGGTTGTTATTAAACAGCTATTCCTGAACAGTCTGATAATGCTGTAACAAAAAAACATAACCCGCAGGTTATGTTCTCATACGCAAAGCTATCAAAAACATACTGCCGAATGCTTTGGTATTCAAAGCCTTCGGCAGCTATGGTTAACCATTCTATTGTTCATCTTGTAAAGCGGTTAGTTTTTATCCTGCTGCTCTTTGAGCAGCTGTGTGAACGACAGTCCGCCATGCTGCCTTCTTAGCGTCTCCAGCTTCATGTCGCTGCGTACGCCAAAGTCCGAACCGTACTTTTTCTCAAGGTTGCCTACAAGCGCGTCCCCGCGCTTTTGCCTATAACGGCCGTTCTCGTTCCGACTCCTCATTTAGGATTCCTCCCCGCAAAATGGATTGCCCAGAGAACTGTGAAATCTGTAATGAAACGGAGAATGAAGAAATGCCGCAGTTGGACTTATTTTCAGTATACATTATTTACTAACCGCTTCTCAATATGAACTCGTATCAAAAAACAGACTACCTTGGAGGGTAGTCTGTCAGACAGGCATGCTGTTGTTAGTTCTTAGGAAGCGGATCAGGATGAGAGGTTTCCGCAGGTTTGGCTACCCAATCGTCGGCCTCCGGTTCAATGTCCACGCCATTTTCCATCTTTTTACGTTCCGCCAGTGAATCGCCTTTTTTATTTTCTTTATTGCGGATGTCCGCTTCATTTTCAAGTTGATCTGACATGTGAAATCCTCCTTTGCATGCTTTGCAATGTAGTGGGTTACTTAGTTTATAGTTACCCATTGAACTGTTTTGCAAACATATTTTCTGGAGGAGCTAAGGATTCCGGCTTGTTAAGCGGTCCTGCCAGCGCTGGATCAATTCATGGGATTCCTTCAATGAAGCCTCACGGCCGACTGTGGACAATGTCATGATAATGTCTCCTGCTGTACCTGTAGAATCGCTTTTATTCAACAGGGTATACAACTTACTGTAGGATCTCTGGACGGTGTATGAGGGACCGATCAACAAGCTCCACTTCATATAATCCCCGCTTGAAAATACCATTCCGATGATGTCAGAAGTGGCACCCTTTGCGCCGGCGCAAGTTGCTATACCAAATTCAGGTGATAACCTGCATCTCTCCAGTTCGTTTCCATTAATCGTTATTTTACCTAAATAACTTTTGGATTTCTCATCAAAGACGCCTTTGAGGAGCAGAGTCACTGGCTGAGAGAACTCCGGATTCCCTTCCTTGTAGGCGGTGACTTTGATCTCCTTATCCACATGAAATACTCTGGGGGCACTGACAAAGCCATACACGATAATTCCTGCCAGAGCGAGGACAGCACTGATGGCATAGAGTACTTTTTTCACCTGCTGCACCTCCATATTTTGAAAAGAAAAGCGCGCACGCACCATTTTTTAACAATATATGAAAGGTTATGGAGCAGCAAGACCATATTTCACATCCTTCTGTACTTACACGGCTTATTCGTAATACACCCTGAATACAATATCCTGCTCATAATTTCCGAAGCCACGCCCAAACAAGGTTAATCCTCCCCGTCTTCGGGTGCTGTCCTCCGCAGTCAGCCGGAAGCTCCACTGATCCTGTTGCCAGAATACATCATCAAGCGTCACCGCCGAAATCTGCTGTCCATCAATGTAAGTGCCACCCTTATTGATCCTCAACACTTTCAGCAGCCCGTATTGATTCACCTCTGCATTCCACCAGGACGGGGTTAGACGCCCTCTCATGACGCCAAAGTCACCGGGACTCGTCCACTTGCCCAATTCCACCCCGTTCAAGCTAAATGTAATATCCGAAGGCCATTTTTCATTCACATGAGGAGCTTCTGAACCCATCTCCATGGAGATTTCGATTTCCTGCACCGTCTGATCCATGAAAAGATAATTGGGCACCTTGTACTCCACGTAACCTTTGGCAAACCAGAGTATTCCGGCATCCACACGTTCCGGGTCCAGAAAATAGCGCGGGTCATCATAATAACCTATCAGTTTCTCCGTGGTGGCAATGCCGCATGTAGGCGCTGCCTGTAAATCGGTATATTGTCCGACAGGTACAGATACCTCGACTACCTTTCTGGATATTCCCCGTGCCCCTGACAACTTAATCTGCAAAAAATTAGCCGACAAAGAACAGTATTTATAAGTTCCGCCGCTGATTCTTTTCATCTGCGAGCTGACGAGTCCGGCCCTTTGCAGCTTGGCGACGTGCGAGCTTACAATTGCACTACTCAGGTATAGAGCCTGCGCAAGTTCTTTGATATGCATTTCCCGGACACTCAGCAGATCTATGATCCGCAATCTTACCTCACTGGCCAAGGCTTCGTACACTTTTAGCGATTCAGCACTCGTCGTTAAGTACATACTCAGCACCTCCACATCAAAAGGATTAGTGATTTTATTAATCCTGAATTTTTATATTGCTAAGTATAACGGATGATTCGTATGATGTAATTAACAAAATAAATACTTAATTAATATTTATATTAATTCTGTAAAAGGAGCAAATTATCCATGACTATTAAAACCTCTATGATTGTGGACAAAGACTTCCAGCTGGCAGAGGTAGATCCTCGTCTATACGGTTCATTCATCGAACATCTGGGCCGGGCTGTCTATGGCGGAATCTATGAACCTGGACACCCTACTGCAGACTCGAACGGATTTCGGCAAGATGTTCTGAATGCTGTCAAGGCATTGAATGTTCCAATTATCCGTTACCCTGGCGGTAATTTTGTCTCCGGTTACAATTGGGAAGATGGAGTTGGCCCCCAGTCGGAACGCAAGCAGTCGCTTGAACTCGCCTGGTGGACCACCGAAACCAATCAAATGGGCACCAATGAGTTCGCGGAATGGGCCAAGCTGGCTGGGTCAGAGGTCATGATGGCTGTGAATTTGGGTACCCGGGGCATTGACGCCGCCAGAAATCTGGTCGAATACTGCAACCATCCCTCCGGCTCCTATTGGAGTGATCTGCGGATCTCCCACGGGGTGGAAGCTCCTCATCGTTTCAAGACCTGGTGTCTCGGCAATGAAATGGACGGACCTTGGCAAATCGGGGCCAAAACCGCTGTGGAATACGGACGGCTTGCCAATGAAACCGCCAAAGCCATGCGCTGGGTTGACCCGACACTGGAATTCGTCGCATGCGGAAGCTCGGGAAGTGATATGAGCACTTTTGCCGAATGGGAAGCGACTGTTCTAGATCTGACGTATGACAATGTGGACTTCCTGTCTCTGCATACCTACTACAACAATAATGTGGGCGACACTGCCAATTTCCTGGCCAAATCACTGGATCTGGATCAGTTCATCGACAGCGTGGCAGCGATTTGCGATTATATCAAAGCGAAAAAGAAGAGCAAAAAGAAGATTTATCTGTCGTTGGATGAGTGGAATGTGTGGAAATCCCAGGGATCAAGCCGTATGGAGACCCGCTGGCAAGTTGCACCGCCGGAATTTGAGGATGTCTATAACATGGAGGATGCGCTGGTTGTGGGCTGCTGCCTGATCAGCTTACTCAAGCACGCAGACCGGGTGAAGATGGCTTGTATCGCCCAGCTGATCAATACCATCGCACCGATTACGACTGAAAATGGCGGCCCACTGTGGCTCCAGACCACCTATTATCCTTACATGCATGCTTCCCTGTATGGCCGGGGAACTGTGCTGCATCCGCTCATTTCCAGTCCTAAATATGATTCCAAGGATTTCACAGATGTCCCTTACCTGGAAGCAGTGAGTGTGTATAACGAGGAGCTCAGCGAGATTACAATCTTTGCTGTAAACCGTCATTTGAGCGAAAAGATGGAGTTCACTGTCGATCTACGCAGCTTCGGAAAAACTACAGTCATCCAGCACACCGTTATGGATCATGAAGATCTTCAAGCGGCTAATACCAAGTCAAGTCCGGGCAACGTCCTGCCGCATGACCGTGGAACAGCCTCAGCAGAAGGCGGCCGTATCACCGCCCTGCTGTCCAAAGCCTCGTGGAATGTAATCCGGCTGCGTGTAGAAAATTAAAACGAACAATTTGTGATAGTATAGTGGTGCTTTAGTGGTACATGACCCAGGCCACCAAAGGCCCCACTACGGAACCTACAATGGCACAGACTGTCATAGCTACCGAGCTCATGGACACGGACTGTTCACCGTACTCCAGAGCCTTAGCTGTACCGAGGGCGTGAGATGCAGTACCCAGGCCAATGCCAATCCCGGACTCACTGCGGATTCTGAACAGTTTGATAATATAAGGGCCGCCAATCGCTCCGGTAAATCCGGCAATCATCACAAATACGGAGGTTAAGGACGCGTCCCCGCCCAGGTTGCTTGAAATCTGGATCGCTACGGCTGTCGTAATGGACTTGGGCAATATCGAGAGCATATAGAGCTTGGAAAAGCCCAGTCCGGCAGCCATCAGCAGACCGCTGAACATGCCTACCAGCAGGCCGATAACCGTCCCCCCAAGAATAGCGGGAAGGTTCTGCCACAGCACAAGACGCTGCTTGTAGAGCGGATAGGCAAGGGATACAACGGCCGGTCCGAGCAGGAGGTTGATCCATTGTCCGCCGATCATATAGGTGTCATAGGAAATATGGAAACCAAGTAAGAGGACTACAACTGTAAATGTCGCAGTTAGCGCCGGCAAAAGTACGGGAAGACGGAACCGTTTGTAGAGCATGGACATAAACAGATAGATGCCCACATTCATTAGAATGAAGCTGACGGCAAGCAAAATATTCATGCTTCGCTCCCCTTTTCGCGCACAACTGTTAGGTTAGAGTGATTACTGCGGGCTGCGCGGCGGCCTGTAATCCACTCGCTGGCATGTGCAGTCACAACCATCGTAAGCACACTGCTTATAACCAGTATGCCGATCATCAGCAGCCCGCGGCCGCTGAATATATCCAGGTGATTCATAATTCCGGCAGTCGCCGGGATGAAGAACATGGGAAGATAGGCCAGAATGAACAATGATCCTTCTTCAATCAGCTTCACCGGCACAATGTTAAACAGCAATAAAACAAAAAGAAGCAGCAACCCGACAATGCTGCCTGGAACCGGAAGATGCAGCAGCTTCTGCAAATAATCACCGGCAACAAAAAATATGTACAATACAGCAACCTGGGCAATGATACGAATGATTTTCATACTGCAGGAATCCCTTCAATCTTGAAATGATAATCCATTAGAAAAAGGCTCACTTCATTAGACTATCAGAATTTTCAGCAAGTTTTCAATTCTTTTTCGAAGCTTTTATGTATTTTCAGGACCTTCACACCACAAAAAACTGCTTTGCAGGAAGGCACGCGCAGGAAGCAGCCACCAGCATAGCAGTTTTATCCCATTCATTACACAACCTGACCCGCGCTTTATTGACGGTATGAGGCTGCACTTTTATATTAGAATATACATTCGCGTTTTGATGTACACACTGTAATATGATGTAGTATATACAATGATACTGAGGGAGTGAGCTGTGATGCGTGACCGTAAAGGCGGATTCGGTGAATGCCCAGGAGACGATATGGCAGCCTGCCCTGTGGAGTTCACCCTTGACGTGATCGGCGGCAAATGGAAGGGTGTGCTGTTGTACCACATGATGGAGGAAAAGAAACGGTTCAGTGAATTCCGCCGGATCTGTCCCGGAATTACCCAACGCATGCTGACCCTACAGCTGCGTGAGCTGGAAGAGGATGGCGTTGTCCACCGTGAAGTCTATCAACAGGTTCCGCCTAAAGTGGAATATTCCCTGACCGAATTCGGCCGCACACTTATTCCTATTATCCGGCTGATGAAGGATTGGGGCGAAGAATACCAGACCAAACAGCTTTCCAAAGAAAGCTGCCAGGTGGAGCGTTTGTGAAGGTGCAGCTAAGGCTGCAGCTTTTTTTATAACATTTATACCATGTCCTGTACAAGCTTATAATGAAGCTGAGCTGTGCGGCTAAAGGCCTCACATCGAATATATTTTTAGGTTTCCTGCTCAAAAAAAGCCTCTGATTTCTGACGGTGTTCATCCGTCACCTGTCCGGCTATCGCCCTTACCCCTGCAGCAATTATTGCTGCATCATCGGTAAGGCCCAGGCCAATCAATGCATCTGGAATCGCATCAATAGGGGAAATGAAATAAGCCAATGCTCCAAAGGCGATCCCTTTCGCCCACAAAGGGGTTTTGGCATCAATGGCACAGTAATACATGGCCACCGCATCTTTGGTAAACGGGATTTTTCCGGCAAACTTCCGGGTTTTGCTCCAGAAGCTTTTTTTCACAAGCTGTTCGTTCTTCTCACTGTATTTGAAATGTTCTGCTTCAAGTTCTGCAGGAAGCTTGCCAACATCCTTCTCCATCTGCCAGTTCCTCCTCTAGTGGTCAGTCTGCCTTGCAATCACTCGGTAAGAGCCTTTATTATAACATATAACCCGGAATGCTCCGGGTAAACAGATGACAGGAACCGAATTCATCCGGACATCAAAGGAGCGCTGTATGATTGCAAAAAAAGTAACCTGGCTGGAGCTCTTCTACGATCTGTTGTTTGTGGCCGCCGTGTCCAAAGCCAGCCATGTGCTGCTGCATGTAGAGGACGAAACCCTCTCGCTTGAAACACTGGTCAAATTCGTGCTGATATTCATTCCCATTTGGTGGGCATGGGTAGGGCAGACACTGTTTGTCAACCGGTACGGGCAAGATATTGTCTCTCACCGGATATTTCTGATTATCCAACTATTCTTCGTCCTTATCATGACGGCCAGCCTGTCAGTGGATTTCGACCAAACCTATTATTCCTTTCTGATAGGCTACATTGGGCTCCGCGCGATGACTGCCGTGCAGTATCATTTCGTTCATTCCAAAGAAACTGGTCATTTGAAGACAACCGCTCAATATTTGGGCACCCGGTTCTGGATGGGGCTGGTGATATCCGCCTGCTCTCTGTTCTTCGATTCCTGGGTTCGTTATGCGGTGCTGTACGCCGGTATTGCCCTTGATATTCTTCTGCCGTTAATAGGCCGGAGAATCCTGATCAAGACGCCAACCAATACCCACCATCTGCTGGAGCGATTCTCCCTGTTCGCGCTGATTCTGCTCGGGGAAGCTGTGGTCAGCATTCTGGCTGTGCTGCAATCGAGCACTTGGACCTTGCATTCTGTCGGCTTCGCAGCCCTGACCTTTGTGCTGATTATTGCTATGTGGTGGCAGTACTATGACAATCTGGAGAAGAAAGTGGACAAAAACGTCCATACCGCAGGACAGACGATCATTTACGGCCATTTGTTCATCTTTCTGTCGCTATGTATGCTGGCCGCCTCGATCCAGCTGCTGTTCCTGAGCAAGCTGCATTATGACCAGATGCTGAATCTCATTTTTGGCTCGGCACTACTCTACTTTGCTTCCACTACCCTTGTCTTTCATGTCTATCGGCATAAGCAGCATCAGCTCGGGATCGTTCATCTGGGGATGCTGACAGCGATCCTCGTCTGCTTTTACATTCTGGACGTAATGGTTCATATGCCAAATGTGCTGATTATCGGAGAACTGGCGCTATTCTTTGCCGTCTATGCCAGAATCACAACCTGATAAAAAACAGGGCGCTCACAGCTGCATATGGCCGTGACGCCCCTTTGTGTTCGTACAACCCTATTCCCGTTCTAGCCTTTCGCCTGACTGAGATGCTTTTGCAGAAACAAGACCTTTTGGCGGTTATGATATTCACTAACCTCATGTCCTGAAAATGGATAATCCATTATCTGCTTATCCGATTCTATGCGGTTGTAAGCAGCATATACGGTTTCAGGCATGCATACGGTATCCTTCCAGCCGACAGAGATAAGAACCGGAGCCTTGATGCGCGGTGCCAGGTTCACGATGTCAAAATAAGCTAGCGTATCCAGCACCTGCTCCAGATGCTCAGGATACCGTTTCACATAAGCGCCAATTTCCGTCAGAGAGCTGGTTGAATTCAGCACACCGAAATCCAGACGGCACAGGTTGGGAATGTCTGCGGCAACAGCGGCGACCCTCGTGCTTAGTGCACCTGCCAGCAGCGCAATCCCGCCCCCTTGGCTGCCGCCTGTAATCGCAATTCGCGATGGGTCCACTCCAGGAAGCTGTGCAGCTGTTTCCAAAGCCCTGACAGTATCCATGGCTACACCCAAATAATAAGAACGCTCCTTCTCCAGAAGACCCTGGGTAATCCAGCCCTTTACCACTCCGCCCTCCAGTGCCAGCAGGTTGCCGGTCTCTCCGAGCTGTCCCCTCACATCCACGGCGAGAACGGAATAGCCGAGCAACACCCAGGAAGCGTAACGCTCCGGATATCCTCGGTCATCCGTATAGCCGGGAAACGTAACGATACAGGGAAGCTGCTCCCCGCTTGCTTCTGTATATGAAGGCTGAATATGCCAGGCATTGACCCTCGTGTCATCAAAGCTGTGAAAGCTGACCTTGTCCACCCGCATGCCTGGATAAGGCGTCACTTCAGGAACGGAAATAATATCCAGAGGTTTGCCGGCATACTCTGCAAGGATACCCTCCCAAAATCTGTTGACCGTCTCCAGCTCCAGGGTCGGTTCAGGACGGCAGTTCTCCAGTTCCTGCTTGCGCTGCTCTATCGCATTCATTAGTTTCTCTCCTATTCTGTCAGCGCTATACCGTTGCATGTAGTTGAAAGCGCTATTAATATAATAGTTAATACTAATACAAATCCCTACTTTTCAAAAGGAGCTGTTTTTTATCCGTTACGGCACTTTGGCCCACACCGCAGGTTGTCTGCCGCTTAAAGAACTCACTGCTGCACTTCAAGATTACGGAATCAGTTTTGTACAGCTGGCTTTGTCCAAAGCCATACAAGATATCGACACCTCTACCGGAAAGCTTAGTCCTGGCCTTGCCAATTATATCGGTGAACAGTTTGACCGCGCCGGGATCCGTATCGGCGTGCTCGGCTGTTACATTAACCCGATTCACCCCGACCCGGCTGTCCGCCGGCAGGAGATCGAACGGTTCAAGGAACATTTGCGTTATGCCCGGCAGTTCGGAGCACCGATGGTCGCTACAGAGACCGGTAGCTTGACTACTTTTGCAGAATTCGAGCCTTACCGGTATGAGGAGCTGGGCTGGGAGACTCTGCGGGCCACCGTGGAAGAACTGGCCGAGGAAGCAGATAAATGGGGCGTGTTCCTGGGACTTGAGCCCGTAAGCTCCCATACCTTGTCCACTCCTGCCAAAATGCGCCGTATTCTCGACGAAGTCCCTTCTACCTCCATTGGCGTTGTCTTTGATCCATGCAATCTGATCGGGGACCAGGTGGAGCGGCAGGATGAAATCGTTGACGAGGCCTTCAGCCTGTTCGGGGACCGGATCATCCTGGCCCATCTGAAAGATATATATGCCGAGGGTGCTCGTACCCGTCACGGGCAGGCAGGCGGGGGAATCTTCCACACCGCGGAGTTTCTGAAGAAGCTCCAGGCCCGCAAGCCGATGATCGATGTCTCACTTGAAGATATCAAAGGCCAGGAAATCCGCAAGACGATAGCCCTGTTAGAGAGTCTCGGCAGTCTTTCATCCTAATCCTCCCATACCATAATGCACATCCGGTTTGAAGTGCTGCTGAAGAAATAATACCCGCTGATCTGGTACATTTCAGTTTCCGCCTGAATAAAATAGCATGCATAATCTTTATTCGCTATTTTTTGCAGCTTCAGAAGGGATCTGATCATTGATGAAGTTTACGTTCCCCATTCTTACCTTGTGTCATGGCGGGGCCCAGCGCATGCTGGTAGAACTCACCAACGGACTCACTGCCCGGGGCCATGAAGTTGTGATCCTCATGCCATCCGGTGGCGATATTGCCTATGAGGTCCATTCCCAGGTAGTGCGTACGGATCACACGGTGCTGAGAGAAGCTGATTTTCCCGTCAGTGAAATTATCATATCCAATTTCTACACGATTGTCCCTGTATCAGAGGCTGCAAGTCAAAACGGAAAAGGCATGCATATCCGTCTTTCCTTATGTTACGAACCGCTATTCCTGCCGGATAATGCCGTGTCTTTCTCTACCTATCATATCACTGACAAGCTGCTAGTTTTATCCCGGTGGCAGCAGGAAATTATAGCATTGAGCCATGGGATCACCGGGAACATTGTGCCCGTAGGTATCAGTACAACGTTCCATAACCAGCATATCCGTCATATGCTGCAGGAGCCGCTCAACATCACGGCAATTTTGCGTAAGGAAGATAATGGATTCAGCTCACACCGTGAGCAGGACTATCTGGTAAAACAGCTTGACATCGTCAAGCTTATCGCTCCACAGGTGAACATCAACTTCATCTGTCCGCCGGAAGAATTCAATACCTCAGAATCCTTGCAGAAGATGAGAGCGCTAGGGAAATACCGCTTTTTCACCCCGAAGAATGATGTTGAGCTCTGTTATCACTATAATGGAGCAGACCTGTTTGTCAGTTCCAGCGCCTTTGATGCCGGATCTTTACCTGGGCTGGAGGCTATGCGCTGCGGTGCAGCCCTGGTCTCCGTATACTCCGGAGGGAATCTCCAGTATGCCCGTCACGGTGAGAACTGTCTGCTCTCCTACCGTTATGAGAACCGGCTGGCTCAAGATATATTGCGTCTGATCTATGATACTCCGCTCAGAACCCGGTTAGCTGAACAAGGAGAAGCTGATTCTTTGGCCTGGACCTGGGATAACAGTGTAAATTGTCTGGAGCAGGCTGTTATACGGTTTGTGCAGAATATTTCCCAGAAGGAGTCAAGCCGAACCTCAATATTACACCGATTGGCCAGCTCTATAAAGCACAAAGACCAATAGCTTAAGCGAAAATACAGCAGTTGCGTCCCGTTTCCACGGATGTCGCAGCTGCTTGTTTGGTATGACCCGTGACGTTTATACATAGGCAATGCCTCCATGAATGGTTTACACTAAGATTAAGTACAATATAGTGTCGGAGGTGAGCCAATGCCTGGCAATGAAGGTCGTGTGACAGCAGCAGGTCTGGAGTATAAATATATGGTTAGCGGAGACTCCATCTCGAAGGGTGTAGTCTATGATGAGGGCAGAAGTAAATATGTAATCCTGGAGGATAATTACGTTTCGCTGCTCCAAGGAAAACTTAAGGGAGCATTGCGCAACACCGCCAGGTTCGGCAATACACTGCTCAAAGGTTTCGGCAATCTGAAACGGGATGTGCTTAAAGAGAAGCCCGACCTGGTGCTGATTGAATACGGGGGAAATGACTGCGATTTCAACTGGGAGGACATTGTAAGCCATCCTGAGGCCGAGCATAATCCCAAGACCGATTTTCCGGCATTCGAAAGTATGCTCAGAGATATGATTGATTTTCTGAGAAACCAAGGGATCATGCCTATTCTAATGAATCTACCGCCGCTAAATGCAGACAATTATTTCAAATGGGTCAGCAGAAACAACCCCGCTTCGGAAGAGAGTATCTTGAAATTCCTCGGCAGTGTCACGAAGATCTACTGGTGGCAGGAAAGGTACAACTCTACGATCATCAGGGTCGCTGAGAGTACGAAGACCAAAATCATTGATGTCCGCAGCGCATTCCTTCAGCAGCCGGATTATACGGAGTTCATCTGCCGTGACGGAATCCACCCCAACCGGGCGGGACACCGCATCATCTATGATAAGGTACTGGAGTTCATCTCCAGCACTGAACCTCATCTACTGCTGGACAGCAAGGGACAGGCTCTGCATAGCCATTAGAAAAAATCATAGTCAGGGCCCGCAGCACATTCGGGTATGTGCCGCGGGCCCTTGTTTGCCGTTCAGGAACGTTTGCAGTACACTCCGGGAGCTGCGCCGTTTCCCCTAAACGTTGTACTTCTAGATGGACTGCCTCTCTTTAGCTGCGCCAATTTACCTGCCTAATATTTTTTCCCAAAAAAAGAAACTTTTCCGGGAATGCGGAGGTCAATACAGTAGAGAACAAGGGGGGACAGCATGTCTATCGTAACGAATGAATCGGCCACCATGACCGCCGCCGCGCTGCAGACACTGATGGAGCATTATGGCGAGGATGTATGGAACTATGCCTATTACCTGGCTCGGAGCAGGAGCGCTGCTGATGATATTGCCCAGGAGACCTTCATCCGGGCCTTCAAATATATGAATACCTTTCGCGGGGAAGCCGCAATCAGAACCTGGCTGCTTCAGATTACCCGGACCCGTTGGCTCTCCTACCGGAGCAGCAGCTTTATCCGGCGCGTAACCCTGCAGGAGAACATGGGCAAAGATCCTTCTAGCCCGTCTGCCGAAGAGGTGTTTTTGCAGCAATCCCTGAGCAGTGAGGTATGGAGGATTGTTCTGCAGCTCCCCCGCAAGCATAGAGAAGTGCTGATGCTCTACGCCCACTACGGGCTGAGTATGGAGGAACTATCAGGACTGCTGGGAATCTCACTCTCTGCGGCCAAATCGAGACTGCACCGGGCAAGGAAACAAGCGAATGAATGCTGGGAGAAGGAGCTGGGAAGATCATGAGCACATCACCTGAGGATTGGGAAAAACAATTGAAGGAGAAGCCTTTTGACGGTACACGATTCACGCCGCAAATGAGACAGAATGTCGAAGAACGCCTGAGAACACAGCGGCACAAGCGGGCTAGGAGCTGGAGCTACGCAGTTGTACTGCTACCGCTAACCGTCATATGCTTATGGCTGGGTTACAACAGTTGGGAGCCGGGTAAACCTGCCGCCTCCCCCCTAGCCGCAGTTACACCGTCCATCACTCCACAGGATAATGGAAAGCCGGAGAACGCCCCGGCGAACAGCGCTCCAGGCAGCCCTAACAATGATCGTGCAGTTGGTATTGCACACAACTATAAAGCCACGGTCCCCTTCCCTTCTTCAGAAGAGGGGCATGCAGAAATAACCCTACCGCTGACTGCCATGTTCTCCGTTTCAGCTCTGGAGGGTGGCGAAACACATCATACTTATCCGCCTCTGCCTGACATGACATACCCGTTGCCTCCAAATATGGAAGGCAAACTTCAGGCGGCTCTTGTCTACAAGGCCGATACCGGCAGCGCCTATATGCTGCTGGCACCTGCAGACTGGACAGCATCTGCCGTAACTGGAGCCAATGGCTCCTATGGTGTCACTTTTGAAGATCCGGAAGACCCGCAGCAGACCTTGGAATATTCGGATAATGCCTGGGGCTGCCAAGGCTGCGCCGTAGGTAGCATCGGCACCTATTTCCCCGGCAAAGCCGAGTGGGCTGATGACTATGGAATCACCATCAATCCCCCGGAATTCACCCGGCAACAGGTGATGGGAACTGAAGGACCGGATGCCCGGACGGTGCGGTACACAGGTGCAGCAGAAGCAAAGGGATATCAGACCGATGGAGCCGCCTATTATGAAGAGGGGGAATGGGGTTACCTTTTCCGCAATCTGGAGCTGACCGTCTCCCCCGGCTCCTCCGGGCAGAGCATGATCGACACCATTCTGAGTTATTTCACAACCTATCATGGTCCTCTTCTCCTCCCTGCTATCCAGAATACAGACCTTGCCGCAGGCGATACGGGAAATACAACAGAGTCCCTCTACCTGGCTCTCGAACAGCGGGGAATGAGGCTGAACCGTGTGCCGGACACCGAGGAGCATTTGTTCAAAAAAGAGCTGGCGGGCAGATGGCCGGATGAACTGCTGATCGACAAGACCAATACTCCGGTGCGCCCGGACCGCTTGTCCGTCTATACCTACGATAATGCCGTGGAATGCGCCGCCGGGCTGGACGCGCTAAAGCTTGCGATCAACCGGACGACCTACGATGGAGGGGCACGGATATACCCTCATGTCTTCAGAGGAGGTAATTTTCTTGTGGTGTACTGGATGGGCGGTGACAACGCGGAGCCTTTCCAATATGACAAGGCCATTAAGACAGCGCTAAGCAGCCTAGACAGTCACAAGGAGTAGGCCGTCTATCTAGGTCTTACACGGAGTGCGGACACCGGGAGTGATTTTTGTTATAATGTCGTAGAGTTAAGCAGTATCTATTCATATACCAGAAGGGGACGTTCACTTTGTCAAAAATTATTAAGACCCTAACCATTGCCGGAAGTGACTCCAGCGGAGGCGCCGGCATTCAGGCAGACCTCAAAACCTTTGAAGAATATGGCACCTACGGCTTCAGCGCTTTAACCACCATTGTCACAATGGACCCGGATAACGGCTGGCATCACAATGTCTACCCGATTGATGCAGCCATTGTCGCCGAGCAGCTGAAAACGATATTCGCAGGCGGTCCTGTCGACGCTATGAAGACCGGAATGCTGGGCAGTGTTGATATTGTGCAGGTCGCGGAAAAAGCGATCAAGGACAACCGTCAGACCAACGTAGTTATTGATCCGGTTATGGTCTGCAAGGGCGAAGATGAAGTTCTGAGTCCGGAAAGCGCCAATGCTATCCGAGATCTACTGCTGCCTCTGGCTACGGTGGCAACACCCAATCTGTTCGAAGCCGGGGTTCTTTCGGGGCTGGGCAAGCTTATTTCTATCGACGAAATGAAAGAAGCGGCACGCCTGATTCACGGGCTCGGCACGAAGAATGTTGTCGTTAAGGGCGGCAAAGCACTCGGCGGCGATCTGGCAATCGATGTGTTCTTCGACGGCTCGGAATATACCGTACTGGAAACAGCCAAAATCGAACCGGCGTACAACCATGGTGCAGGCTGCACCTTTGCAGCTGCGATTACAGGCGGCTTGGCTAGCGGATTGTCTGTACACGATGCTGTCTCAAAAGCCAAGGATTTCGTCTCCGCAGCTATCCGGAATGGATATGCGTTCAATTCATATGTCGGCCCAGTCTTTCACGGGGGCTACCGGTTGGAGCATTAACATTAAGACAAGCTTTCACTATACAAGGAATGGCGGAACACAAGGGTATACCCTTAAAGTTCCGCCATTTTTTTGAGATAGGTCCAACCATTCTTGCCAGAGCCTGAATCGATTGGCTACTTCCTTGATTACCCCTTGTTCACTGGAATCGGCAGACTTGGAGAGCATCCCATCGAATGAGGGTCCAAAGATCGAACCCCCAAAACCAAATATGAACATTCCAGCAATAAAAAGAGGATAGAATGTGTTCAAAGCTGATAGCGCAAGAATAACTATCTGTCTATCCTCGCTTTTCCCCGCTTATCTTCTTACTTGCCAGTGTTCTCGTCGACAATATGCTTCACGAATTGCAGGATCTTATCCTTTGGCTCATCTCCGCCCAGCACTCCAATTTCAATCGACTCAGTGTTATGGTTGATCGGCAGGGAAGACACAAACTTCGAGTCCGTTATATCCACGGCGTAGAGCTCGTCCAAGGTACTCTCCCCTAATTTCCCCCATTTCAGACGGGGATCATCTTTGGCGATCTTACCGTCTGCCAGAATCGGCTCCAGATTCTGAAAACCATCCTGGCCGCCGATCCATTGGAGCGTGGCTTCATCCAGAATCAGAATATCCGGTGAGTTCGCAGCCAGCTCAACGACCGCTTTTTGCATATAGTTCATATCCAGTGTATCTGAACCCTCGCCAGTCTTGGGAAGGTATACAATGCTGGTGTCCACCCGTTTCCATTCGGGATACTCATCAATGATCGCCTGATTCAGAGCGTCCATCTTGCCGTCCTTGTCCTTCACACCAAAATTACCGATGAACATAATCTCCGCATCAACCGGCGGCAAGGAAGCCAGATACTTTCGGTGCTGCCAATTGTTATACAGCGCGTTACCGGCAACGATAAGTACAATTACAGCGACTATCGAGATAATGACATGTGTTTTGTAGAGCCGCATAAATCGTTCCCATTTCCGTGCTCCGCCAGCAAGACTGCCGTATTTGGCCAGCCGCTGATCTTCAGCCTCCTGAATCTCCTGCTGATCTCTCGAATCAAGAATAAATTTGATGGCTTGAAAATCCTCTTCATACGCGGCAATTTCCGCGTCAGTGTTCAATGAACGCCGCCGTCTAAGCAGCAGATCGAACCTTTTGTTCAATTCCTCTCTGGTTACGGTCTCAGGCAACCCTAACCTTTCATAGGCTTGTTTCAGTTTCTCGTTCACAATCAAGTCTCCTTTGGGTTGATGCCGGTCCTGCATTTCGCCGCTGCCGGAACAGTCTGGAATAGCTGTATCTTCTACTTCTCTATTTTATCAGACATGCACCTACTTTCTCCAGTCGACATCCCTCCTCTTTAAAGTAGAGTAGTTATTTTGTTAACTCTCTAATTCACTAGATAACAAGCCATCAAAAAAACCTTCCTGCGCGCTGCTCGGAGAACATGCACAGGAAGGGAAATCTTCGAATCGTATTCTGCCATAAATCCATGATTAAGAAGTATAAGACCGTCCAAGCCCCAGTTCCGTTAACAGCTGGCGGTAAGCAATCGAGGTGCGGTCCGCTGGAATATGTGCTTCTGCCTGCAGATCAAGCGGCAGATCCTCCGGAGTCTGTGACTCCACCATTTCAGCGTCTTCTGCGAAGACCTGCAGATTGAAGTTGATTGTATCCTGGACCGGTGCGCTTTTGTCGAAGTTTCTGGAGATCGGACAGAAGAGACGAGTATATCGTGCGGATACCGGGGAAGCACAATTTAGTATTTTGAGTCTGCCTTCATCTGGAAAATAGACGGTAAGCGAAGCCGCAAACGGCGGGAACACGCGGAATTCGCGCAGCCACATGAAGCCTTCCGGAGCGGGGTTTTCCTGGCCTTTCCCGTAATTGCTGACAGTACTCCAGTATTCTGCTACCAGTTCGTTGCCTTCGCGTCTAACCTTATACTGGGGAACCTCAGTGTTGTTGCGGTCGCCGAAGGTTGCCGTATGCACATAAGCGAAATGCGAGACATCGAGGAATCCTTCCATCTGGCGGCCGGATGAACCGGCAATATCGAAGCTCGGCGGCAAAATATTAATATAGTCCGGGTCCTCCCAACCAGGGAAGGCCGGAATTTGCTCAGGTGCTGAGCCCAGACAGGTCCAGATCAAACCGTAGCGTTCAACAGCCGGATACACGATCAGCTTCAGCTTGGGTGAGATTTTGGAGCTGGGATGGGCTGGAACGGCGGTACACTTCCCTTCGCAGTTGTAACGGAATCCATGGTACGGGCAGACAATTTCACCATTCTCCACCCAGCCCTTGCTCAGAGGTGCCCCCCGGTGAAAACACAGGTCACGGGCAATCACCACCTTGCCTTCACTGCGGTAGCAGACCAGCTTCATATCCAGCAGCTTCACCGCCAGCGGTTTGTCCTGCACCTCATCTGCAATCGCGACCGGGTACCAATATTCAGCGAGTACACGCCAGTCCTCCGGGGAGAACGTGCAGTCACGGGGAAGTTCGAGTTCTTGGACCAGCTTCTTATTTTCCTCTATCATGTTCGTTCCACCTCTCCACTCCCAATAAACACCGTTAAGATAAAATATTTTATGTTAGTTTATATAACTTATTGTGTATATTTTAATCTTTTTCCTCTAAAAAAATCAATTCTAAATCGTTCCTTTTTGTATTTTTGACTAAAAATAAGCTATGCATGTTATGCATTATGACATTAAACATGTCTAATCAGCCTCAACACATGTTACTTTTCAAGAATTAACCCAAAAAAAATCCTGCCGGCAGCGAAAGGAAATGAAGCGAATGGGCTCGATCCAATGGACTGTAGCTTCCGCACCACAGTGGTTTCCTTTCGTTCTTGCTGCCGTAGACGCATGTCTGATTCTGCTTGTATGGGCTGTGTTCAAGAAAACCGATTAGCAAACCCCGTTTTGTATGCGCCTACTTTTCGTAACATATTAGCTTTATTCAAAAGTTTTTGTCCTTTCCTTTCTTTTGGTTCATAGGATGCCTATAATTAAAGGAAACAAGGTCCATGAGGTGTGCAGATGAACGAAGACAGAGAAGACAAATACGACAATATCGATGAGCTGATGGCAGTATTTCAGCAGTTCTCCAAAATCAACTGGCAGAACAACAACCCGACGATGCTGAAGCCCAGTGAAATCCGTGTACTGATCACGATCAAATTAGGAACCGAGAAATCCGGCAAGCCGGTGCTTACCATCTCCGACATCAGTAAAATGCATAAGGTTACCTCCCCCACCATCACCCAAATGGTGAACAGCCTGCTGGCACAGGGATATGTAGTCCGTACCAGCGATGCTCAGGATAAACGGGTCAGCGGTATCGCTTTGACAGACAAAGGCGAACGTTGTGCTGATGCCGCTGTTGATAGAATCCGCGATACATTCAAGGGGATGATTGACTATCTCGGCAAGGAACGCAGCGAAACGCTTATCGAGCTTCTGAACGGGGTCTACCACTATTTTGAAGATATCCACGGACAGCTGTAAGACGGATGAATTATATTTTCGGCACACAAAAAAACAGCAAGTACAGGGCAAGCCCTATACTTACTGTTCCGGGTTACTGCTGATCCGGCCGGTCCGGAAGCTGCAGCAGATAACTGTTCGACATGTTCAGGAGCCGCTCCGCAGCTTCGAACTGCGCTTCCGTGGAGCCGCCTTTGGTCACCGAATTATCGCTTAGATTGTAGTTGCTTCCATCCTCATAATCATTCCCCGTCAGATAAATACTTGTGTTATTCACGAAAGAACCTGTAGGCAGGAAATGTCTGAACGGGATCAGGTTGGAAGTAGAGTTCAGCAGATCTTCACCGAAATGCAGCTGATTCTGCAGCGGCACACCCAGCAAGTTAGACACTGTAGGCAGAATATCAATGTGTCCGCCTGTCCGGTCAATGACCTGAGGCAGTGAGCCGCTTGGGGAGTGGACAATGAACGGAATATTGAACATATCCGTATAACCATACTCATGCCCGATCATTTCTTTCATCAGATCCTTCTCATCATTGCCAAGCGTATACATCGGCACACCCTGATGATCCCCGTAGAATACAATCAGACTGTCATCCCACAATCCACTGGTCTTCAGCTCCTCCAGAAATTGCCCCATCGCATAGTCCGCATAATTCTGAGCCTGAATATAATCGCCAAGCAGCGTACCTTGATAGCGCTCCGGCAGCTTCATCTTGAACTTCTCTTCCGGGAGCCGGAATGGATGATGTGCACTCATAGAAATGACCATAGCATAGAAAGGCTGGTCCTTGGCATCTAATGCGACAAGCTCCGGTACTGTTTTGGCAAATAGCACTTCATCCGAAGACCCGAACGCGATATGGTCATCATCACCAAAGAACGACTGGTCATAATATTTGTCAAAGCCTATCGCTTTGTACAAGTCCTTGCGATTCCAGAAGTCCACACTGTTGGTATGGAAAGTAGCGGTAAAATAACCGTTCGCACTCAGCAGCTTCGGCAAGCTGGGCACGGATTTTCTCATATAAGGCGATGATGTTGCAGGTTCGTTCTTCGGCACATAAAATGAAGAGTTGACCACGAACTCGGCATCCGAGGTTGTACCCTGGCCTGCATTGGAGTAAAAATTATTAAAATACGTGTTGCTGTGTGCCAGCTTGTTGATGTTCGGAGTGATCTCCTGACCATCGATGGTCAGCCCGATCAGGAAGTTCTGGAACGATTCCATCTGTACTACAATCAGGTTTTTACCCTTATCGGCACCCTGGTATTTCGGGGACTGGGGAGTCTGGACGCCTTTGATCGCATCCACCGCCTGCTGGGTAATCTCCTTGCTGTCAATAAGTTCTTCCTTCTCCGTGCTGTCCGCAAACAGCGTATACACCTCGTAATTCAGAATCCCCATACTTTCCGCTTTTTTGATCTCATTCATGCTCGCATGGTTAGGCAAGATATTGAAGACACACAAGCCGAGCGATACAGCGGTCACGGTAAGCAGAACAGGACGACTGAGCCGGTACGCCCCTCTTTCCTTCCACTTGGCAATATATTTGGGACGGAACATAAAGAGCAGGAAGAAGACGATGTCCACAAAAATAAACAGATAATACGGCGTGATCAGGGAATAGGTGCTCTCTCCGACCTTCGTAACTTTGTCTGCTTGCTGCAGCGCATGGTAGGTGGCAATTACGCCATAATACTTGTAATACATCAGGACGGAAAAATAAATAACGGTAATAAATAAATTGGCTATCATATAATACAAGATCTTTCGTTTGGAAGACAGCCATTCAATCAGACTAAACACAATAATGAAAAAAGGAATTTCGGTGAAAACCATACTCCAGTTCGGACCGTCGCTGAACACGACAAACCAGGCCACGGCACTTTTAAGCAGCAGCACGAAACTGAACAAAAGAATAGGCCGATTTAGAATGCTGTTCAATGATTTCTTCATGAAATAATTCATTTCCTTTCAAAAAAATTAATCGCCTTTGATCCGGTAATGGATAACCCGCTTTTGCAGCCTGCCGATAACAACTGCGTCCATAAAGCCTACGAAGATACGGTTAAAAGCACCATAACGGTACCCTCCGTCTTTTCCTCCTTGATGGCTCACCGACACCTCAATTACAGAATAGCCGTTCATCTTCGCCAGTGTGGGTAAATACCGGTGCATCCCGCTGTATAAATGAAAGCTGTCCGCCACTTCGCGTCTCATCAGCTTCATGGGGCACTGTGCATCATACAGGCTGTCGCCAGTGAGGAAATTCCGCAGCCCGTTTACGAGCCGGAGCAGCGTCCTGTGAAGCAGCGGACCCTTGCGGTCCATCCGTTTGCCGTTCACGAAATCTACCCGCTCTATAAACGGCATCAACCGGAAAATGTCACGTGGATCGGTCTGCATATCCGCATCGAGCAGGGCGATCAGCTCTCCGCCGGACGCTTTCATTCCCGCCCAGATCGCTGCGGTCTGGCCGCAGTTTTTCTCGAAATGGATGACCTTCACTGCTGAATCGGACCGGGCGATCTCCTCCAGAATACCAACGCTGCGATCCCTGCTGCCATCGTTGACAAACACAATCTCATAGTTCTCCGTCCGGCTCTCCATGGCACTCTTAATGCTCTCGTAGAGCTGACGGATACTGTTCTCTTTATTATATAGTGCTGCGACTACAGATAGTCTGATCAAACCGAACCACCCCGGTATTTGAATCTTATTTTCCTTGACCACATTGACCTCTCCGCCGACTGTATCAATACCACTACTGCATTAAATCACAAAGTACTTAGGTTATCAACCTATTTTTGTGTAGAGCGGATGTCCTGCGTTAATCTAAGCTTTTTCACCAGCGGCTTGATCGACAGCCCTTGAACCAGCAATGAGAATAAGACCACACTGAACGTCAGTACTAATATATCCTGCCTGCCTTCAAAGGACATGGGCAGACTCAAGGCAAGCGCAATGGACAAGCTTCCCTTGAGTCCGCCCCAATTCAGCACACTTTTCCAGGAGCCCGGGAAATTCTTCATAAAAGCAAGGCTGGTGTACAGCGCTACCGTTCTACCCAACAGTACTATTACTATCGCAGCAAGAATAAGCCACCACTTATCGGAGAAGTTGATATTCTTGATCTCCAGACCAATCATCAGGAAGATCAGAGAATTCGCTACAAGGGTAATCACGTCCCAAAAGGAGTTAATGTTCGTCTTCGTAGTCTCGGACATGCCGACCCGCGCCCCATAATTGCCAAAGATCAACCCGCTGACCGCTACAGCAATAACCCCCGAGACATTAAAATGCTCTGAAATGAAGTAGCTCCCAAAAAACAGCAGCATGGAAAAGCCAATCTCCAGCGGGAAATCATCATAAAGGCGGATCAGCTGTGAGAATACATAACCCATAATCGCACCGACCAGAATGCCCCCCAGCGCAAACTTCAGAAACAGCAGAATTCCGCTGCCGATCCCCGCCCACCCCATCTCCATATAGGACAGCAGGTATACAGAAGAAATCTGGAACAGCACAACAGCAATACCGTCGTTAAATAATGACTCCCCTTCGATGATGGTCACGATATGCTTGGGAACACCCAGTGATTTGAAAATGGATATCACACTTATAGGATCCGTTGCGCTCATCAACGCCGCAAAAGTGAAGGAGACGATCAAAGGAAGACCCAAGCCCCAATAAACTGCCAGACCGATTAACAGAAATGACAACAGAGTTCCGCCAAAAGCCAAAGCCAGCACCGGCTTGCGCTGTTCCATCAGATGGAAAAAGGGTAGCTTAAGGGTAGCATCTCCCAGGAGAATAGGCAGGAATAATGAGATAATAATCGCCTGAAACACATGAGACTGTGTAATAAAAACTTCTGCCTCCTCCAGTACTGGAACACGAACCAATCCCAGGAGAAGTCCTACCATAACCAGCGCAATGGAATACGGTTGATTGACCTTTTTCGCCACCGCTATAACGCCTATCGAAATGGCTAGCAGAATCAGGACCTGGATAAACGTTTCATCGAAGTGATTCATACGACACCCCATTTTTCAAAATGATGAGACTTAGGCTAAGTATCTAAGATTATACTTCTATTCTTCCTTAGTAGCATGCTGGCACTTATCCTCAGAGGTTGACTGCTTCGTCACGCCCTCCTCCAGTACCGGCTTCAGGTCATCAAGCACGCTTCCCTTCCATAAGGGCACACCGGACCGGTAGGCCGCCCGGCCATTCAGATGACCGGCTACGGGGGATGTGATGAAGACAAATACAATCGCCAGCAGCAGCTTGATACTGACTATATCTATATAGAAGAAAAAAAACAGAAAGGCTCCCAGGAGCACACATAATACACCTAACGTTGCGCTCTTGGTCGCGGCATGGGACCGTAGATAAACATCCGGCAGACGGACAAGCCCGAACGCCCCAAGCCCGCAAAATAAAGCGCCGAGCAGCACCAGGATCGCAATCAGCAGCTCACCGGTCAAGTTCATCACCTCCCTGTTCGATAACTGCATCTCTTTCAATATACCTTGCTAATGCCGTAGTTCCAATAAAGGTCAGAATTCCGATCACAAGAACAATTTCGATATAATCCTCCGTCTTCTGCTGGATGCTCAGCACTGTGATCACCGCCAGCAGATTGATGCCCATCGTGTCGAGTGCAGTAATCCGGTCTGAGCGCGTAGGTCCCTGAATCAGCCGGTACAAACAGGCCAGCATGGCTAATGACAGGATAATTAGCGCAAGATTAAGCAGTACAGCAATCATAGCCGGGTCACCTCCATAATTGCCTTTTCAAAGGTTCCCTTGATCTGGAGGGAGAGCTGTCCGGCATCTTCAATATCCATTGCGTGAATATAGAGGGTCCGGCCGCTGCCCGAGACTTCCAGTGTAAGCGTCCCTGGTGTCAGACATATAAGGCATGACAGCAGAGTGACTTCAAAGTCGGAGTGAAGTGCAGTCTCATAAGCGAAGATCCCCGGGCGGATCGTCAGTCTGGGCCGGAGGATTTGCCCGATAACCACGAAGCTGGATAACACCAGTTCCCGCAAGAAAAGCACCAGCAGCTTCACAATGGACCACACCCGTTTCAAATAGAGCGGATCAGGCAGGAATTTATGCAGCACCATCAGAATTCCGCACCCCAGCAGATAACCAATGACAAAGCTTGAGCCTGACCCGTCACCCGTCAGCATCATCCACAGAAATGCAGTCATCAGGTTCAATAAGATTTGGATAGCCATCTTCATCTACTCCTTCAGTACAGCTTCAATATAAAGCCGTGGGGAACTAAGGACTTCCCCTGCCTGTGATACATACGTACTTACCCTCTCTGCTCCAAGGCCCATCATAATGACCAGAACCAGGAGTCCAGCGGCTACTGCCGTCCCGCCTTTAAGATTTACCTTAGGCAGTTCCTGGTCCGGGGGGTTACCCCAGAAAGCCAGCTTGAACACCTTGATCAGTGAATACAGCACAAGCAGACTGGAGGCAAGCCCGATTAAGCTTAACGTCAGCATTCCCGAATCCAGCCCTCCGCGGATGATCAGCACTTTGCCGGGAAACCCGCTGAAGGGAGGAATACCGGCAAGCGTCAAAGACAGCGCGAAAAAAATCCAGCCCATTACAGGGTAACGTTTGATCAGCCCCCCCATGCCCTTAAGCCGGTCTGTGTCCGCAGCAGCAATGATTAATCCTCCAAGAATGAACATGAGGCCTTTGCCCAGCATATCATGCAGCAGATAAAAGACGGTTCCGCCCAGCGCATCCGGTGTTCCTGCAGATAGACCGAAGGCAACAAAGCCCACACTGATAATCACGTTGTAATTCAGGATGCGGGGAATGTCATTGTATGCAACAGCGCCTATCGCACCCAGAATCATCGTGGCCGCCGCCATCCAGGCGATCCAGCTGTGTGTGAAGTCAGGATCACCGGCAAAGACGAGCGTGAATGTCCGTATAATCGCGTATAGCCCCACTTTGGTCAAAAGCGCTCCGAACAAGGCACGAACCGCTGAAGGCGGTGCACTGTAAGAGCCGGGAAGCCAGAAGAAAAGGAATAGCCCGGCTTTGAGAGCGAAGACAGTCAGGAACAGCACAGCGATCACATTCAGGACGCCGCTTTGTCCTGTCTCGGCTATGCGCTGGGATAGATGGGCCATATTCAGTGTGCCCACTGCCGCATACAGATAGGCGACTGCCGCTACAAAGAGCGCCGAGGACACAATATTAATCAACAGATATTTTGATGTCTCCCTAAGCTGATGCTTCTTTCCTCCGAGTGAGATCAGCGCATAAGACGAGATGAGCATGACTTCAAAAAAGACAAACAAATTGAACATATCGCCCGTCAGAAAAGAACCGTATACGCCTACTAGAAGAAATTGAAAAAATGAATAATAAAAGAACCTTTCCCGAGCTGCACCAATGCTGGTGAATGAATAGAGCAGGATCCCCAGGCTCACGGCTGAAGCTGTCAGTACAAGCAGTGCTGCCAACATATCTCCAACCAGGACAATGCCGTAAGGCGGAGCCCAGCCGCCCATATGCAAGGTCAGTATACCTTGCTCATGGATACGGGATACCAGCATCCAGGACAGTACAAGATTCAGAATGCCGCTGAATGTGCTTATGAACCGCTGCAGCAGCACCTGTTCTTTCAGAAACATCAAGATAACGGCGGTGCACAAGGGAATCAGGATCGGCATAACCAAGAGATTATTCATGATCCCTCCTCCTGGACAGAGTCCATATCATCCGTCCCGTGTGCCTGATAGGCACGATAGGCTAGGACGAAGAAGAACGCTGTAACCCCGAAGCTGATCACAATGGAGGTCAGAATCAGCGCCTGCGGTAATGGATCTACATAGGCATCCGCCTCACCGCCCAGTACAGGTGCAGCTCCTTTTTTTAGCCCGGCCATAGTTAGAAGAAGCAGATGGACGCCATGGGTAAGCAAGGAAGTACCGAGTACAATCCGCAGCAGGGTTCTAGATAAAATCAGATACACGCCGACCGTAAATAAAATACCGACTGCAACAGCCATCATCCCTTCCATATCACTCATCCCCCCTTATGGTAAAAATAATATTCATCGTCACGCCGATTACCGCCAGATAGACTCCGAGATCGAACAGTACAGCTGTCGCAAGCTCTGTATCTCCAAGCAGCGGCAGATCAAAATGGCCAAAGGAATGGCTCAGGAATGGCGCTCCAAAGGCAAAGGAACCGGCCGCTGTCAGAATAGCGATCAGCAGCCCCACCGCTGTGAGAATGCGGTAATTGACCGGAAGAAACTTACGGACAGGTTCGATTCCCAGAGAAATTGACATTAGAATCAAACCGGCAGATGTCATCAGAGCACCAATAAATCCGCCGCCCGGGTGATTATGTCCGGCAAAAAATAAATACAGTGAGAAGACAAGAATGATCAACACAATTCCCTTGGACATCGTCCGCAGAATCACATCATTGCTGCGCAGCGGAAACAAATAAGCTGCCGGTTTGCCTTTCTCCGCCGGTGTCAAAGTTCCTGGTTCCATTCTCAGATGGACGAGTCCATAAATTCCAAGAGATGCAATGCCAAGAACCATAATCTCGAACAGAGTGTCGAAACCTCTGAAATCTACCAGAATGACATTAACCACATTTTTGCCGCCGGCCTGGGAATAGCTTTCTTTCAGGAAAAATTCCGAGATTGGAGCAAAGGGGCTGCTTCCCATCGCGGCCAGTGCGATCAGTGTCATCGTTAAGCCAACTCCAACAGCGATGATGAGATTCAGCCATTTGAAAGAAGCCTTTTCCTTTTCTTGCTTCAGCTTCGGCAAATATTTGAAACACAGCAGGAACAGGATTACCGATACCGTTTCTATGATCATTTGGGTTAAAGCAAGATCAGGCGCACGGAAGATCACAAACAGTAAGGTCACCATATAGCCGACTGCACCTGTGAATAGAATGGCGTTGACTCTTGACTTGGCAAAAGGGACTGCGATGGCGGCAGCCAGCATGACTGCAACTACTGCTATTTCGTATATTGAGATCGGAGCATAATCTGACATTCCCAGGGTGATCCCCTGCGCTCCTATCAGTGTACTTCCGAGGGCAATAATGAAAAATCCGAAGATATACAGCAGATAATTCCGGTTGCTCCCGGTCATATATAGATTGGTGAAGCGGGCGGATCCGCCTTCCAGAGCGCGGAGTCCAAGATCATACATGCGGTTAAGCGAATCCCGCCCGTTCCACTCCCGATCCAGTATCCGCAATCTGCTGTAGCCTCTATACAAAAGCATACCGGCAGCAATTACACCCAGGGTCATGAAGATTTCCGGTGTCCAGCCATGCCAGAAATGAATAGGGACATGGAATCCCTCCTCCGCTGGCAGAAGCCCGTATTGAATCGAAGCGGTTGCGGGTTCGATCAAGGATGAACTCAACAGGTCGGGGAAGATAGCAAAGATGACAGTCAAGGAAACAAGCAGTACCGGGGCGAACAAAAGCCCCGGCGGAGCTTCATGCGGCACTTTATCCAGCCTCTCCGGCTGTAGCTTGCCGGTGAATGTTCTGAAGACCAGGATCATGCTGTACACAAAAGTAAATACGCTCGCGATCCAGGCAATGACAGGAATAAGCACAAGCCAGGACGGAGTGCTCCATAGATCCAGCTCACGGATATTCACCACGGCGGTGAAGAACATCTCCTTACTCAGGAATCCGCTGAACGGCGGAAGACCAGCCATGGAAAAGGCTCCGATAAGCGCCACAGAAAAGGTGACTGGCATGAGGGACATTAAGCCTCCCAGCTTGCGCAGATCCCTTGTATTCGTCTCATGGTCTACGATGCCAACCACCATAAACAGGGTTCCCTTGAACACGGCATGGTTGATCAGATGAAAGACAGCTGCCGCAGTAGCCATTGCATAGAATACCGATTCCTCTGTACCTGGGAAAAAGGCTGCGGCAGAGCCCAATCCCAGCAGGCACATGATTAAGCCCAGTTGGCTGACTGTAGAGAAGGCAAGCATCGCCTTCAGATCGGTTTGCTTGATCGCTTTGAACGAGCCATACAAAAGAGTAACAAGTCCACATATGGAGACCAGCCAGAACCATTCCGGCTGCCCGGCAAATACAGGCGTAAGCCGCGCTACCAGATACAAGCCTGCTTTGACCATTGTTGCCGAATGGAGATAGGCACTGACCGGAGTAGGTGCCTCCATCGCATCAGGAAGCCAGATATGAAACGGAAATTGAGCCGATTTGGTGAAAGCGCCCAGAAGAATCAGCAGCATGGCCGGAAGAAACATCGGTTCCACTGACAGCCGACTGGCTTGCAGGATAATCTCCCGGATGCTGTAGGTTCCGCTCATCACATACAGCAGGTTGAACCCGGCAAACATCGCCAGTCCCCCGAACACGGTAATCAGCATCGACTTGAGCGCTCCATAGCGTGATCGTTCCCGGCGGTGCCAGAAAGCAATCAGCAGGAAAGAGGTAATACTGGTCAACTCCCAGAACCCGTAGAGCACCATCAGGTTGTCAGATAGGACTACGCCCAGCATCGCTCCCATGAACATCAGCAAATACATATAGAAGTTGCGGATAGATTCCATCCGGCTGTTCAGATAATAGATGGAATATAGAACTACAAGAGCCCCCATCCCTGTAATCAGCAGGGCGAACAGAAGACTTAGGCCATCGAGTACCAGGGTAATATCAATCCCGAGCGAAGGCATCCAGGATATCGTAGCAACCGTATTTTCACCAGCTTGAACATCCGGTATCTTCATCAGAAAGTATACAAAAAGAACCGTTGGAACAGGCAGCACCGCCCACCCGGTATGAAGCCGCGGGATACGCTTAACGAGCGGGACCAGAACAGCCAGCAGAAATGGAATCAAGATAGCAGCATGCAGCACAGCTTAGCACTCCCCCTCTTTACATCAGTAATCTATTTGCCCGGCTTTACCCAGACTCCTTGCACAATCCGTAAATACTCCGCTTCGCCGTTCTCTACCTTTTTGAACAAGCCGGTATTGAAATCAGTGTCCAGTTCGCGAAAGAACACACCTTTCAAAAATTCTGATTCTTCCCCATCAGGCTCTTCCGCAAGCTCATACGTTTCACCCTGTTTCACCAAATAAGCGTTAAAGCCTTGTTCATGGGACTGTTCCAAGAGATCGGGATAGCGCTGTACAGCTACAATATGGAGATCAATGGGGCCAACCAGTTCAACCAGGTCATTGATAAAATTCCCCCGTGTAATCTCCTGCCATAACGTCTGGCCGGACTTCCCAATAATAATCTGCGTAACTCCCCGCTCCCGGGCAGTGCTCACAATGACTTCAGCTGGTTTCTTCCCCAGGCATTTCCGGACCAGAAATTCTCCCCCGGCTTCCTTGGTAAGCTTCTCCCACCCGGAGAGATATTGTTCTTTCTCATGGTTGTACTCATTATCCTTGGACGAATCCACAGTGAGTACACATAGGGGAGCGCCGAGCAGCTTGGATAACTGGCTTCCTCTTTGAATCAGCCGCTGTCCGTGCGGACCGTAATGGACACACACCATAATACTTTCGCCGTTCTGTCTAAGGGTCATATGCAATGCCTCCTGCCTTAAATTTCCATAAAAGAACGCAAAAAGAGCCCGCTGTTGGCAGGCTCCTCCGGGTACATCTATATACAATTAAATTGATTATATAGGTTACCGGGTTGATTGTAAAGGAACAAGCGGGGCAGCTCCCAGCTTTGCGATCAGAATTCGCTGTGTATCCACTCCAATAATATCCCCTTTCCCCGGAAAATTATGACTTCCCCTACAGCCCTCATTTCCCCCTTATCCATGAGCGGTAGGCTGCAGGAGTCTGCTGCTCATGTTTTTTGAAGATTTTGATGAAATATCCGGCATCGCAAAAGCTGAGATGATCACTGATCTGATTAATAGACAGCTCTGTTGTCTCCAGAAGCTGCTTGGCCCACATGATTTTGAGCCGGGAGACATAGACTGAGAAGTTCTCTCCGCTCTCTTTTACGAATAAACGGCTGAAATAACTGGGGCTAATATGGCAGAGCTGTGCCATTGACTCCAGCGTGAAATTCTCGTGCTTGTGGCTGTAAATATAATCAAAGGCCGGCTGCAAGGCTTTATTGGAACAGCTGACCAAAGGTTCGGCTGAAACAGGTGGTAATATATCTCCACTTTCGATCGGTGCACGTACACCAGTCAGCTCCTTATGCCCCGCTTGAACGTTTGAATACATCGAATCTGCCAGCACCTTACTGGGCATAATATCAACCGTCGGTGCCGCCAGTGACTGCTGGTACAAATCCATAATTTCATTTTTGCGGCTGGCTTCTTCAACTATATAATTGCACAGATGGGACAGCATATCAGCAATCAGCTTCACTTGTGCATATGACATAACGGGCAGCTGCTCATATTCCGGTCTTAAATCTGCGAACGTGCTTGCGCTCTCGGGGGTACCCGGGCGGGATACAATCTGCTCCAGACGTGAATGATTGCTCTCCGCAAGCCTGACCTGCCCCGCCATCACAGCTCCAACATACTGATTGTCAACCGTTATGGGAATGGCTATATCAAGAATGTTGAAATGACATAAATACACATAAGGCTCGTTCAGCCGGACCGCTTCGAGGCCACCGCGCGCATCACATTTCTGGCAGTAAGAGGATAGCTCTGCATCCTGTCGCACCGCTTGACAGAAGGATTGGCAACGGCTGTGCCGGGTCACTGGAACCCCTTTATAATCGACTGTGATTATTGCCATTTGTGTAACAAGAGACAATGAATCCTGTAGCGCATGCCACTTTTCAAGATCAATAATCGACTTTAGGTCATATTTCGACTGTAACATCATCCGGTCTCCATCTCTGGCAGAATAACGCCTGTTCTATTCTTGAATTATATCGAACTCTGGCATCATAGAACAAGATAATTATATTTTCATCAAAAATAACAAGAATTTACGATCTGAAAACGCTTAAACTCGCTTGATTACTTCCATGCATCTGTCACAACCCGTGTCTATAATGAAGATATATTAAGCGTACGCTTCCGAAGCCAGTTTTGTACGAAGCTGTTCAAGGATGCGTTGCTAACAAAACTTTAGGAGGAACAAGTCATGAGAAAAGTGTTCATCAGCCCTACCAAATATATCCAGGGTGAAGACGAGCTGCTTAACCTGGGGTACTTTGTCAAAACCTTCGGAGACTCGGCCCTGCTGATCGCTCACCCGGATGATGTGAAGCGTGTCCAAGCCAAGCTGGATGCCACCAGCAGCAAGTTCGGCATTACCCTGATCACGGGGAATTTCCATGGGGAGTGCTCCCGTCAGGAAGTGGCCAGACTGCAGGCGCTTGCCCGTGAACATGCTTGTTCCTGTACCATTGGCCTCGGCGGAGGCAAAGCGATTGATACGGCAAAATGCGTAGCCGAAGGGGATGCCTTAATCATCGTTCCCACCATTGCAGCAACTGACGCTCCTACCAGCCATTCGGCTGTCCTGTATACGCCGGAAGGCGCTTTTGATGACTATGCCTATTTCAAACAAAGTCCTTCCGTGGTCATGATCGATACAACCATTATCGCGCAGGCCCCTTCGAGATTCCTGGTATCAGGGATGGGAGACGCTTTATCCACATATTTTGAAGCCAGAGCTACTTCGAGATCCTTCTCCAACGTCAATGCCGGCCTTCCCTGCGGTGTACGTGAAGGTGTGAGCACAGAGGCCAAAGGAACCAAAGCCGCGCTCGCGCTGGCCCGTGTATGCTACGAAACTCTGCTGGAGGACGGCGTCCAGGCTAAGCTTGCTTGTGATCAGAACGTGGTTACCCCTGCCCTGGAAAATATTATCGAGACCAATATCCTGCTGTCCGGCCTTGGCTTTGAGAGCAGCGGTCTTGCGGCAGCGCATGCTATCCACAATGGTCTGACGGTGCTGGAAGGCAGTCATCATTATTACCATGGTGAGAAAGTAGCCTTCAGTACATTGGCCCAATTAGTGCTGGAGAATGCAGAGAGCTCCGAAATCCAGGAAGTACTCGGATTCTGCGTTTCAGTAGGTCTTCCTGTATGCCTTGCCGACATCGGCGTGGAATCCATTACTAAGGAAGAACTGCTGGAAGTAGCCCGCAAAGCTTGTATCCCAGAAGAGTCGATCCACTCCATGCCATTCCCGGTCACACCGGAAGCGGTAGCTGCAGCGATCACCGTTGCCGATCAGTTAGGCCAGGCCTTCAAGAAAGGCAAGGTGTAAGCGCCACATGAAAAAGATAATCAATCAGCCGGAAACTTTAGTCCGCGAAATGGCAAATGGTTTGGTGATGGCCCATCCAGAGCTGGCTTTTGACAGCAAATACAAGATCATTGCCAAAAAAGCGCTCAACGAACAGAAGGTCACCCTGATAAGCGGCGGCGGCAGCGGACATGAACCTGCCCATGCGGGGTTTGTGGGTCAAGGCATGCTGGATGCCGCAGTCTGCGGGGATGTATTCGCCTCTCCGTCCCAGATCCAGGTATATCAAGCTATCCGCAATACTGCTGGCAGCAAAGGCACCCTCCTGATCATCAAAAATTACAGCGGCGATATTATGAACTTCAGGAATGCAGCACAGCTGGCGATTGAAGACGGGATTCAGGTCGACTACGTGAAGGTCGAAGATGACATTGCGGTGGAGGACAGCCTGTATACTGTTGGCAGAAGAGGTGTGGCAGGGACCGTGTTTGTGCATAAAATCGCGGGAGCCGCAGCGGAGGCCGGCCTGTCCCTGGAGGAAGTGAAGCGGACGGCCCAGCATGCAGCGGATCGGGTCCGCAGTATTGGATTTGCTTTTACCTCCTGTACTGTTCCAACCAAAGGCACCCCTACCTTCCAGCTGGCAGAGGATGAAATGGAATATGGTGTCGGCATCCATGGTGAACCGGGTATCCGCAAGGAAAAGGTCGTGAGCGCTGACGAGCTTGCCGGACGCATGGTCTCCTCTCTGCTGGCAAATCTGCAGCTTGAGGGTAAGACCGGCCAGGAAACCGCCGTTCTTATCAATGGCTTCGGAGCCACACCGCTGCAGGAATTGTACGTTCTGAACAACGCGGTAATGCGCGAACTGTCAGAACGCGGTATTGTTGTCCGCCGCACGCTCGTCGGCAACTTTATGACCAGCATTGATATGGCTGGCGCTTCTGTGACCCTGATGCATCTTGATGATGAGCTGAACCAGTGGCTGGCCGCAGCCTGTGATACACCGGTCTTAAGAATTACAGGCGCCTCTGAACCTGTTCTATATACAGATCCTCTGGAACGGCACACCGATGCCAGAGAAGTTAGCTATACCAATGAGACTAATCCTGAATATGCAGCCATTAAGGACGAACGCTTGTCACTGTCCAACGTCATCTATCTCATCGACCAGATGAGCGAGATCATTATCGAGAACGAGGTACCCTTCTGCGAATTGGATGCTCACGCAGGAGACGGCGATTTCGGTATGAGCGTGGCGAAGGGCTTCAAGCAGTTGAAGAAGGAGTGGCCGGATCTCCTGGAGAATCACTCCCAAGACATTGGCACCTTCCTTAAAGGCTGTTCCCTGATTATTATGGAGCATTGCGGGGGTGCTTCCGGTCCGATCTGGGGCTCCGCGTTCCGTGCGGCAGGTAAATCTGCAGACAGCATGACCTCCTTGTCCATTCACGAAGTCGCTAAGATGCTCGCCGCTACGGTCCAGGGCATTCAGGATACGGGCGAACGTTCTTTCGGACGGGGAGCCGTCGTCGGCGACAAAACCCTGATTGACGCTCTGGTACCTTGCGCTGAATCGTGGCAGAGCAGCGCCGAGCAAGGTGACACGCTACATGCCGCTTTCACCAAAGCCGCCGCGGCCGCCGTTCAGGGCGCCAAGAGCACGGAGGCCATCGTGGCCCGGATGGGCAGAGCCGGCACCGTCGGTGAACGCAGCATCGGCTACCCGGATGCCGGGGCTTACGCACTAGGTGTAATCTTCACAGCACTGGCAGAAAGTATGAAATAAACCGCAGCCGTTATTAGCAAACAGCGCGGCCGTCCACTCGGGACGGCCGCGCTGTTGTTTTATTTTTATATATGATCGCTGTTCTGCAGGTTTTTATGAGAGACTCCGCTTTTGAACGCCGCTGCAGCAACGGCATCGCGGATTCTTTCCACTACCCGCGGATCAAAGGCATCCGGGATAATATATTCCTCATGAAGATCCGCTGGATCTATCACCGAGGAAATCGCCTCAGCCGCCGCCAGCTTCATCTCGTCATTAATGTCGGTTGCTTCACAATCCAGCGCCCCTCTAAAAATACCCGGGAAGCATAGCACATTATTAATCTGATTCGGATAGTCCGAACGGCCTGTCGCCATTACTCTTACATGCGGCGCAGCGATAGCAGGATCAATCTCCGGCATGGGATTCGCCATCGCAAACACGATGGAATCTTCAGCCATATTCATCACATCTTCCAGCTTCAGCACATCCGGTGCCGAAACACCCACAAAGACATCCGCACCCTTGATTACATCCGACAGCTGGCCGCTCTCCAGGTTCGGATTCGTCAGCTGGGCGAATTCGCTCCAATGTGCACGGTTATATTGAACGGTCCGGTTGATGGCCCCTTCCCGGTCCACACCGATCAGATTCACGGCTCCGGCCTGCAGCAGCATTTTGGATACGGAGATACCGGCTGCGCCAATACCGTTTACCACAATTTTGACATCCTTGATCTGCTTCCCGCATACCTTCAGGGCGTTCAGCAGCCCGGCAAGCACAACAATGGCCGTACCGTGCTGGTCATCATGAAACACAGGGATATCCAGCTCATTCCGCAGTCTCTGTTCGATCTCAAAACAACGGGGTGAGGATATATCCTCAAGATTAATGCCGCCGAAGGTAGGGGCAAGTGCTTTTACAATGGTAATAATCTCTTCCGTATCTTTCGAATCCAGGCAGATGGGGACGGCATCCACATTGGCGAACTGCTTGAACAGCGCCGCTTTGCCTTCCATAACGGGCATGGCCGCTCGCGGGCCTATATCTCCAAGACCGAGCACTGCGGTTCCATCGGATATCACGGCTACAGTGTTTTTCTTCGTCGTCAGTTTATACGCCTGGGCCTGATCCGCAGCAATTGCCTGACAAACCTTTGCTACTCCTGGTGTATATACTTTGGATAAGTCCTCTTTCGTCAGGATCGGATTCTTTAAGGTTGTTTCGAGTTTGCCGCCTTTGTGCAGGAACATGATTTCTTCCAATAATTCCACAATATCTCCCCCTTCGACTGATCCACTGCTTGTTCAGACTATTTATGAGCCTCTGTATGTATACCAAATAGTATCGGTAATACTCGCCAGATTCGCAAGATAATCGCTCTAATCATATGAGTGTTAACAGCTTAACTTCTTAACTCTACAACGCTCACTCGTTCTTTTCGCTGAAGTAGATCACACTCTTAGCCACTTTCGCTTTTTTTCGACAAAAAGACTGTGAACACTTCAAGCTTCGTTAACGTCTGACAAATTCTCTTTGAACGGATACCCGTAAAAAGTTTGAAATCCCCTATTTTTTTTCACAAGCCAAAGGAAGTATCCCGGAATGTCCAAAAACGCGAACAGCGATTCTCCAATAACTGAAGAATCGCTGCTAGGACTGGCTCATTTATGGAATATACAGCTTTAGTGTTTCATGCCAAAACGCCGGTACCTCATGACTTTTCTGTACATGGATTTATCCTTCAGCTGATTGAAGATATAAGGGTCCGGATTCATGTTCACTTCAATAATCCATGGCGTCAGGGAGCGGTCCAGCCCGACATCCACACCGATATGGCGGATACGGGGATAGGTTTTCTGCATATGAGCGGCCATACGGGTTCCCAGTCTATTCAATTCGTCTGTCAGTTGTCCGAGCCGGTTAGAAGTCATATGAGTGGAGAGCAGCGTTTCGATCGCCATCGGTTTGCCTCCGCTGTGATAGTTGGTAACAATTTTGTGCGGATGCCCCAGTCTTCCAATGATTCCAGTAGCTTCCCAGACCCCCTTAGGACTAAGCTGCACCATTACCCGGATATCGAAGCGGCGCCGGTTATGCTTCAGCAGATGAATGCCTTTTTGAATCAAATAGCTTCTTCCGCCTGTCTTCTTCGCCAGACTCTTGTGAAAAGCTTCAAAGGTATCAAAATGACGAATCTTCTCCTCATACTGGTACGTGAAGCCCTGCCGCTCCCCACGCTCCGCCCGGATGACCCCATTCCCGTAGGTTCCCCGTTCCGGCTTCACATAGATCATGCCGTAGCTGTAAATCATCTGCTCCAGATTACTTCTATTAAATCTTCGGGTATCGGGGATAAAAGGCTTGATCGAAGCATTGCGGAGCAGCAATTTGGTCTTAATCCATTTGCTCTGTACTGCGTTCACCGGTTTTGCCTTCACACTCGCACTCTCCTGTCTGAGAGGGAGGATTCTCCCTCGCTGATTTGCATGGTCACTGCATTGTATGCAGGATCAGCCCTGGCTGAATGAAGCAAATATCCCGTACGGGAAGATTAACTTTACAGTGCTCTTTGCCCGGTCATGCAGTGCTAATGGAGCATACCTTAATTCAGACGCCCTTAGTGTCAATACGTGCACGGAGATGAACCTATGTCAGCAATTACAGGCTTAACGACCAGCGGTCCCGCGATCGATGTCCTTATCCCGGCCATTGAAAAAGATCTGGCGACCCTTCCCTATGTGATCGACAGTCTTCGCCGCTATGTACGCCATCCTATCAGCCATATCTACATTGTCTCGCCGAACAGCAACAGGATCAGAAGTCTGTGTGCCCGCAAAAACTGTATTTTTGTCGATGAGACCACCGTTCTGCCTTTTACCAAAAAGGATATTCATTATTCCTCCTCCCGCTGGAACCGTTCCGGCTGGCTGTATCAGCAGCTGCTGAAGATGAACGGAGATCATATCTGCAGGGAGAACTTTTTTCTGGTTATTGATGCCGACACGGTGTTAATCCGTCCCCACCGTTTCCGTTCCGGGGGTAAAAGCATCTTTTACTGCCGCAGCTGGAGCCAGCCGGAATATTTCCGCACTTACCGGAAGCTGCTGGGTGTTCCCGCACCCTCTCCCAAATCCTTCGTCACCCATTACATGCTGTTTGAGAGGGCAAAGCTGGCGGGACTTAAAAGAAAAATCGAAGCCAGACATGGGGTATCCTGGCATACCGCCATTCTCCGCAGCATCGACAGGAAGAAGCAGTTCGGTTTCTCCGAATTCGAAACCTATGCCAATTATGTATACAGCATGGACAGCAGCTCCGTACTGCTCAAGAAGGCAAATAATAAATCCCTGACAACAGCTGTGGCCGATCTGGGCAACGCCCGGCTCCAGAACCTGGCCCGAACCTTCCGCTCGCTTTCCTTCCATCAGCGAAAGGGGTATTCCATTCCAGCCAAACGCTAAGGAGGCAGACAGCCATGCATACCATTTTTTTGTGCGGAGGCTCCGGACAGCGGCTGTGGCCCCTGTCCGGCCGCATCCGTTCCAAGATGTTTCTGGATCTGCTCCCTGCTCCGGATGGAGGTACAGAGTCCATGATCGGGCGGGTATGCCGCCAGCTTGAACAAGCCGGACTGGGGCAATCAGCCTTGTTCGTGACGCATAAAGATCAGCTTGCTCTGACGCAGCGGCATACCCGGGGGAGATACCCGGTAATTGGGGAGCCGTATAAGCGCGGCACATTCACGGCTGCCGCGCTGGGGGCCCTCTATTTATATTCCACAGGAAAAGCTAAACCGGAAGACACCCTGTGTGTGGCTCCGGCCGATATGTATGCAGATGACGGATTCTTCCGGCTATTTCATCAATTTACCGATATCTTGGCAGAATCCCAGGCCGACCTTGTATTGCTTGGGACAAGACCCGCCCATCCCTCAGACCAGTATGGCTATATTGTCCCTGGGAAGGCTGTGACCAGTCGGTATTCTCCGGTGGTCTCATTTGAAGAAAAGCCGGATACCTCAGTAGCTAAGGAGCTGATCCGGCACAATGCCCTATGGAACTGTGGTATTTTTGCTTTTCAGTTAGGCTTCATGTTATCCCATTTGCAGCAGATGGGGCTGCCCACGGAACCGGCTGCATTTACAGACCTCTATCCCGGACTCCCTGTCCGCAGCTTTGACAAGGAGATAGCTGAGCACAGCAATAAATCCGTTGTACTCAAGCATGAAGGGGAATGGCTTGATCTGGGGAGCTGGGGATCGCTCAGCGGACAACTGGCTCAGACGGTTATTGGAGCGGGCGGAATGTGGGGGGAATGCCGGAATACGCATATTGTTAACGAACTGGACATTCCGCTGCATGTAATCGGCGTATCCGGAGTTGTTGCTGTCAGTGGTCCCGAGGGGATTCTGATCGCCCGGAAAGAGGAAGCAAACGCAATAAAGGAGATCATCCAGGATGTTACAGCTGAATCCAGATATGGCGAAACCGAATGGGGAAGCTATACCGTACTCGACCGCACCCCATGCGGTAAAGGCCTGGTTATCACACTGAAGCTATCCCTTCTGCCAGGCCAGACGATGTCCGAACAGCTCTGCGGCCATTCCGGCACATGCTGGCTGATCCTCTCCGGTGAAGGAGAATTCCTCCTGAATGGTTTGGCTACAGAAGCACAGCCGGGCGGAATATTGACAATTTCCAGGGGAGACAGCTATGGAATCACAGCTTTTACCGCCATGAAGCTGATGGAGATACGGACTGTGGAAGAAAACGATGACCCGGATTCCAATAAATAGCCGATCACATAAAATAAGCGGTCCAATGGGATTTTGCGCTTAACCGCCTTCTCATGGATCGCTTGTTCATTTAATTAAGCTCAGTCCCGATCCTTTTCTCTCTTGCACGCTTCACGTAATATACGGCTGTAGCAATATCGAAGACGGCCATGCCCATCGGGCAGAAAAGAATCGGTTCATCTGCGGAGAACTCCGTCAGGCAGCGCTTAGAGACAACCTCGGTAATCGTCCGGATACCGTCACGAGTCAGCCCCTGCTCCAGATGGAGGCGCTCGATGTCCGTATTCTCGCGGCACACTTCATCCCAATCGTCCACGATGATGGCTTTTACTGTAGTCAGCGCCTCCGGCTTATAATCCCGCAGCGAAACATTCAGCAGAAGACTGCCCTTGGCAGGGGGAGTATCAATGTACCGGTGATCTGACACCGTACAGGTGATGAAGATATTGGAATGCCGGTAAACATCCACCCAAGTCTTAGCCACTTCTATCCTATCCCTATATTGAGGGGGGATTCCTGACAAATCTGCCCCCCTTATATCATAGATGCGTATAGATTCGATCCGGTCCCCATACAGAGCTGCAGCCATTTGACAGTGATACTGTCCGATCGGTCCCCAACCGATAATGCCAAGATGAATCCGTACCTGCGGGCGCACCTCCATAAAGTGGCGAATCATCAGAGCGCTGACCGTTGCTGTTCTGACAATGCTCGGGAGCGGCGAGTTCAGAACGGCTGACGGTTCGCCCGTATCAGGATCATTCAATACGATCATGCTGTGCGCGCGGGGAAGACCCGCTTTTATGTTATCGGGGAAGCTCGAAATCCACTTGATCCCGGCTGCACTCACCTCTCCGCCTACGTATGCGGGCATGGCAATAATCCGGTTCTGCGGATGGTTATACCTTAGGTAAGGTTTTACCGGCTGCGCGTAATCACCGGAATCGATAATGCGTACCGCAGCTTCCATCCTATTCACAAGGACAGGCCAATCCAGGCCAACTTCCCGAAGGTTCTGGTCGTTTAAATACAGCATGCAGATCCCTCCTAAACCTATACTTTATATCCCCTGTTATGTTCAGTCTTTAGCTGTAAGTTCCCGGCCGAATTGGCTCTGAATCCAGGAGTCCGAATATACAGTATCGAGGTAACGTTCTCCCTTATCATGCAGAATGACCGCACAGACCGATCCCGGAGCCAATTCCTGCTCCATCTTCTTAACAGCGGCAATGATCCCCCCGGAGGATGCACCTGCCAGAACTGATTCGCTCCGGGCGAGTGCCCGGCAGCCTTGAACGATATCCAAGTCCGTGACATGGATGATACGGTCGATCAGATCTGTTCTGCAGAAGGGCGGTACGATACCGGCACCGAGTCCCGGAAACCTCCGTTGCCCCTTATTTCCCCCAAAAATAGCACTTCCCTCCGCATCCACAGCCACGATTTTGGTCCCAAGCGCATGATCCTTTGCATATTCCGCAAGTCCCCGGATCGTGCCGCAGGTACTTACGCTGCAGAACAAGTAATCCACACGGCCCAGCTCTGCCACAATCTCCTTCATTGTCGTATGGTAGTGAGACAGATAATTATGGGGGTTCGCATACTGATTCGGCCAATAACTGCCCGGTATCTCTGCCAACAGCTGCTGCACACGGTTTAGCCTGGCAGGCAGAAATTCGCCTGTTGCGGGGTCGGGTTCGGAGACTAAGTCTATTGTTGCACCCAAAGCCTTCAGAATTTGCAGATTAGTATCTGTGGTTCTGGGATCGACCACACTGATGAAACGCATCCCCACAACCTTACAAATCATTGCCAGGCTGATCGCCATATTTCCCGAACTCGATTCAACAATGTCTGTTCCCGGCCCGATGATGCCCTCATTCCAGGCTTCCTGGATCATCCGCAGAGCCGGACGGTCTTTTGCACTTCCCCCTGGATTCAGCAGCTCCATCTTGGCGTAGACCTCAAATCCGCTATTCTGGAACAGGTTGTTCAGCTTGATTAAAGGCGTGTGCCCAATGGCTGACAAAATCCCGCCATTCAGGTCCATTCCGGCATTATCCTTGCCTGTCCGGTAATACAGCTTTTTGTTCTTCACCTGCCTGCTCTCCAGCGGTTCATCATCCCCTGCCAGAATGACCTCTATAACATCAAGCAGATGGTTTCGAATCATCATGCCGATTTCCGGGATGCATTCTCCGATTTCCTCCCGGATAGCCGGAATCATGGAGCTTTTCGCAGATTTGCTGTGAATGTATACACCAAGCGTGTTGTTCTCTACTCTTACGCGGATGATCGCATCCTCGAGATGACGGTATACAACACGTTCGATATCGTACAGGCTGATTTTCTCGCCGTGCTTCAGTTCCCGCCCTACTCTTTTGACGATAGATGCGAAGCTCTGCTTCTCTACACCGCCTATATTCACAGTCCTGAAGTCCCTTACCACGTCATAGGTCACAAAACGGATGGCAGGCAGCATCTTGCGGACGCTCGAGGTAAGTACCAGGATACTTTCACCGTTAGCCAGCGGCCTCAAATCCTCGCCTAACTCCTGCGTCCCGATCCCCTCCCCGTATATGCCCTCGGCCAGAATATATCGGCCAAGATCATGGGAGTAATAAGCAATCGTCCCGATTTCAATGGAACCATACGTATCGATGATGTCACGCGGCTCAAGACCGAACAGACGGGCCATATTCCGCTGCCACTCGGGTGTGGCGATTTCTCCGACTAGAATGATCTTGCGGATGCCGAAGGCGAGCGGATTGTCGGCGGCGTGTACAATATGATCGAGGATGGAAGGCATCGTGTACAAAAGGTCAGGCTGAAAAGCTTCCAGCTGTTCAATGTGCTGCTGAATCGGCAGTTCAAAAGGAATGGACCTGCACTCCAGGCCCAGCCGTTCAAATATGGTTAGGGCAGTGTTTGCTGCGTGTCCTGTACCCATGTCTGCCAACGCTCGGCTGCATCCGCTGCTTCCGATAAGTTCACCGAACAGCTTTGTTTTGATATCTACATAGTAGTTGTCATCTTCCTCAGAGTAGAGGATCGCTTTCCTGCGGCCTGTGCTAGTACCCGACGTCCGGTATACAGCAAGAGAAGGGTCGTACTGCTCTGTGTAATAATGGGTTTCGAGGATTCCCGCAGTCATCAGAGGAAGGTTCTGAAGGCTATAATTCGTCGTCCTCCCACCGATCAGCCCCTCGTACCAGGGAAATATCTCCATAACTTCATGCACCTTATCCTGCAATTTGTCCAGCAGCATCATCGCCGCCTCCCGCTCTGCTGCAGCTGCAGCCTCTTTAGATTCACACCTGCAATAATCATATGTAGCACGCGCTGGGTGTGTTCTTTTATCGTCTGGCTGCCCAGTCAAAAGCGGAGTCATCTCCGTAAGATAGCCCATAGGCTTATTGTGACGGAGGGACATAATGAAGGGACAAATCACACGTATATCCAACAAGATGATAAAGACCAGGGTACTGGCTGGAAACCAAGAGTTAAAGAGGCATATCCCGGTAACCAAAAGAATGACCCGGAGTGTGCTAAAAGGGATGCTGCTCAAATATCACATGGTGTACATTAAGCCGTGCTGCGGATCTATGGGGCAAGGCGTGATCCGGGTAGAGAAAATTTACGCCAGGAGTAGAGAAAACAACTCAGAGGAACACGCACAATACCGCTATCATGCAGGTACGCAAGTGCATAGTTTCTCCGACTACGACACCGCCTATCTCGCAATCTACAGGGAAACCAAAGGACGATCCTATTTAGTACAGAAGGGAATCCAGCTGCTTACCTATGATCAGCGGCCCTTCGATATCCGGGTAATGGTGCAGCGGAATCCTAAGGGGAAGTGGGTGGCTACAGGAGTAGCAGGACGGGTGGCGCATCCCGGCAAAGTGGTTACAAACGGCAGCCAAGGGGGGAGCATTTATCCGGTTGAGAGTTTGTTGGAAGCTTACACAAGTATAGAAAAGCGGGCAGCATTGATCGCGGCTATGAAGAAAATTGGAGTGAAGTCTGCCCATCAGCTAGGCTCTGCTTTCCCCAGCCTTCGGGAAATCGGTGTGGACATTGCCTTGGATCGGCAATTGAATCTAAGGATCCTGGAAGTGAATACAGTCCCCGATCCCTGTCCGTTCACCAAGCTGAAAGACCGCAGCATGATCCGCCGGATCATCAGATATGGTAAGACCTACGGGCGGACTTACAACCTGAAGTGTATGAAGGCGAAGCAGGGGGTGGTATAAGGTAACGATTTTATTAAGCGCACAAAACAACGGTAATGCCAAAAGCCCACCATCGAGCCGGATCGGCCGAGTGCGGGCTTTTGTTACGCTGCTGGATTGTCGGGGAATCAGTTCACCTTAGGTAATGAGATAAAGATTAAGGAACCTATTAGAAACAACGGAATAATGGCTAATATGCTAAAGCTGGCGTCGCCCGTTAGCGTAGTAGTCAATGACATTAGCGCAGGGCCGAGAATTGCCGCAAACTTGCCAAAGATATTATAGAACCCAAAGAATTCATTAGAATTCTCCTTCGGAATAATCTTCGCAAAGTAAGACCGGCTTAGCGCCTGGATTCCGCCCTGGGCCGAACCAATCAACGCACCCAGAATAAAAATATGCCAGACCGATGTAATGAAAAAAGCCGCAATACAGGAAACAATATAGGTGAAAATCCCGACTATAATCATGGTCCGTGCGGAGTACTTTTTTGCCAGATTCCCATAGAGGATCGCGCACGGAAACGCAATGATCTGGATGATAAGCAGAATCCCCAGCAGCGTAAACGTGTCCAGGGCGTCCGAACCCAGCACCGAAGTGGCATACGGCACAACCATTTTAATAATGGTATCTACCCCATCAATGTAGAAGAAATACCCGATCAGGAATACAAACACAATTTTGTGCTGGCTGATATTCCTGAAAGTGATGGCCAGTCTTTTAAAACTATTCGCAACCGGCCTGGGTTCAGGCTCAATATAGTACTTCTGTTTCACATCTCTGATGATCGGCACCGTCAACAGCCCCCACCAGAGCGCTGTAATGATGAACCCGATCTGGTAGCCAATAGCCTTGTCCATCCCCATCATGAAAATGAGCAGCAGGCTGATCCCAAAAGGAATACAGCTGAAGATATACCCGAAGGCGAACCCTCTCGTAGAGACCTTATCCATCCTCCCGTCCTCCGTAACATCTACCAGGAAGGAGTCATAGAAAATATTAGAACCGGCAAATCCAATCGCTGATAAAATATAAAATACAATCAACAGCTGCCACTGCCCGCTCTCCGGTGAAATAAATGCCAGCGAAGCCGTAGCCAATACGCCGACCGCAGCGAAAAATACGAAGAAGCGCTTTTTCCGGTCCTTATAATCCGCAATGGTCCCTAAGATAGGACTAAGGACCGCCACCAGAATACTGGCAATGGAATTAAAATACCCCAAATCCATACTGCTGCCCACATTCGTGAACATGCCGAAGATAATAGGCAACAGCGCCGTAGTCACCGCCATCGAATAAGCAGAATTCCCGCAGTCATACAGAATCCATGATTTCTCCTCTTTGCTCAGCTTCATCCAACCTTCTCCTCTTATATCCGATTGTTACAGTTATATCACGCGAAGATATGAAGCATATCAAAGGGATGTAAAATCAGATGAGGTACCCGTATTAGGCTCCATTCAATCTATTTTTCCCACAGCTCGACCAGTCGGCCATCAGGATCTTCAATCCAAATAAACGTTCCATATTCACTGCTCTCTTTTTCCTTTGCAAGAGGTACACCCATATGTTCAAGATGTTTCATCATCTCGTTAAGATTATCCACTTGGAAATTCAACATCACCTGTTGTCCTGTTGGAAAATAACTGTCATTCTCAGTAAAGAAAGACAAGATAGTCGCATGTTCTGATTGAGGTTGTATCACAGTCCCATTCCAGCTTTCGAATTCAATCTGCAACACTTCACTGTACCATTTTTTCACAACTTCAAGATTACCCGTTCTCCAAAATATCCCTCCAAAACCTTTTATCATCGTAACCCACTCCTGTCTTTCGTTAAATTTTTAGCTATTCGATTACCTTAGATATTCTAGGTTGAAATTAAAGTTCCTTTCCTGCCCATGCTGAAAAACAAGTTCATAGATGGTATAGTGAAATGGATAAAATAATTATCGAGTAACAAACTTTAGGAGGAATTAATCATGTCAACCCCACATAATGCCGCACAAAATGGTGATATCGCCAAAACGGTATTAATGCCAGGAGATCCTTTAAGAGCGAAATATATCGCAGAAACCTATTTGGACAACTATACCCAATTCAATACGGTACGGAATATGTTCGGATATACAGGAACTTACAAAGGTACACAAGTATCTGTGATGGGTTCGGGAATGGGAATGCCAAGTATCGGTATTTACTCTTATGAGCTATACAATAACTATGGTGTGGAGAATATTATTCGTATTGGTAGTGCAGGAGCTTACACAGACACATTGAATTTATTTGACGTGGTACTGGCAGACAGTGCGTGGAGTGAATCTACATATGCTTATGTGCAAAGTGGTGTAGAAGGAAATATACAGCTTCCAAGTAAAGCCTTAAATGATATCATTGAAGCCGCAGCTAAGCGCATCAACAAGCCTCTTTTGACTGCAAGAATTCATTCAAGCGATGTGTTCTATCATGAAGACAATGTGCCTGGAGTCAATGAATTTTACAATGAACATGGCTGTGTTTGTGTAGAAATGGAGAGCTATGCGTTGTTCCATAATGCTAAAGTATTAGGCAAACAAGCAGCGTGTATTCTTACCATCTCGGATTCCTTGGTTACCCATGCCGTGACTACTGCAGAAGAAAGACAGAATTCTTTCAACAGCATGATGGAAGTAGCTTTAGAAGCAGCCATTTCGATTGAAAAATAAAGGTTAGACAGTTCCTAACAGTTCATATTCAGATCCAAATCATACACAAACAGTCCTGATGAAAGTTTTCATCAGGACTGTTTGTGTATTTGTATAATGTTAGCGAAAATTCTGAATAAAAAATATTCACCGCTTACTTAACCTAAGCTCCTCTTAACCGCACCGGCTATATCCGCAATTGCTGCAGGTTTTGCAGCCCTCGATATTAACCAGCGAGGCGCTGCCGCAGGATGGGCAGAGGTCGCGGGAGGCGGTGGCGTGGCTGTGTGCACCGTGGCCGCCGTGACTATCGTCCGTGGAAGCTGCCGCCGGCACGCTTGAATTCAATTCCGCATTCAAAGCTTCATTGAAATCAAGCTCCAGGGTGGCCGCGATTGGAGCGGGCACATGGTCGTCATGGGCATTGTTCTGCACATGAGTCTCCAGTGCTTTGGCTACCGCGTCAGCGATGGATTCAACGCGGTTCGCGCCGAAGCCAATGGCACCGGAGCCGCCGATGCCCTTGAGATGCTTGATCAGCAGCTCAACCTTCTCGCCGTGGTCTCCGTAACGGAGGAACAGCGAGCAGACACGGCCCAGTGCTTCGGCCATAGCGAAGACGTCGGAGCCTGCTTTGCCGACATTCAGGAAGATTTCGGCCGGAATGCCATCCAGGTCGTTGATAGTGATATACGCCATGCCGAATGGCGTGTTGATCTTATAGGTAGCGCCGCGCAGAACCTGCGGGCGTTTTTTGTATTGTTTGTCTCCACTGCCTGCGGTGCTGGCTTGCGGTGCCGGCGATGCTGCTACAACTGCGCTGGCTGTTACTGCCTGTGCTGCCTGTTCCACTGCCGGAGCTGCGGCTTCTGTTACTGGAGATTCCTTCTTGTCTTCCTTCTTCGCCGTTTCCAGAATCTGTACGTCACGGCTGCCGTCACGGTAGATCGTTACGCCTTTGCAGCCCAGATCGAAGGCCATTTCATACAGCTCTGCTGTTTCCTCAACGGTGAAGTCGGACGGGCAGTTCGCTGTCTTAGAGATCGAACTGTCTACCCAGCGCTGAATTGCGGCCTGTACGCGGATATGATCTTTCGCAGACAGATCCATCGAAGTTACGAAGTAGTCCGGAAGGTCTTCACCCGGATGGGCTTCCAGCCATTCCTGGGCAATCGGTACGAACTGTTCGTCGTATCCCAGACGGCTCTGACGGAAATATTTGAAGGCGAAATACGGCTCAATACCCGTCGATGTGCCAACCATGGTACCCGTACTGCCTGTAGGCGCCTGAGTAATCACGGTAACATTGCGCATACCGTGCTTGCGGATGGATTCGCCGACTTCCGGATAAGTTTCGGTGATATTCTTCATGAATCCGCTGAGCAGATATTTTTCTGTATCAAAGGCCTGGAAGGAACCCTTCTCACCGGCAATACCGGATGAGGCCAGGTACGCTTCGCGTGCCATGAAACCGTAGAGCTTGTCCAGGAACTCCAGGGATTCCGGGCTTCCGTAACGGATGTTCAGCTTGATCATCAGCTCGGCCAGACCCATGGTGCCCAGACCTACTCGGCGTTCCAGCTTCTGGTTCGCTTCATTCTCAGGGAAGTGGTAAGGCGTTTTGTCGATAACATTGTCCAGGAAACGTACGGAATAGCGGGTGGTTGTTGCCAGATCCGCCCAATCTACATCATGATTCTCCGCATCATAGAACTTGGAGAGGTTGATGGCCGACAGATTGCATACACCCCAGCCCGGCAGACCTTGCTCACCGCATGGATTGGTGCAGATAATCGGATTGAAGTACCAGCTGTTGGACATCTGGTTGTAGTATTCCATGAATACGACACCCGGCTCCGCCGATTTCCAGGCCGATTCAATAATGGTGTGCCATACCTCACGCGCCTTGACTGTACGGTAAGGAATCACGGCCCGGCCATCGGCCTTCCATTTATCCAGATCCCCGTCCCAGACAGTATCGTAATCCGGATCAGTCGTATCCGGGAATACCAGCTCCCAGTCCAGATCTTCCTTCACTGCTTTCATAAAGGAGTTGCTCACACATACCGACAGGTTGGCGTTGGTCACCTGGCCCATCGTCTGCTTCACGGTGATGAAATCGACCACATCCGGGTGCCAGTCATTAATCATCAGCATTAGCGCGCCGCGGCGGCTTCCGCCCTGTTCGATTAATCCAGTGGTGTAGCTGAACAGTCCGCCCCAGGATACAGAACCGCTCGACGAGCCATTAACGCCTCTAACGATAGCACGACGCGGACGAAGCGAGGACAGGTTGATGCCTACACCGCCGCCACGGGCCATGATCTCAGTCATTTCAGACAACGTCTGCATGATGCCCCCGCGGCTGTCTTTTGGCGAAGGAACGACATAACAGTTGAACAGGGTCAGTTCTTCACTTGCCCCGGCACCTGCGGCAATGCGTCCGCCCGGAACTAGCTTCCAGTCATCCAGAATGGAACGGAATTTGCCTGTCCATTCTTCCTGAAGCTCCGGGGTTTTCTCTACCGAAGCCATGGCAGAAGCGAGCCGGTCCCACATTTCCTCAGGAGTCTTCTCTATGTTAAGTGTTAATTTTTCCACATCCGACTGTACAAGCTCGCCGCTACGCGTCTTTACGGTTACCACACGGCCGCTACGTTCAACAATCTCCCCGACTTCCTTGGTTGGGAACTTCGGATCGTCTTTGGTCAGCACGAGCACAACGTCGCCTACCTTGGCATTGTTGTTGTCCGCATCCTTCCAGGCATAACGGTCCAAAAATATTTTTTCACTCAGACCTTCAAGACGCTGTTTGCGTTCCACTGTACTCAATAGAAAAACCTCCCGGATATTGTGATATGTAAAACTCTCCAAGTGGAAACGGCTTCGCCATCCTTTTACGGGACGGAATCCGTTTCAGCGAGAAATATAAGGATGATGTATAGCGTGAACCATATTAAATCCTTATATTTCAACCCGAACTTCGGCGGATGGACTGCACCAGACTTGCACGCAGAAACTTTCCCTTGTCAATAAAAAATAACCGAAAAACGCCCGGATTAATCAAACTTTCAAGCATTTGTAACAATATATTGTGTCAATCAGCTTTTCAACTATACCACATATTGTGTAGAAGGTCTTTTTCGAAAATAGGAGCCTCTCAGCGAAATATCGGCAAAAGATGGCACATTTACTCCCGCTTGCTCGCTATTTTACAGCATCGGACCGAAAATAGCAGGTTATGAATTCTCTCTTTTAAGAGCATACTACTGCTACACATTTCGCTATGAACCAAGCGCCGGAGGAGGCTGCAACATGACGCAATTATTCCGTAACCCGTTACCCGAAAAGGATCTGGCCCACGAAACGCTGCTGCCTGTCCCTCTGTCATTCGACCGGAACTGGCTGGATGATCTGGAGTCGAGGCTGGAGAAAGGCGGACCTTGGGGAAATTGGAGGCTGTCCCGGTTAGCCATTCAAGGTGAAAAATCAGGGCTTGTAACCAGCTTTGATGAGCTTCAGTGCATGAAGCATCTGTCCGGTCTGTCCCCTCTCCCCCACCAGCTCGATACCGCTCATAAAGTACTGTTCCAAATGTCCGGACGCGCCATTCTCGCCGATGAGGTCGGACTTGGCAAGACCATTGAAGCCGGGCTCGTGCTGAAGGAATATCTTGTTCGGGGACTTGTGACCAAGGTCCTCATTCTTGTACCAGCTTCACTGGTGCTTCAATGGGTGCGTGAGTTGAATACCAAATTCGGTATATCTGCTATTGCCCAAAAAAAGACCTACTCCTGGGACAACCATATCGTTGTCGCCTCTATGGATACCGCCAAGCGGGACCCGCATAAGGAACTGTTGCTGAATCAAGAATACGACATGCTTATTATCGATGAAGCCCATAAACTCAAGAACAAGAAATCAACCAATTATCTCTTCGTCCAGCAGCTGCGCAAAAAATACTGCCTTCTGCTCACTGCCACACCGGTGCAGAATGATCTCGGCGAGCTGTTTAATCTGATCACACTGCTAAAGCCGGGCCAGCTTGGTAATCAGGGGGATTTTGCCACCAATTTCGTGGTAGACAAGCGCCAGCCGAAGAACGAGGTTCAACTGCGGGGCGAGCTATCCAAAGTCATGATCCGCAACCGCCGCGGCGAAGGCCCGGTGACTTTCACGAAGCGAAAAGTAAAGAATATACCGCTCACGCTCTCACCGGAGGAAAAAGTATTATATGACGGAGTTACGGCCTTTGTCAAAGACCAGTATCAGGAATCGGGCGGCAATCTCAGCAGCATGCTCTCTCTGGTTACTCTGCAGCGCGAGGTGTGCAGCAGCCGGGATGCTGTTTTTATAACCCTGGTCAACCTGATCAAGAAGCTCCCGGCCGACTCGCCAAAACGCGAGCGGATGATGGAGCTGCTCCAGATCCTCCGCACCGTCAAAACGAATACAAAAGCGGAGAAAACCATGGAGCTGATCCGGGAAATGAACGAGAAGGTGATCGTCTTCACTGAATACCGGGCTACTCAGGAGTACCTGCTTCAATACTTCCGGGATCACGGTCTCCAGTGTGTAACTTACTCCGGCGGCATGAACCGGGGCAAAAAAGACTGGATGATGGACTTATTCCGCGGCCGCGCCCAGGTGATGATTGCCACCGAAGCCGGCGGCGAGGGCATCAACCTGCAGTTCTGCCACCATATGATCAATTTCGATCTGCCCTGGAACCCGATGCGGGTGGAGCAGCGGATTGGCCGGGTGCACCGGCTGGGGCAGGAGAATGATGTGGTGATCTACAATCTTTCAACTGAAGGCACCATTGAGGAGCATATTCTCCATCTGCTGCATGAGAAGATCAATATGTTCGAGATGGTCATCGGAGGACTGGACGTCATTCTGGAACGCTTCGAGAAGAAGGAATCACTGGAAAAAAGCCTGTATAAGATCATGCTCGAAGCCCGCAGCGACGAGGAGCTGCGCAGCGGGCTGGACCATATCGGTGAATCGCTGAGCGAGCTGACCCATGGGGTTCAAGGCGAAAGCGAGGCCGGGGCATGACACTCACGCCACAGGAAGTGCGCAAGCAAGTCATGGATTATCTGGAGGCTACAGAGTGCTCGATGATCGAAGTGTCACCCCTGCATGTGACGGTGAAGCTCTCACCTCGCGCGGACCGCATGCTCACGGAGCGGCCTTATTATTGGGGGTTCGTCGAGCGGACGGGCGCCCCCCCGGAAACGCTGTCGTTCACTTTCGTCTTCGATCCGGAGAAGTACGATCATCTGGCGGCAGCCGCGCAGGCAGCACCGCCAGTAAGACAGCCGCGCGGAGCGGGAGACCGCACAGCCGCGGCGGGACTGCCGGCCGGAGCGGGCGCGGCCGGGATAGAAGCCGGCGCGGAGCTAAGCGCCGGCTCAGGGATCGGCCCGGCGGCTGGAGCACCGCCGGGGGGTACAGCTGATCCGCAGGACAGCATCCTTTCCCGCTTCTTCGGGTTCGTTCCGCCGCTCCCCCGGATCGGCCCGGGGATGATCAGGCGCGAGGACGTCACCTACGGCAGCAAGCGCCTGGGACAGATCTGGTCAGCTGCCCGGGAGGAAGGCAAATGCCTGCAGCTGTTCGAGGATCCCGGTGGCAGGCAGCGCTTAACCTTGCTCTCGGCTGCCTATGAACCGTGGCTTGCCGTCTGCTACAAGGTGGAGATGAGCTGTGATCTGAAGCGCGAGGAACTGCATTTCATTGGTGTCTCGCTCACCTCGGGGCTTATTGTCCCTGACTTCGAGGCCAAGCTGGGATCACGTGAATTAACGCCGCGTTTGCCGGAGAATATTCACATTCAACCATCTGAGCTGAACATTGCTGCTGGGGCAGACCGGCTGGAGGGTTATCTGACTTCAAAGCTGGCGCTGCTGGATTACACCTGGGCCGAAGAAGCACGTGAACGGCTGCAGTTGGAACTAAGCATAGTGGATATCTATTACGAGGAGCTGCTCAAGGAGCTGGATGAAGAGAAACGGCTGGCGATCCTTGAGCAGTACAACCGCCGGCGTAAGGAGACCACCTGGCAGTATGAGCCGCAGATTGCAGTATCTGCCGTGACCTATGGCCTGTTCCATCTGCGCAGCACATAAGATGCGACCCTGCTCGCTAAAAGCAGGCAAAAAAACAGTGGAATTCCCGCACACCAGCGCGACAGCAAGCAACAGCCTTTTCAGAGCTTGTCCTCTACAATAAATTCAGTACATCAGTGAAGAAAGGTGAACGCCAAATGAAGATAAAAGCTAGGCAGAAGGACGCTCCCGGACACCGCGGGCGCCTTCTCCTCTGCCTGTGTCTCAGTATAATGCTGTTCTCGGCTAGCTCTGCATTTCCTTCGGAGCTGTCAGCCACAGGAACCCGGGTAACTGTCACGCAAGCAGTCTCCACAACCAATTGGCCTTTAATTGCGATGAAACCCGTTACCTCACCGGAATCCCTGCAGGATTTCGCAAGTACGACCATTCGCAAGCTGTCCGCCGATCCTCCCTTCACCAGCTGGAGCAACGCCGGGACTGAGTATTTCCCCCTTGGACCGGGAACCCATAGCTGGCTGGTTAATGTGATGAATGGAGAGCAGCGAATTGGCTATTTGATTATCACCGCTGCAGAACAAGGCGGTTATATGCTCAGTGAATACGGAGCCGGCAGCTACGGCCTCCCCTACAGCTTGCAAGATCTGCGCCAGTTCCTGGTGCAGCAGGAACTTATCCCAGTCCATTATTCCGGAAAGATTGAACTCACTGCGCTCTACGCACCCCTGCTGCCCGTATGGAAATTAACAATAGACAGTAAAATCATGTATATTAATGCATCCTTGTTACAGGTTCTGCCTTGGAGTTCCAGCCATGCAGATGATGTTCTACATGGCAATACTGCCGGAATCAGCACAATATCCAGCCTGGATGTTGACCGTTCTCCTCTTCCTGTCTACCGGACCGAAGGGCAGGATGATCCGTATGCTGACTTGTTATGGCTGTCGGCACCACCACTACCTACACTTAACGTGGACCAACTCACTCTGACTCTGGCCTCAGGCAGCAGTCTTGCCTTCCAGTCCCGGGGCCGGAACGACGTATATGGGGCTCCCTTTATGGTTACCGGCTTTCAGCGCTGGCGACCTGCCGCCAGGAGCAATCCGGCTAACGGAAGCCCTGGCATTCTATACGCCGCTTCCGGCCCGGACGGCAGACGGTATCTCCCCCTTGACATGCTTCAGCGTAGCGGAACCTTGCACAAGCTTCCCTCTTCGGGAAGTGCTGCACTAGGGGTCGCCTCTGTTGCAGCACAAGCAGTTCCGGCCTCTAAATAAGTTTAGTGCCGCGATGCACTGCAAAGAACCTTCCCTTGTCTGGAATAGGCATAGGAAGGTTCTTTGCTTTAACGTATGTTATATAAGGCTGAAACGTATTTTCCTTCAGTGTCTCTTAGTGTTGAATCCATTTCAGCGAATAAAGCCGCGCCTGGCTTTATTTCCTGCTGCTGCGCGTCCACTTGCTGCGCCACATGGACCAGCCAAGCGGGAGCATACCGAACCATTTTTCCGCCCAGGGCTGTTTCTCAGCCTTTCTGCGTTCCCTGCTGGCCCGCGGATCTTCCATGTAGACGACTACCTTCTCCGTAATATACTTCACCAGATCATCACCCCCGGAAGCCATACGGTTCACCTCCTGTTTCCCTGAACGGGAATTCCTATGTCTCTGCCACAAGCTCCATGCTGCTAGTCTGCTCCAAAAGGACCTGTGTTAAACCTTTTGTACGTTTTTCCGTATAGCCTTGACTGCTGTGGCACAATCTATCAAAGTATCCATCCCCATGACCCGTCCCGGATAAGGAGGTTATTCCCTTGAGAAGCTCATTTCACTTGAAAATTCTGCCGAGAACAGGCGACTATCTGACACAGACACGGCGTGTATGGCTGCTTTTGACGTATGCCGGTCTACTGATGTCACTATTTACAGGAACGGCTGCGGGAGCGCGACCGGCCCTAATAGAACCTTCACAGGTCGGCGGGAAGCCGGAACGTCATCAAATGCTGGGCCACGACCAGCGGATCATTCTAATTGACGCGGGACACGGGGGGATTGATGGCGGCACCTCGTATGGCAACATCCTGGAAAAGGATATTACGCTGGCGATATCCCGCCGTCTGTTCCTCCTGCTGCGCAGTGATGGCTTTGACGCCATTCTGAACCGGACCGGGGATTATGCGCCCAGTGACGAGAACCGCTGGCTGCGCAGCTCCTCCCGGCATTTGCGTGATCTGGCGCAGCGCAAAGAGCTGGCCGAGACCCTGCCGGCAAACGTAGTCGTCAGTATTCACATCAACTGGGCTCCATCTCCTTCGAAGCAAGGTCCACTGGTGCTATATCGCCAGGAAGGCCGCAGCTTCCTGCTCGCAAGATCCATTCAAGACCATTTGAACCAGCTTTACGATGTTAAGAAAGCGCCTAGGGCCGGCAAACCCTTCTATCTGCTCAACAAAATAACCGCCACAACGGTTATCGTTGAGGCGGGATTCATTAGCAATGCAGACGACAGGGCCAAGCTGTGCAGCCCGAAAGGCCAGGAGGACATTGCCGAAGCCATCGCCGGCGGCATTGCCGCCTATCTTATGGAAGTGTGAGACTGGAATTCCATTTCCACTGGTCCTTGACCAGATCGGAGATGCCTACAAATTCAACACTATCTTTCAGTTCAGCAATGCCGCTGCGGATGCCTGCAGCGGTTTCTTTTCCCTGAATGCCGACATGTCCGATGGTGACACAATATTTTTGATTCACTGCCCTTTCCTGCACCAGCCGCATTTGCTTGGCCACATGTTCAGAGGTATGAACATCATCCAGAAAAATGTGATTCTCTACCGGAGGAAGCCCCATCTCCCTGGCCATTCTCCCGGCAATCGAACGGTAGTTGGTATGGCTGTCGACAAAGAACAGCCCCCGCTCCTTGCATACACTCAGGATAATGCCCATCACCCGCTCATCACCGGTCACTTTGGAGCCCATGTGGTTATTCACCCCGATGGCAAATGGAACATTATCCAGTGCTGCCTCTACCCGCTGGCGGACCTCCGTATCACTCATCCGTGTCAGTACGGCTCCCGGCCCCAGCCATTCCGGCTTGCCTTTGTTCGGTTCCATGGGCAAATGCACTAACACATCAAGCCCACGGTCATGGGCACGCCTCGCGTCCCTCTCTGATGTCGGAAGAAACGGCATAACCGCCACTGTAAACTTAACAGGAAGCTTGAACATTTCGTCCGTCCCCCGCAACCCGTTGCCAAAATCATCAATAATGATCGCTACACGCCTATGCCCAGAAACATTCTCTGCCGGCTGAGCATGTGTATTTCCGGCGCCACTCGGTGGAACGGGATTCGTCAGCAGAAAGCTTGAGCGTTCCTGCCCCCTGTACTGGTCTTGGACGGCTTCCTTGCCGTGAGCAAGCGTCACAGCGAAGCACTGGCCAGTTAGTATCACTACAGAAGCAATAAGACATATCATAGTGCCTTTAACCAAACGATAGCCTTTATTCATCAGGAAATCCTCCTTCGAGTTCTACAACCATTGTTCTCATTGTTTGGAACCCGGAGGATAAATATGTACAGAACAGCTACGCAATTATTAACAATCCCCAGCCAGGGCTTGCAGTCCACGCCGATCCGCTGCAAAAATAGCATTGAGTACCTGCTGCGGAGTCACAGTAAAAGGCATATTGCCCATCGGTCCGTCTTCCGCACAGCTGGCTTCAGCAGCATTCATAAGCCGCTCTCCCGTTATACCGGACAACCCCAGTTGACTTAGGGTTAAGGGCAGGCCCGCCATCCGGCAAAAAGAGATTACCTCAAGGATCTCTTCTTCCGGTGCCTCCTCAAGCATCAGCTGCACGAGCGTTGTGAACGCGACCTTCTCCCCATGCAGCACATGCCGGCATTCCTCCAGTATCGTAAGTCCATTATGGATAGCATGCGCTGCAGCTAATCCGCCGCTCTCAAAACCGATGCCGCTGAGATAAATATTGGCTTCCACAATGAATCCAAGAGCCTCAGAGCCGATACCTTCCCGGCAATCCCGAAGCGCTTCTGCCCCATAGGCCAGCAGAGTATCACGGCAAGCACCCGCCAGAACGAAGGCAGCAATGGTGCCTTTTCCTCCCGCCTCAGTAACCGCGCCTGAGCGCCGGCAGGCTCTGGCTTCATAATAAGTCGACAGAGCATCGCCCATACCTGCAGCGAGCAGCCTGGCCGGAGCCTTGGCGATGATATCCACATCGGCAACCACCACATCCGGACTGCGCCGCAAGTGCAGATAATGGTCCAATTGCCCATCCTCCGAATACAGTACAGACAAGGCGCTGCAGGGCGCATCCGTGGAGGCAACTGTTGGCACGAGGACCATTGGCAATCCCGAAAAGTGGCTGACCGCTTTTGCCGTATCCAGGGTTTTCCCTCCACCGATGCCGACAATCACACTAATGCCCGCATCAAGTCCGGCCACAATCTGATTAACTTGCTCCATGGAACACTCTCCCCGGAATTCACGCTGAACCAAAGGGAGCTGAGCCCGATCGAAACCGTCTGCAATCTCCTGCCCGTATACAGAAAGAATATAGGGATCTATGATCGCATAAGCCCCCTTGGCTTCTAGCTGTAAGCAATGGAGTCCAAGCTGCGCGAGTTCGCCTTTCCCCTGAATATATTTTGACGGAGAGCAAACCAGTTGTGTCATTAGTAACTCCTCCCATAAACGTAATCTTACTCATTCCTATCATTCTAAGCAGACTGTCCGAATCCGGCAATGAAAAAAGCCCCAACCTGTGGGCTGGAGCCTGCTGCATATTATCGTATGGTCCTGCGCACAGGCATTTTCTTCTGATCTCCGGTCAATTCACATTCCTGTGGCCCAAGAAAATCCTGGTCCATTTTGCTGTCAATCAGATCTACAATCTGTTGCAAGGATGCGATCTGATCCAATATTTTCTGCTTATGATTCCGTATCATTGCATGCAGTTCCGGGTATTCAGACAAATTGGAATCCAGTGACAGATCCAGGTAAGGACGCATATCATCCAGTGACATCCCAGTTTTTTTGAGGCATGTGATCAGCTTCATGGTCTCAATATCGTTGTCGCTGTAGATACGGTGGCTGTTTCCCTTGCGCTGCGCCCGGGGCAGCAATCCAATTTTCTCGTAATACCGTATTGTATCCTCCGTAATCCCTGTAAGCTCCGAGGTTTGTTTAATGGAATAACTTTGCAGTAGATCTACGCTGGAGTTCGCACCAGATTCGCTCATAGGATCACCTTCCACGGTTATTTTTCACTGTGTCTCTTTATTGTATAACCTGGAGTCAGCTCCAAGTCAACCTTGGTTTTGCGTGAAATCCCCTGCTTGACTTGGAGTCGGCTCCAAGTTATACACTAAGCGCATGAACCGCCAGATCTGCAACTCCGTTACGCAGACTGGGACTAACATCAAAGGAGAATGACAAATGACTACAGGACAACAGTATCGCGGAACAGCGCTTATCACAGGTGCGAACAACGGCATTGGACTTGAATTGACCCGCAAAATGCTGGGTGAAGGCTGGCAGATCATCGCCTTGATCCGTTCAAATTATCCAACGGACGATACATTAATCAGCAGGGCAGTGAAAAGCGGGCAGCTTCGGATCCACAAAGCCGACCTGAGTGATTTCACCGCACTGAGACATGCCTTGAATGAGATCAAAGCTAAAGAGCAGAAGATCGATCTGCTGTTCAACAATGCGGGCGGCAGCTTTCCCGAGCTAAGTAACTCCAGACAAGGGCGTGAAATGCATTTTGATCTCCAGACCGTGGCGCCGTATTTGATTACGATGGAGCTCAAAGAGCTTCTACAAAAAGGACATTTAAAAACTGTAGTCAACACTTCATCTAATGCGTTTATGACAATGAAGCAATTTGACCCGGACATGCTGGAGCATCCCACTGCATTTAAAAAGCTATTCGGTCCGTATGCAGCCTCCAAGCTGGCCCTCTCGCTCTGGACTCGGGAGCTTGCACCCCAGCTCGCAGCAGAAGGAATCCTGGTCCGCAGCGCAGATCCGGGAGGGAACAATACCATTAGAAGCGGCAAAAGATCAGGCTTGCCCTTCTGGCTGAAGCCGATCATGAAGCTCTTCTTCCACCACCCCAGCCATGGCGCCGGACTGCTATACAATGCAGCCTTAGGCCAGCACAGCAAACTGGCTGGAGTTTTTCTGGTCAAGGACCAGATCACCGAGCTGAAGTTCGCTGCCCACAGCGCTGCCGTTCTAGCGAAGGTCCAGACCATCTATGAGCAGGAATTCGCCGAATCAGGCAGTGTCCCTTCTTCGTGAGGAGGATAGGGGGCTGTCGTAATCTTACTAGTACGGTGGATAGCGCGCCATAACCGCACCGTTTCGGGGAATAATGCGTTTAACAACGGAATTCCTGTTGTTGTTTGTGCCTTTACGCGCACAGTGCTTAACCGCAAATCAGAATCGCCGTGAATTTGGCCCCGGTGAAAATTGAAACATGTCAATACTCCCTCATCGCTTGGTGGGTACCATCATCGGATCTATGGCCGGCTAGCTCTAATTCCTCCAGATCCGATCGGGTGCATCTGCTAATAACGGCCAAACGCGCGAAGAAGCAGCATATTCTCAATCACGATATGCGTCTTCCACCAGTTTTCACTGATGGCGAACTCCCGTTCGAAGGCGCCCCAGCTCCAGGTCAAATTCCAGATACCTTCCTCATTTCTTGTCTGAAGAAGATAGTCCAGCTCCTCATGAAGAAGAGCGGCATTGCCAGCATAACCCGGGCTTTCCGGTGATTTGATAAACACCGAGGGTCTGCAGCTGTAGCCGCTCCACTCTCCCGCTTCCCGCTTAATTAATACTGTGATTTGCTCCAATACAGCTTCCTGAAGCTGAGTATAGGGCAATTGTTCCTGCAACCCCGCCTCCGAGATACACTCGAGGAGTGTAACGACACATTTAAGCGGATGCATCTCTAGACCAGAGTCCATAAGGAAATTTGTACTCAATTCCCTGGCAATATCCATCCCTTGATGATAAAGCCTGCTGCTTCTGTCCGCATACTTCAGGATGAATCCGGCCAAAATGGCTGTTGGATTGAACATACTGTGGGCCGTACTATTCGAGCTTGTATGCCACCATGGCGCATGCGGATAATGGTTGTTGGACTCAACCACATTCCTCCACGTATTCCCCTCCATCTCAGCTCCACTATCCAGATAACGTAGAATACCTTGAATCACTGGATGCGATCCATCCTCATAATGAATCTCCAGCAGTTTCTCCACGGCATTAGCTGTCTGAATCGGCGTGGAGCATGGGTTCCACGAATCTGCCTCCAGTGCATGAGCGAACCCGCCATCCTCATTCTGATAAGCCGATAACGCAACAAGCACAGCGTCTGCAGTCCCTTCCTCGAAGTGAAACTTCCATCTTGCCAGGTCAACCAGCCGGGCATTGCGGTACACCCAGTTACGGATCTTTTTGAAATCCGGTTCCATTAAATTCATCCTCATTCTCCTTTGGGTCAAGCTCTTCACATGAACATCTTCTGCACCTGCCTGTATTTAACCCGACTATACTTTTAAATACTATGATATCCTTCATTACGGGGATCAAAAATTAAAAATAGAATACTCTGGGAAAATATCAGGATTCCGGTTTTAGGATAATCTGAATGTTCTCTCCCGCCTCACCTGCTGATTCCAGGCCGGGAAGTTGAGTTAAATATATGCGATAAGCATATTATAGGATAAGCAGAGGAGGGACTTATGAAGAACACTACCGCCGGAAGAGCCTTTTCCTTTTCCAAACAGCTGTATCAAAAGATTAAACTTGATGATGTTCAGGGGATTAGCGCACAGCTTACTTACTATTTAATCCTGTCCTTCTTCCCTTTTCTGATCTTCATTATGACGCTGATTGGGTATGCCCATATCTCGGTGGAGGACAAAATCCGTGATCTGGAACAGATCATGCCTGCCGAGGCAATCTCTATTATTGAAGAAATTCTGAAGGATGTAGCCGAAGGCCGAAGCCAGGCCTTGTTGTCCTTTGGGATGCTGGCCACCTTATGGGCAGCATCCAAGGGGATCAACGCGATTATAAAAGGCCTTAACCGCGCTTATGATATTGAGGAGAGCAGGGTATTCTGGGAAGTGCGCGGTATTGCCTTTCTGGCCACGCTTTTCATCGGGTTTGTGGTGCTGCTCAGCATTTTGCTGCTGGTGCTTGGCTCCTGGCTCAAAACACAGGTCTTCCTGCTGGTCGATCTGCCTTACGGCTTTCAGAAAATATGGGACTTGCTGCAATATGCCGTTCCACTGTTCATCATGTTCATTGTCTTCACCCTGCTATACTGGATTGCCCCCAGCCGCAGGCTCACACTGAAAGAGGTTATGCCCGGCGCGATGTTTGCCACCATCGGCTGGATCATAACCTCTACCCTCTTCTCCATCTATGTCAACCAGTTCAGCAGTTTCACTGAGACCTATGGCAGCCTCGGTGGAGTCATGGTTCTGCTGATCTGGCTGTACATCAGCTCCATCATCATCCTGGCTGGCGGTGAGATCAACGCCATTCTAATGAACCGCAAGCTCAAGCGATCCATCAAGTGAACTTATCCTTAATGGTAAAGAGCCCCGCCGCTGTCTCCTATACTCTTGATTGTCACCGCTCCAGTCGCCTTATCTTCTGCTTCCGTGAGCGGCAGATACGCCCCTTCCTCCCTTAACCGTCTGCGGAGGGAAACCGTGTCTACAGTATGGACGTCAGGCAGGGGTTGCAAAGAAGCCATGGCAGCAGCAATCCCGGCAGCCTCACCCATTGCCAGACAGACAGGCATGACTCTAACGCTGCCCTGCACTTCGCGTACGCACGAAATGGAGCGTCCGGCTACCAGCACATTTTTGAGCGAACGGGGGGTCAGACACCGGTAGGGAATCCCATGGGACTCCCCGGGACCATATCGCTTAATCACTTCCTGCTTGCCTCCGGCCTGTTTCTCCTCCTTCTCGGTTCCGTGAATATCAATGAAATAGCTGTTACGGCATATTTCATCGGCGAAGCTGCGGCGGTTGACGTAATCATCCACACTAAGTACATAATCTCCGGTAATTCTCCGTGTCTCCCTCACGCCCATCAATGATCCCGTATTAGCTACGTATGAGTTCCCGAAGGAGGCTGGCTGATATTCAGCAAGGGCATCCCTGTAGGCTGCAGCCAGCTTACGTCCCTGCATCAGTGCCTCCGATATGGACATAACATCTGTATTGTCCACGTCCCACAAATGTCCTGCATTGAAACCAACCGTTCGGGGTGCAATGATATTGTTACAGATATGCGCATCCGGGATCAGCGGATATTGGCCAGAGCTGAGGATATCATAAATCGGACTGGTTTTGTTATTGTTATGGAGCATCGGTCCATGGAGGTACGCATACTCATCCACATTGCCCAGCGTGAAGCAGTGTGTAGCTGGCATCAGCTCACCAGTATCCGTATCCCCTTTCAAATACTCCGCTCCCGCCCATGCGGCAACATCCGCATCACCTGTACAGTCAATATACACCTTGGCCTTCAAGGCCTGAAGTCCGCTTTTGCTGGCTGTAATCAGAGCTGTAACATTGCCATCCTCATCTGTATCTACCGCTCCCAGCTGTGTCATGAACTGGACTGTTGCCCCCGCCCCTTGGACCAGCTCATCGTAGACAACCTTCAGCTTCTCAGGCTCAATGGGCACCCAATCCATGGCATCCTTATTTACATGCGGCATCTTCGCCTTCAACGTTTCAAATACTTTCATCGCCAGGCCTCTATAGATGATCGATTCCATGTCAGAGAATGGACACCACGCCGGCACAAGTCCCGAGGTTCCCATTCCCCCAAGGCTGCTAGTGGCTTCAATCAACAGTGTCTTCGCCCCTTCACGCGCCGCAGCCGCAGCCGCAGTGCAACCGGATGGACCTCCGCCGACAACAATGACATCCCAGGAATCCTGGAGCGGAATTTCGTTATTCCGCATTCTGTAGCTGTTCATGCGCTTCCCTCCTGACTATTTCTTCACGGATGCATACCACTCATTGACTTCCTTGGCACTGGCTTCTCCGCCGGCGGCATTGTATTTCTCTACGAATGCGGCCACTGCATCGGCAGATTCCTCGCCAACTATCACTTTTACAGCAAAATCATTGATCATCTGATTCAGCGATGCGTTGTTCTTGGAATACTCCGGCAAGGAAGGAGCCATTGCCAAGGGATCCGAGATCCGGAATTCCGCAGGAATTTCCTTGTTCAAGAAGGTGAAGCCTGCGAACAAACGCGGGTCTTTCTGCACACGGGCCTGCCAGTAGACGGGATACAGCTTTTCATCAATTCCGGTCAGAAAATTGCTCGCCAGTCCGCGCTCATCCGTAAACAGCGGCAGAATCGGGCTATACACCCCATCTTTGTAAGTGAAATGCTTGCCTTCCTCGCCAATCGCGATCAGCTTGAAGGTATCTTTGTCCAGCTTGGCATTGATCCACTTGATGGCGTCCTCCGGGTGCTTCGAGGATTTCGGAATAAAGGTCAGCCGGTCAAAGCCGCCACTCATCCCTATACCCGCTTGCCCATCCTTCCCCTTCAACGCCGGAACATAAGCATATTTGGCATCCGGAAAGTTCTTGGTCAGGGCATCTGCAATGCCCGGAATGTCATACCAGGCAAGCGGGATCACGCCGACCCGGCCGCTGGTGAACTTTTCCTTAAGCGTAGCGTCTTTATTCACTGCAAATTCTTTGTCCAGCAGTCCTTGCTTATACAGGTCAGCCATATAGCTCAGATAGTCTTTAAACCCCGGATGCACGGGTGTCGCAACTAGTTTACCATCTACTACATTCCAGCTCGTGGCGATGCCGAAAGCTCCGGTCACATTAACCATCGTAGCCATTGCGCCGTCAATGGAGAGCGGAGCGCCTTTATCACCGTTGCCCCCCGGATCTTTGTCCTTAAAAGCCTTCAGGACGGAGGTTAATTCATCCAGGGTTGTAGGCATTTTGAGACCAAGATTATCCAGCCAATCCGTGCGGATCATCAGACTGCTGCCGGCAAACTCGGAGGCCCGGTTCGGAATGGCATATATTTTACCGTCCACCTTCATAGCTTCAAAGGATTCGGGGGAGATCGAGGCTTTGATATTCTCGCCATACTTGTCAATCAGCGGGGTCAGATCGACAAGCGCACCCATCTTGGCATAATCTGTGTAGACCGCTTTTTCACCCGAGATGGTAATGACATCGTAAGGCTCAGCGGAGGAGATCAGCAGATTCAGCTTATCCATGGCCTTGTCAGCCGGCAGCATCTCGTATTTGACCTTGTAGCCGGTTTTCTCCTCCACCACCTTAGCGAGTGTGTAAGTATTGTAATCATCCTTCGACCATAAATTAAGTGTCTTCAGCTCCGGCTTCGCCCCGCTCTCCGTTTGCGTGCCAGCCGTTTGCTCCGCTGCACTTCCCGCCGCCCCTTCTTTGTTCGTGTTACCGGAAGAACCACAACCGGCTATCGATGCCACGAGCCCTGCAGACAGCAACAGTGTCAGCCATTTTCTATTTAGCATATGAAATAAACCTCCCCATAAGTTCTGCAATCTCAGTTCAGCCCTTTACCGAGCCAATCAGCACGCCTTTGATGAAATACTTCTGCATAAAAGGATATACGAGCAATATCGGCACCGTAGATGCGACCACTGTTGCTGCGCGGATGCCTTCCGGAGACATATTCATGAGATCGTCTACGCTTTTATTCGTAAGATTCGCACTGTTTGCGTCCATCACCACATCCTGCAGATACAATTGCAGTGTCTTCAGTGCGGTGTCATTAATGTAGATCATCGGGCCAAAATAATCGTTCCAATATCCAACGGCGTAGAACAGCGCAATCGTGGCAATCACCGGCATACTAAGCGGAAGGATGATCCGGAACAAAATCGTGTACGTCTTGGCTCCGTCAATCCGTGCGGATTCCTCAAGGGCTTCAGGCAGGCTCTCATAGTAGCTTTTGATCACCAGCATATTGAATACGCTAATCATTCCGGGAAGAATCAGCACCCACAGATTATTGACCAGATGCAGCTGGCGCATCAGCAGATAATTGGGAATCAGTCCGCCGCTGAACAGCATCGTGAAGATGAACAGCACCATAATGAAGGAAATGCCGGGCAGATTGCGTTTGGATAACGGATAGGCTGTAAGCGCCGTCATAAGGATGGAGATTAGCGTGCCGACAGCGGTAACACCGACGGAGATACAGAAGGCCCGAATGAACAGGGATGAGGAAATGACCTGCATCAGGGTGTCGAGCTGGAACCCTACAGGCAGAATGCCGACTTTGCCGGAGGTAATTGCCCACTCTTCGCTGACCGATTTGGAGAAGACACTCGCCAGGGGCAGCAGCATAATGAGTCCGATGGCAATCAGGAATAGATACACTCCGGTATCCAGTAAAAAATCCCCTTTGGTCCGTTTTGTCATGGTTGTCCTGCTCCTTTCCTCCTCACCAGATCCCGCGCTTCAGCAGCTTGCGGCTGAGATAATTGCCGGAGACAATAAGGATAAAACCTACTACGGAGTTGAATAATCCGACTGCTGTACTGAAGCTGTAGTCCATTTTGCCAAGACCGATCCGGTAAACAAAGGTACCGATAACATCAGCCGTCTCGTAGACCACCGGATTGTACATGGTGAGAATCTGTTCAGTCCCGGCATCCAGCACGGAGCCCAGGCGGAGAATGAACATCAGCACTACCGTAGGCAGGATCCCCGGAAGCGAGATATGCAGCATTCTGCGGATCCGGCCTGCCCCGTCGATGGAAGCGGCTTCATATTGCTCCTGATCAATCCCGGCAATCGCGGCAATGAAGACGATGGCATTCCAGCCTACCTCCTTCCATCCAGCAGTGAAGACCACCAGGCTACGGAAATACTGGTTGCTGACAAAGAAACTGACCGGCTCTCCGCCGAACCACTGAATGATATTGTTGACGAGCCCCCCGGAAGTGGAGAGAATCGTCACGAACAATCCCGATATAATAACCCATGACAGAAAATGCGGAAGATAGATAATCGTCTGGATCGTCCGTTTGAAAAACATCAGCCGGACCTCATTCAGCACCAGGGCGATGACGATCGGAACGGGAAACAGCAATACGATCTTATACACACTGATCAACAGCGTGTTCGTGAACACCTGTCCGAACTCATCGGACTGGACCAGCTTGTGGAACTGCTCCATCCCCACCCATTCACTGCCTCGGATGCCGTCAAAAATATTAAAGTCCTGAAAGGCAATCAGCACGCCATATAAAGGCGTATATTTGAAGAGCAGCAGAAACAAAAGTCCGGGTAGCAGCAGCATATAATAATCCCTGTTTCTCCAGGCTAACCTCCATTTGCTGGCGGACCTGCTTCGGGCCGCCGCGGCTCTGCTCTTCGGGTTCAACTCCGTGGCACCTGCACCCAAGTTCAATCACCTCCATTTGCTTGTGAGTTGATTATACTGAGGAAGGGGGCCCGGCTAGTAGAGGGTAATCTGATTATTTCTGGTCACTGGCGACTGTAAATGCAGATGCGTTTATTCCGCCCGGGTTGCTTTGACAGTAATGGTTACGGCAGTGCCCTTTCCAGGCTGGGTATGGATAGACAGACCATAACGGTTCCCGGCAAAATAACGGATTCTTTCATGTACATTGTATAATCCGAACGACCCTTCCAATCCATCCGCCCGTTGCCCGGCAGTTTCGAGCAGCAGCCGTTTAGCCTCCTCCGGGTCCATACCGATACCGTCATCTTTAACAATCAGCACAACATCGCCATTCTCCAGACTCGCCGAGATTTCTATCGTTCCCTGCTTATTTTTCGTCTTGCGGATGCCATGCAGCAGCGCATTCTCCACCAGCGGCTGTAATGTCAATTTGGGGATGATATATGGCATGAGCCCAGACTCCGCCTGGATAGAGAACGTGAACGTAGACGGAAAACGGTTCTGCTGGATCTCCAGGAATACCCGGGCCAACTCTAATTCATCGGCAATGGTGACATTATCACGGCCCTTGTTCAGGCTTAGACGGAAGTACTGTGCCAGCGCTTCGATCATTTCGCTGGTGTCCTCCGCATCATGGGAGATGGCCGACCAATTGATCATATCCAGGGCATTGTAGAGAAAATGCGGATTAATCTGTGCCTGCAGCGTCCTCAGCTGGGCTTCCCGTTCTTGTATCTTCGCCTGATAAGACTCTTCCATCAAGTTGTTGACCTTATGGATCAGATGGTCAACGCTGCGTTCCAGCAGCCGGAAATCCCCGTCCGGCAAGGACCGGCGATCCTCCAGCCAGCCGATGCCCTCCTTGCGAATCATCCGCAGGATCATCTTCACCCGGCCCTGCATGCTTTGGATCATGAACATCAGCAGCACAAACACCAGAACAAGAAACATCACTGTAATTCCTGCCAGGGTGGCAATACTGGTGAATTGGCTGAGCGCCGTAGCACGGTGCGAAATCTCTGCTTCCGATACCTGCGCCACCAGCTTCCAGCCTGTCGTACCAATAGTGGTGTATACCACATTCACGTTGTCGCGGCCAATAGTTCTTTGGATAATTCCTTCTTCGGAATGGCCGATCTCGTTAAGCAATTTTCCAGGAAGAGGATTCACAGCTTTCCCCGAGCCTGCCTCTGCATCCCTATCCCCACCCTGATCCGGTTCATCTGTTCCATAGATCAGCTTACCGGCTCCGTCCAGGAGGAAGGGTGTATATTGATCCGAGAAATGAAGCTCCGATACAATCTCCTGCACTACGGTTTCGGATATATCCATCACCAGTATCCCGACAATTTCCTCGTAGTCCCGCGGGTTACGCAGCAGGCGGGCGGCTGAGAAAATATTCTTTTCGCCAAAATCGTTATAAACTTCCGGATATATCCCCGTCCAGACAATCCCCCCGCCAGCTTCCTTCACAGCTTCATACCAGGGGTACTTATTCATATCCGTTAACGGATACAGATTAATCCGGTCTCCACCATATATCCTGGAAGCTTCGGCAAAAAACCGCAGACGGAAAATATCCTGATTCTCCTGGGCAGTTTCGGCCAGATTACGCAGCTCCTTGATCTGTCCCAGCTGGTCGGTTATCTTATCTTTTTGCAGCAGGTTGTCATACAGAATCTGGTTCATGAAGACAGAATTGCTGCTGTCGCGGATATGGTTCAGCTTATAGGACAGGTTCATGCCAGCTTGCTTCAGCGTAAGCTGCATCGTCCGGGTCACCTCTTTCTCCAGCATGTCATTGGAGCGCTGATAGAAAGAGCCCAGCATAATGGAAACGGGTAGAAGAATGAGCAGGACATAAGCAAATAGCCATTTTCTCGCAGCAAGTATCCCCTGACTTAAACCGGTAAGATATGCCCAGAACTTTGTCATCGTGTAGCCCTCCCGGTCTGCCCGGTTTGTACCAACATGATTTCAGACGCCATACTCATTTATGCAGCTCCCTGAATGCACTTGGTGTTCTTCCGGTCATTTTTTTGAACAGCTTGCTAAAGTGGCTGGGATCGGTATAGCCCACCGCATAACAGACCTCGTACAACTTATTCTGTGGATTCTTCAGCAATTCTTTGGCCTGTTCAATCCGCACTTTGGTTAGATATTCAAATAAGGTTTCTCCAGTTTCCTGCTTGAACAGCAGCCGGACATAGGTAGGGCTGAGATATACGCCTCCGGCGATGTCGGCTGCGCTTAGATTCTCCGCATATCTCTGCCTGATCAGCACGCGCACCCGTTCAATAACGTCACTGGACTTTCCACTGCGCTTCAAAAGAGAGTACTCACATACCTCCTGCAGATATTCAGCGGTATACTGGAGCAAATCCCGCATCGTTTCCTGGCGCATGACCTGCTTCCAGGCCTCCATTTCCTTCTGCTCCCACTCTTCTGTCATCCCGTTCAGCTCAAGCATGACCTGCCCGGACTGCAGGATCAGGTGCAGACTGACGTTCTGGGCGTAACGGGAACCATGCCGGCGATTCTGCGCCAGCTGCGCAAAAATCCACTCCAGCTCACTCAATGTCCGCTCTGAGTCCCCCGATCTCAATGCCGAGAGCACCCGTTCACCCCACTCCGCTTCGTACCGGTACTGCAGATAATCACCGGTCTCCAGCTTATCCATAGTCAGGATACGGTTTTTGCCCAGATACCATTTCTGGTCAGCCGCACCTCTTGCCTGCTTATAGGACAACGGCAGCTCCGACAGACTGCTCACTCCCTCGCCCACCCCGATGGTCACGCTGAGCTTCAGCCATTGCCGCAGATTGCTGCGAATGGATTCCGCCAGTAAGAGCAGCTCCTGCTCTGGGGACTGATCCTCCTCAAGCTCCTCAGTCTCCTCAGTCTCATCGGTATCCCCTTTCTTCAGCTCCGGTGTAAGCAGAATCCCTACATATTCTCCGGGCTGCTTCTCAAAGGTGATGCCCCTCATCTGTTTGTCGATTAATTCCTGAATAATATTCAGCACCGTATAGGACAACAGTTGCTTGTCCTGTTCACTCCGGGTATCCATTACTTGCGGTACGTCATCAATCATAATAACCATGATGATGTAATCGCTTGCAGATAACAGCGGCAAATCCAGGAACTCCAGCTTCTCCCGGATATGTGCCGGATGGATGCTGTCGCTGATGACGGACAGAAGAAACTTCTCCCGCAGCAGCGGCAGGCTCTGCGCCAGTTTCACCTGCATCTCTTTCACCCGGCTTCGTTCTCGGGCTTCTGCATCAAGCGACTCTGTAACTTTGCCCATAACAGCGGCAAGCTCTTTGCGGCGTATGGGCTTCAGAAGGTAATCTACCGCATGGATCTGAAGTGCAGACCGCAAATAATCGGCGTCATTATGCCCGCTAATGAACACAATCTTGGCGAAAGGCAGCACGGTGCGCACCTCCGCTGCCATCCGGATTCCATCCATTGCCGGCATTTGCACGTCCGTCAATACGATATCCGGTTTCAGCTCCTTGATCAGCTCGAGTCCCGCATCCCCATCATCCGCTGTTCCAATAAGCTCAATTCCCTGCGCTGCCCAGTTCACATAGTTTCGTAGACCGTTCAGTACAGACGGCTCATCATCCACTATGACCAGTGTTTTCATTGAAATGTTCCTTTCTGTTCCCGTTAGTTATCCTGTCAGTTTCCTAAAAAAAGTAAAACGCCCAGTCTCCCGGGCGCTTCATCATTTCTGATCTTTAGCTGTCAAATCAAAGGCAAAGCAAGCCGCAGCCTCCACCTGCTTGAAGCCCTCTCCAATATAAAGTGCCTGGGCACGATCATTTTCCGCATTTACACACAATACCGTCTGCGTATAGGAATGATCTTTGGCGAACCGCAATGCCGCCCTTAGCAGAATTTTCCCCAGGCCTTGTCCTTGATACTCCGGAAGTACAGACAGTGGCCCAATGTTCATGATCGGTGATCCTTGGTAATCATCGTCTGCTCCACGGACAACACCCACAGCAAGCCCGTTATGGTACAGGATCATGAGGCCGCCTTCAATGTAGCTCTTGCGGGAGATCATCTGAGTGACCATTTCCGGTGTGGCCGGTGTTTCACTGCCTTTCAGTTTGGCAAATCCGGCATTTCTCACCCCGCACCAGACAGGCTCATCGATTCCAGGCCGAAAAGCCTTAATGTCGTATCCGTTAGGCAAGCTGAGATCAGGAACAGATTCTTCATCCCGTACAAGCAAATAGGAATAACGCTCCACAGCAAAACCGGCAGCCAGTATATTCTGCGTCTCTCTTGTATTGACTGTTGGCACGAAGATATTCAGCTTATCCAGGCCTGCCGTATGCCGTAGAACAGCTTGTAACAACTCCCGGTAGATGGCATGTTCAGCTGTATCCGCCTGAAAAATCCGGAATTGGCCTTTCCGTCCCCTCCAGTTATAGTCATTCAAAATCAGTGAAGCGGCTGCAACCAGCGATCCCTGCTCATTGATGGCCACATAGGTAGGATTCTCGTCGGACAATTCAAACTCGGCAAGCTGTTCTTCATATAAAAAGGAATCATCAATATCCGGCCGGTGCTTCCGGCAAAAGTCCAAAAACTCGTTCCTTCTCTCCTGACTTAACGCTTCAATCTTCATGTAATATGCACCCTTCCCGTCCATTATATGGCTTCTATAAGATATCAGAAGTTCAGTGAACCGAAAAGGGTAAAAAACAATTATATGAGCATTCGGGCATAAAAAAACAAGCATCCCTTCAAAAGAAGGGATGCTTGTTTAAACCGTGATGCGGTCAAGAGGACTCGAACCTCCACGATATTGCTATCACTGGCACCTGAATCGCGTATGCAATTCGGTAACTAACGTACTATAGGCGAAATAAGAGGACTCTAGAACCCGAGAAAAGCCTTGTAGAATCAAGGTTTTTTACGGGTTTTTCGTTTTTTTTCAAGTACAGCAAGGGTTTACCGAGTTGACTTAAAACGCAGTCATTTTTGCACGTTTGGAAGAACTCGGAGAGAACCAGACAAGAAACAGCCCCGCTCCCTACCATTGACAAATTATGTGGAGCATAAACTCCGGGGAGGTTTTTCTGATGAATAAAGCCAAGACGATAACCATTGCCAACCAAAAAGGCGGTACAGGTAAAACAACCACAACCTACAACCTAGCCCACGCCTTATCCCATGCAGGAAAAAAAGTATTGCTTGTAGACTTCGACCCGCAGGGTAATTTGTCATTATGCTTCGGAATCGAACAGCCGGATCAACTCGCTGTCAGCATGTGCAATATTCTGGATGCCATTTTGAGTGACAAGCCACTTCCACCTAAAGAAGAATATCTGCACTCTCAGGACAATCTTGATCTCATCCCCAGCAACATCGAGTTATCGGTTTCGGAAATCAATTTGCGGGATGAAATGGGTAGCGAAAAAACACTGACTACATTGCTTGAACCTATGAAAGAGCAGTATGACTACATCCTTATTGATACCAATCCATCTCTGGGACTTTTGACTATCAATGCCCTCGCAGCCAGTGACAGCGTCCTTATTCCGGTCAATCCACAGCTCTGGTCGGCCACTGGATTAACGCAATTGCTCAATATCATTGTAAAGGTAAAGAAGCGGATCAATCCTGCTATCACGATCGAGGGCATTCTGATGACCATGTGCGATACCCGGACCATCCTGTACAAAGAAGCCTACCAATTGGTACAGGAATACTACGGCGAGATTGTCCGCATTTTCCAATCGCAAATTCCAATGTCCGTCAAAGTAGGAGAAGCGAACTTTTACAGTCAGAGCCTAATGAGCTACCAACCGAAATCAAAAGTCACGTTAGCCTATCATAATCTGGCAAAGGAGCTGATGTAGCATGACGGTTCCTAAGCGAATTGTTCCCAAGTTAGGCAGTATCGATGAGTTGTTAAAGCTGTCCGACCAATCCTCTCAACAACCAGAAGTCTTAAACATCGGTGAAGGAGGAATTATATCTATTCCCATCTGTAAAATAAGATTTTTTAAAAATCATCCGTTTCGTCTTTATGAAGGAGAGCGTTTAACAGATATGGCTGACAGCATCGCCAACAATGGTGTGCTTGTGCCCGTTATCGTCCGAAAAATCGAAATTGACGAAAACGGCTGCGAATACGAAATGCTTGCAGGCCACAATCGGATGAATGCCTCCCTCCTAATCGGCTTGGAGTACCTGCCTTCCATCATCAAGGACAGACTCACCGATGTAGAAGCAATGATGTATGTGGTAGAAACTAACGTTCTTCAACGATCTTTTATAGACATGCTTCCCTCCGAAAAAGCAAAAGTGCTTTCATTACGTCATTCTGAAATGTTCTCTCAAGGGAAACGTAACGATATTATTGAAGAGCTAAAAAGCTTGGAAGACCCACAATACAACAGGGATAATGAAACTTCTGCCCCACTGGGGCAGAGGTCTACCAGTCGGGATAAGGTTGCTCAGGAATATGGATTATCCAAAAATTCTGTCTCCAGGCTGCTGCGGATTGATAAGCTGATTCCCGGATTAAAACAGCGTGTCGATGCTAATGAGATACCATTACGCTGTGCCGTTCACCTGTCATATTTATCAGAAGGTGAGCAAACCATGGTCGAACAATCCATTACTGATAATAGCTTTAAATTGGATATGAAAAAGTCAGAGCTTTTGCAGAGTTACTCCGGCAGGCTCAGCATTGAGCAAACCAATAAAATTTTATCTGGCGAAGCAACTCGAAAGCCCCGTAGCCAAACACAACCACCATTCAAATTAAAGCATAAAGTCTTTTCCAAATATTTTACCAGCCATAGCAAAGCTTCCGAGATCGAGCAGATTATCGACAAGGCTCTTGAAATGTATTTTTCCCATCAAAAACTATATGCTTCCGCCCAAAATGATAAGGAGGTCGATGAACATGAGCCCGAACTTTAAAGATATCGAGCATGAGCAATTCTATGAGGGTAATCTACGAATGGCCAACATACCGCAAGATTCGTACCACAAATCTTTATTCTACACATTGGGCCTATCACCGCAAACCCGCCAGCATATTAAAGATCTTTACGACCATCAAGATAACTGTATCCGACTGGAAGGATTGCTGGAGGGCTGGCAAACCGGCACAACCTTGAAAATCACCCGACTGGCCTTTAATTTGTTCAACGGCTTTACCGGGGATAGCGAGTTGAATCCGGACCGTCCTCGGAATTACAGCCCATACTTTTTGTTTGATACAAACCTGATGCCTTACTTTTTTGAATCCATTAAGTTACGGTATGCAGAGTATACTCACTCCCTTGATCAGTCATCCCTCCCGTTCTCCCTGCTGGATGCTAAAGACATGCTGGGCTTTTATGAACAGGAAATCTAACTCTACTCCTCCCTATGCCAGTTCCAAAGAAAGGAGAGCCAGTCATGAGCCGTATGGATCAACTGCGAGACCTTTACTCATCTGCCATTGCAGACATTACTCACAGCGCAGAAGCTTGGCGTGACTACTTAGAATTTGCAGCATCCATCTACAAGTATTCCTTTGATAACACTTTGCTTATCTATACGCAACGCCCGGACGCCTCTATGCTGGCTCCCTTATCTCTGTGGAATCAACTGGGGAGGTACGTTCGAAAAGGTGAAAAGAGTGTCGCGGTTTGCGACTTCACAACGGGAAATAGCCCCTCTTTGACCTACCTGTTTGACGTAACACAGACAACAGGTAAGAACGCTCCACAGCTTTGGAATTTGAATCAGGTGGACACAGAGGAGCTTGCCGGAAGACTTACTTCTTACGATACGCTGATTTTACCTGAGGCCATATCTCAGATGACGCATACAGCTGTTCTTGCTTCATTAGACGATTGGTTACAGGATATCGAACTTGATATCAAGGATCATTTCTTAGGAACGGTTCCTCTACAAGGTCTAGAACAACACATCGGAGATTTAGTTAAGGACAGTCTTCGCTATCTTATTCATCAGCGCTGTCAGTTAGCTGAACCTGACAATGTAGACTTTACCACCATCACTCATTTTCATACGCTCCCATTGGCGGCGAGGTTAGGCAACCAAGTCAATATTCTAGCCCGCAGTCTGCTAGGAGATATTGCTCGATATATTAAAATCATGGGAGCAGAAAGGAATTTGCAAAATGAACAATCCGAACAACCCGAACCTTACGTATCGCGAAATCGACGGTCTCCTGTACCCCAACTTGAACATTTCGAACGAAGTCAAAGTAGACCAGCAGCCTTTGGGCAAGTACGGCCGGATGGCAATGAGCTATCTTCGGGACAATCATCCACAGCGTTTCCAGATTCTCTTGATGCAAGGCATCCTCATGGAGACATTACACAACGTCGAGCAGGAAGCGCTGGAACGGATGGTGCAACTGACCGAGCAATTGCTCCACCTTCGACCGATGCCAAAGACCGACGACACGCTGGAACGGACACGACACCTGAACCAGATCAAATCGACAGCAGAAGAATTGGTCTTGAACCACATCGTGCTGAAGCCGAGATAGCACAAGTCAGCACGCTTCCTCCCCAACCTTCCGAACCGCAAAAAAGCGGTTCTTTTTTTATGCCCGGCACTTCTCCTAATTTGTCTCACGGCCAAACTGGAGAAGAAATGCTCATCTTTCTGTTATCCAGCGGAAAAGGTATTGAATCCAGAAAGCAGCACATCTATGAGTTTGTGGTTGAGCATCATCCAGTAAAGTCTGCCGATTTGATTGCATATCTAAAACCGTTATATGGCATAAGTGGTGCTAGAGGCGAATTTGAGCATGGCTTAATTGGATATATGTACGATGGAAAAGGTGTTACGATTGATTGGAGAGACTCAAGCGGATCCCATCAAGAGCAATACAAATGGAAAAAAATAAGTGACACCCTCCTTCAATTAATTTCGGAAGGTCGCTATGATGAGGCACTCGCTCCTTTTCCTTCGCCAGAACCTGAATTTACATTATTTGATTTTGCCGAACAATCATCAATAGAAGATGCAACTCCAAAAGATGAGATAGCAAACCATCCTCTAAATTTAAACAAGGATAGCAGTACTCCACTGCATGAAAAATCAGAGAGTGAAGCACAGCCTAGCTCCTTGCCAACACCTGCAGAAAATTATCGTTTTTATCCTGATCATTCTCCTTATGTATCTGGCCCAAAAAGCAAATATAAGCGTAACGTCGAGGCCATACAGTTGCTTAAGCTATTGGAAAATGAACAGCAGCAAGCTAGCCCGGAACAACAACAGATTTTAGCTGGTTACGTGGGCTGGGGTGGCCTAGCGAATGCTTTCCACCCTTCAGCCAAAGGCTGGGAAAATGAATATGCTGAGCTGAAGCAATTACTGGATGAAGAAGAGTATGCAGCTGCCCGCAATTCAACAATTACCGCCTTCTATACAGAACAAGCAATTATCCAAACTATCCATTCTACCTTTCAGCGTTTCGGTTTATCGGAAGGAAATGGGCGACGCATATTGGATCCTGCGATGGGCAGCGGTAACTTTTTCTCCGTACTCCCCACAGATTGGGAGAACGCGGAGTTGCACGGCGTGGAATTAGACTCAGTTACCGGCCGAATTGCTCGTCAGCTTTACCCTACTGCATCTATACACCTACAAGGATTCGAGAGCGTAGATTGGCGAGAAATGCGCTTTGATGCTATGTTTTCCAACATTCCGTTTCATAATATCCGTATTCATGATCGCCGCTTTACCAGTAGCCATCTTATCCATGATTACTTTTTTCTCCGTTCTTTGGAATTACTCAAGCCAGGTGGCATGCTAGCCTATATCGTTAGTAAAGGAACCATGGATAAACAGGATTCAACAGTTCGGCAGCTCATTGCTCAACAAGCGGAAATGATTGGTATGGTGAGATTGCCAAACACCACCTTTCAATCGCTTGCAGGTACTACAGTTACAACGGATATCGTGTTTCTGCAGAAACGTGAGGCCTCCCTTCTCTTCTCCCAAGAAGAACTGCCTGAATGGGTTAACATTGGTGAGACCTCCGACGGTATTCCTATTAATCGCTATTATCTTTCCCATCCCGATATGATGCTCGGAAAGATGCAGTGGGATCGAGGTATGTACGGTGCAGAAAAATCTAGCGCATGTATCCCAGATGAAGAACAAATTCTGCTTCCTACTCTACAGCAAGCGCTTGGATCTCTGCAGGCTAACTTCCCTAAATTGGTTGGTCATTCAACTGAACAGTCTCTAAACAGGCTCTCTTCTCATTGGGAAGAGGACGAAGAACCATCCAGCAGAAATGTTCCACCGGGAACCAAAAATTACACATTCATCGAAGACCAAGGTCAGCTCTTCTACTGCGAAAATGGATTACTTCTACCACAAAATATTCAGGGAAAAAAGGCAGACCGTATAAAAGGATTATGTAGTATACGCCAAGCTCTGATGGATGTTATTAATATTCAAACCCGAGAGTATGGATACGAACTTCCAGAACTACAACAAGCCCAGTCTCATCTTAATCAGGTTTATGACCGCTTCGTTCAGCAACACGGTTATATTAATGATCGGGCGAATACCTCTGCTTTTGCCGATGATGATCAACTACCTCTTCTTCGCTCCATTGAGGATCTTACACCTGAGAAAACCTGGAGCAAAGCCGCGATATTCACCCGGCCAACCATTCGAATTAATACACTGCCTGAGCATACCAACAATCCACTGGAAGCAATGCAAATATGCTTAAATCATCGTTTACAAATCGACCTCTCCTACATTGCCCATCTGTGTAATCTGAGTATTGCTGAAGCAAAAGAAGCCCTAGGGGAACGGATTTATCTGAATCCTCAAAAGTATAGTGGTGATGAAGAGGAAGGTTGGGAACTTGATGAGGAATACTTGTCCGGCAATGTCCGAGACAAGTTGTCTTATGCAACACTAAAGGCTCAAGAGCATCCCGACTTGTTTCAACGAAATGTTGACGCCCTAACTCGTGTGCAGCCGGCTCCCTTGTTGCCCGGCGACATTGATTTTCGTATCGGCAGTCCATGGATTCCAGTTCGTTACTACCGGGAATTCATGTATGAGACATTCGAGACCTCTCAAGTACTGCGAAATTCGCAGACTGTAGATGTAGATTATTTAGAATTCACTAACACATGGCGTGTCTCAGGGAAAAGTATCGAACCGGGTTCCATCAAGGTCAATCAAACCTTCGGAACAAGACGAGCAAATGCTTACGAGATTTATGAAAGTAGCTTGAATCTTCAAAGTATTACAATTCGCGACCCCGTTACCTATTTAGATGCAAGCGGTAGCGAGCAAGTTAAGTATGTTGTCAATGCCAAAGAAACGATGATTGCCCGTGCCAAACAACAGCAGATGAAAGAGGCCTTTGCTACTTGGCTATTTCAGGATAAGACTCGTGCAGACACTCTACTTACTATTTATAACGATAAATTCAACACAATTCGCCCGCGAACTTACAGTGGTGATCATCTCGTTTTCCAGGCAATGAATGAAGAAATCAGTCTACGCAAACACCAAAAGGATGTAGCAGCTCGTATTATTTATTCTGGCACTGCACTCATGGCCCATGAGGTTGGTGCTGGAAAAACAGCAGCAATGATTGCCTCCGGGATGTATCTCAAACGAATCGGTGCGATTCACAAGCCACTGTATTGTGTTCCTAACCACCTTACTGAGCAATGGGCAAATGAATTCTTAAGGTTCTTCCCCAGTGCTAATATTCTGGTAACTACAAAAAAGGATTTTGCCCTATCCAATCGCCAGCGTTTTGTATCCCGTATTGCTATGGGTGAGTACGATGCAATCATCATTGGCCACAGCCAATTTGAAAAGATCCCGATCTCCCGGGAGCGACAAGAACAGCTCCTACAGAACGAAATCAGCAATGTTTCCCAGACGATTAACCAAATCAAAAAAGAAAAAGGCGACAACTGGAGTATCAAGCAAATGGTTGTTTTTGAGAACAACCTCAAATCTCGATTAGAACGCTTAGCCAACGAAAGCAAAAAAGATGATCTTCTTACCTTCGAACAGCTTGGTGTAGATATGCTCTTTGTCGATGAAGCTCATGCTTACAAAAACTGTTTCACCTTTACGAAAATGCGTAACGTAGCCGGTATCGGTAAATCCAGTAGTCAACGGGCAACCGATATGCTGCTCAAATGCCAGTATCTGCAGGAAATGAATCAAGGACGCGGTGTTGTGTTCGCCACTGGCACCCCAATAAGCAACAGCATGTCCGAGATGTACATTATGCAGCGTTACCTTCAGCCCCGCCTTTTGCAAAGGCTAGGTTTAGACTTCTTTGATAACTGGGCAGCTACATTTGGAGAGGTAGTCTCCTCTCTCGAAATTACTCCGGAGGGCAGCGGCTATCGAATGAAATCCCGGTTTGCCAAGTTTCACAACTTGCCGGAACTGATGAGTATGTTTCGACTCGTTGCTGACATTCAAACCGCTGAAATGCTCAATCTGCCCACACCAAAATTAGTCGGTGATAAGGCAACCATCTTCGTCAGTGAATGCTCCCCTTTTCAGCAGAAAATGATGGACGAATTCGTGGAGCGTGCCGAAAAAATCCGCAATAACGATGTGGATGCCAGCGAGGATAATATGCTAAAGCTCACGCATGAAGCAAAACTGATGTCGATTGACCCCCGTCTGGTGCATGAAGATGCTCCGGCCGAAATTGAATCCAAGCTGAACCGATGCATTGAGAATGTCTTTGACATCTGGAATGAAACACAGGCTGAACAATTAACTCAAGTCATTTTTAGTGATAGTGGCACGCCAAAGCCCGGACGATTTAACGTTTATGATGAAATCAAAACACAATTGATCCAGCGCGGTGTGCCAGAAAATGAGATAGCGTTTATACATGATGCTAATACCGATGCGGCACGGGAAGCTTTGTTTGAACAGGTCCGTCGTGGTGAGGTACGTGTGCTACTTGGCTCTACACAAAAAATGGGCACCGGGACCAATGTACAGACTCGGCTTGTCGCTGCCCATCATTTGGACTGCCCTTGGCGTCCTTCGGACATTACCCAACGCGACGGCCGCATTTTACGGCAAGGCAATATGAATGAGATAGTACAGATTTTCCGCTATGTTACCAAAGGGACATTCGACTCTTATCTTTGGCAGATCCAGGAGCAGAAATTGAGCTACATTTCCCAGGTTATGACCGGTAAGAGCATTTCTCGTTCCTGTCAGGATGCCGATGAGACCGTCCTATCTGCAGCAGAAGTTAAAGCCATTGCCGTAGGCAATCCTATGCTGGCGGAAAAAATGGAGGTCGATAATGAAGTAATGCGGCTAAAGATGCTGAAGACGAATTGGCAGAATGAGCAGGCCATCTTGGAACGTCAGATTCATCATCAATATCCGCAAATGATTGCCTCTTGTGCTGATATGTTGGAACAATACAATGCGGATTTAATGCTTGCAGAACAGCACCAGCAAACAGAGTTTTCGATGTTAGTGGATGGAAATGTTTACTCTGAACGCCTTCTAGCTGGAAAAGTGTTAATGTTATTAGCAAAAATGATGGAATTGGATCATCAGGCGATTAAGGTTGGGGAATTCCGGGGGTTCGAAATCTTCCTTTCTCGCTTGGGTTTTGACCGATTGAGTATGCAGCTTCGAGGCACAGCCAGTTATATCGTAGAACTAGGCGAATCTGAGCTCGGGAATATCTCACGACTGGAGAACTTGCTGGATAAAATTCCTGCCAAAATTGCTTATACGGAAAATCAACGTGAGAATTCAATCTGCCAACTGGAGGCAGCCAAGAAAGAGAATGGTAAACCTTTTGAATTTGAAGAAAAGCTTCAGCAGTTTGTTGTTCGACAATGGGAGATAAACTCAGCACTGGAATTTAAAGAACTACAAGGACAGGAACTAATTGATACGGAGGATGAGCTCACAGAGAAATTAATTTTCAAAGAAGATAATATCGAAGAGAATACATTAGAATAATTAAAGTAAACAGTAATTCTAATAAAATGCTAAACACAATGTATAAAAGCAACCTTTTTCTTAGAGATTTTCTTAACCAGTATAGTAGCCTTACAATCTTTTAATGAGAAACGAATTATACGAAAAAGGAGGAAATGTAATCAGGCCCTGTGCTTATAAAGCATCAAGGCCCTCTTTAATTATTCAACTTATTTATTGCTGACAGTATTATTCGAGTTCAATTCACTATAATTATGGTTGATCGATACACAATTAAAAAATTCATCAATTGTATTATTAAAAAATTGATACAACTGGGAGAATCGAACATAATCCCAATCACTGAAATAATCAGATGATATAGTTTTATCTAATATATCTTTTATTTTGATTAGGTAAACAGTGTCTATAGCTTTGTCACCATATTTTGCAGAGTATTCATTCTTCCATTTATTGTTCGCATTAGTTATAGCTTTTACTGCTTGAAAACGATTAATAATTGAGTATCCTCCAAAGTTGGCCCAGACATCTGTAAAAGAATTTTGCAATACGTACTTTAAACATTGCTGGATTTCAATAATATATTTATTCAAAACATCTTTATCTTCCGGCATTTCACAATGTTTTTTTATACAATTCACAATCTCATCTGATTCAAAAAGACTTACTATAAGTGCATTTATTGCTTTCCAAGCCGTAACTGCAAACACCCCAGTTGCTCCGAAAGCATAAGGTCTATCAACCGCCGAAGTGGTAATACCATCCTTTTTACCTAGTAAAGGACCATAAATTAGATCATTAAGAAGGTTAGTTTTTGAATATCCTTTTGTAACAGGTCTTACTATATAATTTTGATTGTTATATTCAAAATATTCTTTAATAATAATTGAATACATTTTTTCGGAAAACACTTCAAAAAACTTATCATGTACATCATTAACTTTGAGTTGATCATCAAAAAACAACATAATTTTATTAAGGAGATCTCTAAAATCTGAAAGGCTACTTAATAATTTATCAAATACCTCAATAGAACAAAACTCATAAATATGATATTCTGGATCGTTAAAATCGACTACTTTTTCTTTTAAAACTCTCACCTCAGGCAGAAGTAACTCTCTCTTATGGGCCTTAATAAGCTGATTGGAAGCATCACCTTTTTCATTAACGATTCCTAATGAGTAAAGAAACTTATGTATTTCTTTAAAATTAAGATTCAACACTTTTTTATTATTAACGAGACCGTTATAAACTTCTGCACTAACACTAATTCCGTTATCTTCGCAATCTTCCAACTTACCTGCAAGTTTTCCGCTACGTTCTATAATAAATGTTGGAACTGCCTCAAAAATTGATTTAACAAACTCTCCGTAAATTTCTCTACCCAGATTAGGCATTGGAGAATCCTGGCCATTCATTAGTATACAGGCTTGAATACCATCTAAGCCTGCTTCAACTAAACTAGGAGGTTTTTTCTCAATTTCATCCATCTTTGCATCTAAGAATCCACGTGTATCACGTAATGTAACTGATTTAAAGCCGTATTTGCTCATTATAGATGAAACTCTCTTAGAGGCTGGTACACTTATTTTGATATATCTAACAAACTTCTCAGCTTTAGGGTTATTAATAATTGAAATAGCAAAATTCATATCGTTTTTAATTTTATCACAAAGATTATTTAAATTCATTTCTAAAGATTTACTGTAACTTCCATCTTCTGAAGCAATAACAGGATAAATATTAAAACTTTTGTAATCTGCACTGTTCAATCTTTGATTCAAACCTTCAATATCATTATTATTAAGATTCTTTGTAATCTGTCCAATGTCAAAAACTACTTCGCTAACTTTCGCTCGGTCATATTCAGAAAGTTCATAAAATGTAGTAACTTTAGTCAAACCACCATCGTTTTGATGTAGTTTATCAATCAACTCCCCAAATTTATACCGGTCAATCATAGATGCAATAAATGTAGATTTTCCTGAGTTAGTTAGTCCAACTATTGCTACATCGATAGCATTACCAAAAACTTTGATGCTCACAAAAACCCTCCTACAATATATTTTTACTTTTAAATTAATCCATTCGATTAAAAGTAATTAAATCAATGTCTTTATACTTAAAAATCTTAAAATGTTATATATTTGTTTTTTTTAAAATCACACAAATTCTTTATATGATAAAACTTCTGTTGTTGCACCAATAAAAGAGTACACTGCTTTACATTTTTTGCAGAGCTTGTTGTCACTCACTACGAACGAATCAACTTTAGTTGCATAAATGGCATGTGTTATATCATGCATTCTAGATCTTATATTTTTTTGCGATTCAGGATAATACCCTATTATCTCCAAAACATTAAATAATTCCTCGATATTTCTTTCGAGTAACCAATAGGTTCGCTCGTGTATTTTCCATACCTCCTCATCATGAGCTAGATAAAGATCACCAAATCGAGTATATTTTGTTACAAATTCTTTAACTGGAGAAATACAAAATATATCCTTCGGATCAACATTATTAATTTCTACCGTTGAGAGGTTATATTCCTCTCTGAGGTAGTCCCATTTTTTTTTGTTGCTAAAAAATCTTTCATTTATTGTCTCAGATTTCTTAGTTTCTGAATAATTCTCTGCAACCCTTTGAAAACATGCCAATGGATTTTCCCATCGAGTAACAATACCATTATCTGTTGTTGGTAGTAATTCTTTATTTTCTGTTAATTGAGAAATTTTTTTAATGTGTACTTCAATTCTATCATTTAGTATTTTTTCGTTAGGCGCTTTTATATTTGCAATCTCTTCAAGATATGCCGGGCTATAATAGTATTCATAACTTTCTTTTAGCTTCTCCAGTCTACCTGAAATGATTGGATCTTTAATATAATTCACGAAAACATTAAAATCTAAGTAAACAGATTTTTTAATTATACTCACTCCGTTTCATTACGAGATGAATAATCATCTCACTTTTTAATACTCTAAAAATATTAATACTTTATTGGTGCTATACATTTAATTTTGTATTGTATCTAACTTCGTGAATAAAGATACCACTCTCATCATTCTCAATCATTTTATTTACAAGCTCCGGCTTTATTAGTACTGTGTTTAAACGTGAATCTACTTCAATATATGATTGATAATCATTAATTATCAAATTGGCTAAACCACCACTTAACCCACTTTTTATTAATGCAATTTTATGTTTATTTGTAGTACCATATTTAACTTTCTCATAAAAATCACTAGTTAAGATTCCAACATCGTTCATTACTTCGATGTACTTTATAAAAGTATTATCTAAAAAATCTTGTTCATCTTTAATACGCACAATTGCTAAATTGATTCGTTGCTGTCTATCCTTAAGTTTAATATCAGTCCATAATTCTCTATGCCCATCGCGCTTTTTATCTCCCCATCTACCCACATAAATATCGGTTGATCCACTAGATGACTCCACCTTACTCCAATAATTCAAAAAACTAGTTATCATTTCTTTATATGTAGCATTTTTTATTCTCCAATTCAAAAACATTTGATAAAAACGTTGGGACTCCTTGTAACTCAATCTGTTTAAGTTTTTATAATCTTCATCGTCTTTAATAAATGGCAAAAAAATCTCTGCAAAAGCCTCAAAAACTTCTTCAGCAGAATTAATACTAGCAACTCCATATGTACTTACAATGCCTTGCATCAAAAATTCATTTTGCATAATATCGATTTCGAAAGTGTTATTCATATAACATAATTTACCTATTTCAGTTTCTGTATGCTTTCTATTGTAGTTTGATATTACTCCTGGTTCGAAATTTTCAATAAAATCATCTGCTTCATTTTTCCTCATAACATTCACTTCAGAAATTTCCACATTTTTTAACAACACATTCTGAGGTTCATCTTCAATTTTTTTATCAACTTTCATACTTACACGAATGAAATTTTCCAGATTTGCTTTGCTAGAAAAATAATTAGAACCCACCAAATAGATTTGAGGCTGAAGTTTTTCTAGATCTCCATTAGTTGGAGAAAAAACCTCACTAAACCTATTCACTCTTCCTATCAAATTTTTAAACTGTGAAGGACTTAGATTACTACGACCTTTTTTATTATCTAACAAAAACATCTTTTCAACCGGTAAGTTTACTCCTTCTAAAAGTGTAGAACTTGTAATTACAAAATCCATCTCTTCTTCCGATGTAAATAGATGTTCTATATATATCCTAACGTTATCTGGGACAGAGCCGTGGTGGTAAATAAACCCTTTTCGCAAACATTTAATCATGAAGTAATCAGGATGCATATAGTCACTTAATTCATTGCAAGCTTGTTGAATTTTTTGAGAAGTAATATCATTCATTCGCGAAACAAATCTTGTTGATAACCTTTCAATATCAAAAGGTTTATTTAAATAAACTAGATTTTTCTTACTTTTATTATTAATAATAAAATCGACATCATCTTTAAAATCACCAGCATCTAAGTCAAAAAACTGATCCAAAAAATGATCATATAACAAAAATTTCTTTTTATCTCTAAAATCGTAAATATAAAACTTCTCGGTTTTAATATATTCAGTAATTCGATATGCTTCTAATGAGTAATTTGAATATTTAACACTCAAATTCGTACTATCAATTAGGAAAGGTGTTAAAAATTTAAAAATCACTCCATTGTTTCGTTTCTCTAATATTGAAATTGTGGCAGCAAGCAATATACTGCGATCATTATTTTCAAGCAGATTATGCGCTTCGTCTATAAAAACTAAATTAAATATCAAATCAGGATTTTTTCTAAGGAGTCTTAGCAATCTTTCTTGGGTTAAAACTGCTGTAATATTACCTTCTCCCTCAACGTACATTTCAGGATGGGTTATAATTTTATTAATATTTTTTATGTCACTCTTAATTAGACGTTGCTTTGTTTGTGCTAGCAAGGCTTTAGTAGGTACAATAACACAAGCATTTCCCTTAATTCTGTTTTTTAAAGATGATATGATAAGTTCTGATTTACCATAAGAGGTCGGCGCAACTACAGATACAGTTTCTTTAATTTTCTCATCAAAAAAGGCAAATAACTCTTGTTGCTGATCACTTAGGTAAATTGAGCCTTGTTTATAATTTTCGCCATATGCAGAATAAAATGAGCCAAAAAAAGTATCCTTAAAATTCCTTTCATATTTTTCAAGATTTTCTATAAGCTTCACTATTGGAATAAGTCCTTCATTTAATGCTATATCATACAGCGGTTTATAATCTTTAGTATCATTGCAATAAAGCACAAGAATTCTATATCCTAAACGCCTTACATCCAAGTTATCATCATTTATAAAGATAATAGCAAGTGATAATAACTTTCTATATTCCGTTTTACTAGGAACTTTACCTATCAATAGCTTTCGATATAATTCTTTAAAATTTGTATTACGTATTCTACTCAGTGTCAGGCCCTTCATCACAATGCCTCCGATTTCAAAAAGTCGACAACTTTTTTGTAAGTACCCTTTTGAAACGAGAAAACAATGACTTCTTTAAAAATTTTTTCTTTCGAAATACTTAAAGAAGCTCCCCTAATTTTCTGTTCTTTAATCTCATCTGATAAACTTGAAAATAGTGAAGATACCAAAATAACATTCTTATCAATACTTTTTGCATTTTCATCCACTACTTCATCTTCAATACTTCCTAAAATCTCTATAACTGCCTCCTTCATATCCTTTTTATTCTCCAGTGCTATTGTTGCACCATTTATAGCATTTTCCCAGAACGTAGGATGATTCTCGTTTAATCTAGCAAACAAATCTCTCTTCGCAGTACCTAAAAGATCATTTACTGTTTCGTTAGCATCCTTGTCCTTATGAAGTCCCCCCGATTTCACCTCAGTTATCCACAACTCATTTTTGCCTCTTGAGTAGAGAACTACATCAAAGCCTTTTTTTATACTTTGCTCTTCGAGATTAAAATAAGGAGAAACGGCATTAAATTCCTCGAAAAATTGCATAACAAGAATATGTGTTAAAAGTTCGCCGATCATGCCCATTTTTGTAGAATATGCTTTACTTTCGTATCTATCTAGAAATTCTTTTAAAGTCTTTTTATAACTGTATGCTTTCCTAGTGGAAGCTGCCTTAGAAGGTCCATAGCAAACAGAAGATAACTGTGCACGTAATATCTCTTTTATATCATCTGACAAATTGTCAATATGGCAAATTGCATATCCTTTTTTCCTTGAAAATCTGATTCCACTTATAGAATTAGCAGTAATCAAGTCTTTCCCTCCAGTAATTTTCGGTTCGAATTATTATGGTAATTTAGATCTAATGGTCTAAGAGGCATACTTTATAACTATCTTTTTCTATCATTCGACTTTTTCCTAGTTTTTCCTTCTTGACAGTGTATTTTTTTTACATCTGTAATTTTTTGTTCACCGGACTTTAATTAATTTTTTAAATCTAAACAAACTCTCAGGAATCGAGGAGATTCAAAATGACACTTGATTTTTTTATTTGGCTTTATCTAATGCCATTATTCTCAAGAAGTCCGCCACTAGTCTTTTGGAATTGTGTTAAAGGCAGGAATAGCCAAATGTCATTTGGCGAAGAAACCGCGTGGAAGCAGAGCTTCCACCGACATTTCTTATTGTTTTCCTCCGGCTATCGAATGTCGTCCAAGGACTCAAAGCGAGGTGCACCTATTGGCTCAATCTGAAAGAACGGTACAGATTACTGTCAAGCTTCCCAAAAAGCAGTATGACACTCTGAAAAAGTATTCAGTCTCCAAACATCTCAGCATGGCAGACATTGTGCGGGCCTTCATTCAGAAAGGTATGTCTATCGAGTCCTACACCCAGGAGATTGATTTTATCACGACAATTATCCGCCAAGAAATCAACATTGCCATTGGTGGACTCAGTAACCGCTTAGCCGGCCTTGCTAGTAAAGACCTCATTATGTCTGCCGCAGCGTACTATTCCACCATCGCCATTATTGCAGACCTCATCGACACGAACCGTTACACAACCTTCCGAGAGATTGAGAAGAAGGCTCGTCAGTTAGCAGTGGAGTATACGAAAATGAAACTGACGGATGCCGAACAGCTCTTCCTCTCTGGCGACGCGTTTGAGAAGAATCTTGCCAAACTACACGGAGGTGCCGAAGATTACAGCCCTGATCTATAAACAACGCTTTTTTCATCCTAATCGCCCTAAAACGGCAGTAAGCAATTATGTACACATCGGCTATATTGCTACTCGTCCTGGGGCCGTTCGTCATGAGAATTTGCCTCATGGACTCTTTGGTAAATTGAAGCCCGGAAATATAGACATCTTCCAGTCTTGGCAAGAATTTGCCCGAATCGCCAGAGAAATATCCAAGCAAGGCAAGAACATGTATCGTAGCGTCATTTCACTTCGTACAGAAACGGCCATGGAGCTGGGCCTTAATGATTTCGAAGCTTGGCAACGATATATAGAGCAGCATATTGCTACACTCGCCACGCACAACCGGATCAAAACAGAAAACCTCTGTTGGGCCGCCGCTTTCCATAACGAAAAGGATCATCCCCATCTTCATGTCGTGTTCTGGGACAAAGAACAAGCAATTCTGAAGAACTTTACTCACCCTGAAATTCCTAACCGTATTCGCAAACAGCTCATTAAGGATACCTTCGCTTTTAGAATAAAGGAGTTTTGTGCTGAACGAGACTTAGCCAAAACAGGAATCACAAGCATCACCGATGACATTCTGGAGCAATTTGAAGCTCACATGAAATCATTAAATCCACAATCTTTTCGCGCTCTTCAACAACGGTTCGAGCATCAATATGAAGATTCATTGCTTCGTCTCCCCAAACATAATCTGACCAATCCCCAATCCGGGGAGCAGCTTGCATCTCATCTATTCCAACTCCGCCAAGCATTACCCCAAAAAGGCCGCTTAGCTTATCAGCTGCTTCCCCCTGATGCAAAGTCGCTCGTAGACAAATTCGTCCAAGATCTGCTGCAGCAAAATCCCTATTTAGCTGAGATGGTGGACACGTATGTCAAAGCCAAGCTAGAGGTTGCCAAGCTTTATACTTCAGACCCTGCTTCCCTCACCCAACAAGGCAGCAAGTATCAAGCAGAAGCTGAGAAACGCATTGCCAATCGTATACTCTCCACCGTTCGCACAATTATTAAACTTGAACAAGCATCAGATGTTGGCATTCGTCAAATCGAACGCTATAAGGCCTGGACGGAGCAACTGATCTTGGAGTTGCTGTCAGCCATGGAACAACTCTCCATGCAGGCACAGCTCGATTACGATGATAAAGCCAAGGTTGTTTTCGGCGGCGAATGGTCCAAACAAGCAAAAAAGGAATGGCTCCTTAAGCAAAAGGACAAAGGAGTAGATCGTTAGCCATCCCTCTTGCAACTACGCTCCCGAAGCGTTTCTTTGTTTCCAGTCAGTGTACAACCTGTGAATAATCTGATGATAACTTATGTAATTGAAAGGAGTCTTTTATGTTATTTACAAATGGAAGATTACAATCTTTCGAAAAACTAATGAAAACAACGCCGCATTGCCCTGCAAAGCCAATGAAAAACCCTGAACCAATGAAACCACTGACAGAACTTAAAAGTCCTCTACAAAAGGAAAAGCCTCATGGAAATCAATGATCGCTTGCTTGATGTCCTTCGCTACGAGTTAGAAAAAGTAGGACTTCAGACAACTCCCCCTGTTCTCGATGAAGTTTTGCTTGTCGTTAAAGGCGACACACCCGTCGCGTACGTTCAAGAAAATGGATTTATTATCTACTCCACTCTTTGTAACAAGGAAGACGCCCTACCCGTTCCAACAATAGTTAACCAAGTCTGGGAAATGGAACGTGCTTATCAAGAAGCTCCTGTTATGCATATTGATTCTGTCAATAATCACCGGAAATTAATTGAGTATAACGGTATCATTCTCACGGCTCGTTACGATGGCAATGGCCAATTCACTTTTGCTAGCTGGCAGTACACGTACGACAATAACGCTGTTTCATTTGGACATTACTTTCATAAAAATCATTACGCTGCCGCTAAAGCCGACTTCTTATACCGCAGTGGGCTTGCCGACCGTTCTATTCTCTTTCAGTTGGATGAACTAGAAGTAATTCGAGACACTCTTTTGTTTCGAGGAATGCAAGACTCTGCACTCCAATTAAAAGAACAGGAGGGTTTAGACAATCTGCTGCATCGAGTGGATTCTATGCTAATACCACTTAATGAACCACTGCTGATAGCTGAGATTGAAATGGAGCAGGAATCCTAATGGTACCTTTCTGTATAAGGAGTGACTCTCATTGAAAAGTAAGAACGAATTTTATAAGGCTTACTTTGCTGCTCTCATGGAACAAGGAATTGAAGTCCGCCGGTCCACTTCTGCAGACTATCTTGCTGATTTTTACCAAAAGGATCAACTGATTGCGTTCTATACTCGTGCCGACCAAATTGAACGTAACCCTTTCGTTACCGTACCGGATCGTCTGATGAGCAGCATTCACGACTTGGCGCGAAAGACCGCCCTGCAGCTTGGCATTTGTACGGAAAAGCCCTATTCCGACAAAAGTGAGAAAATCGTAAACGGAGTCTATAAGCTATGTGAGCATGGCGATGTCGTGCTGGCCTGCAAACATCATCCTTTGTTTGATTATGTATTCTCTACCTATCGCTTATCACCAGACAATCAAACACCTGTTCAGCGGCAGTATTTTTATAATCGCGATGAAGCCACTGAGAGCTTCGCTACACGCAGTGGTCTGGTCGATGCCCGTAAGCTATTCAGTGAAACAGAATTAACACTCATTCACGATGAGATGGTCAAATTCTTGATCACGCCAAACGACAAGAATATGGAACAGTTTGAACAAGTACAGATCCTGATTGACCGGCTCGAAGATCTGATTCCCGCTCTTAAAGAACGGGATATTCACTTAGATTACGATGCTGAATTTGCCCTTGACCTGGATGGTGATCCAGGTTCTCTGGATGTCGCCGAATTATCTCGTTAATCATCTACAAAAAGGAGATGGCTTTTGATGCCCCAACCACAAAACTCTATGTGGGGAACGATTCTGACTTGTGTGGAGATTGGATTGCATATATATGCGCTGCAAGCCGAGCGCGACCAAGGGATTGTCCTGGATGCTGATTATGCAAAAAAAGCACTCAGCGAAAATGCGTTACAATTGGGAAAAGAACGCGATGGCCATATATATTTTGATGATGTGAAAAGCATTGTTCCTACGTATGAGCTAGCCAAGCAAGGTGCGATTACGCATCCAGAATTACAATCAGTAGCCGAAAATCCAGAACAGCTCGTCCCAGAGGGCCATTACTTTGCTCCCGAATATTTTGGTGATTTTCCTCCGCCACAAGACGGCCAGGGTCAAGCATATCCTCAACAACAGACCTGGGATAACGGTATTTATCTGGTTGAACGGCCACAAGGAATACAGCTAGCCGTCCATCAGACGATCGCAGAACAGGTATTGTCCGATATGGCCCTGATGCATGCTGCCGGTCACGGAGACTATTGGTTTTTCCCCTTAAACGACTGCGCGATCCCCATTTACGAATTGTCCGCCTCTCACCCCGGTGTCTTAGCCAAAGTCATAAACGAGGACAGCTTACTCCACACTCTCTGTGACGATCACCCAGCCTATGTCGGCGTGCATAACCTGCACACTGAAGAATGGGGTCATATCCATGATTGCCCTGCGCCTAGTTCCCTTTTCCTGCAGGCTCAGTTGGATGAGGCGGCTGAGCGAAACAACGAAGCCCCTCCCCTTTCACCTTCCATCTATCCGGCGCAAAGTCAGGAGTTTCACACCATGCAGACTCATGAATCTACAGACGCCTTCTACGAGCCAAGTGATGGGATGGAGTGGTGAAAACAAAGCCCAGGCTTGGACTAGCACTACTGATCGTCCTATTCGGAACAATCTGTAATCTGTTTTTCAGCACTGCCTTGCACAACCTTCTATCGGGCATAACGTCCTCTTTGGCATTCCCTTCTCCGAGTCACAGTCTCCACAGCCTACTAAGTAGCAAACCCCACCTACTCTTATTCTTCTGCTTTCAAGGCCTGGTTATTGTACTGGCTACCTTGTTATTTGTCTTTAACAATCAGCCTTATCAAAGTGAGTTGAAACAAGTAGCTCCGGGAATTGAAACCCCAGTGCCGACAGGGCAACATCAACATGGTTCTGCTCGTTGGATGCGAGAGGAGGAGCTTCTGCATCTGTTTGATAATGAGACGCTGGATCTACAGCATCCTTACCTGCAGAAGTTAATCGCAACTGGATATGAGGATTTGACCTTTTTAGAACAACAGAAGAAAGAAAGGACCGCATATGAACCTCCTTCACCCTAAAGGGATTCCCAGAATAACGAGAAGGAATGACACCTCTTCTTCTCCGCTTATATCTTCTGGTGGAATTGTATTGGGCATGCAGCGAGAAAGTAACCGTGAACGTCTCTACTATATCGGAGATGATGTGCATTCCCTATGTGTAGGAGCTACCCGCAGCGGAAAATCGCGTACTGTGGTGCTACAGTCCATCGGACTCTTAGGACTGGCTGGAGAATCCATGGTCATCAGCGATCCGAAAGCGGAATTATTTCATTTCAGCCATGTGCTGCTGGAGAAGCTGGGATACACCGTATGGACACTGGATTTCCGGCATCCCGAAAAAAGCCATCACTACAACCTACTGCAACCAATCATCGATGCTGCACTGGCCGATGACCAGGAACAGGCGGAAATGCTAGCTTGGGATATGACACAGGTGTTGGTGGGCAAATCTCAAGGAGAAAAAATCTGGACGAACGGAGAAATGTCGGTTATCGCTTCTTCTATTCTTAGTGTAGTTTGGGACAACATCAAGCGCCCGGAATATCAGAACCTTACCAATGTGTACTGGTTTTTGGCAGAGATGAACCGACAGATCGGCAGCAAGACTCCAATGCAGGAATACCTTAAACGCCTGCCGCAGAATCATCCGGCTCGTGCCCTGCTCAGTATTTCCGACATTGCGCCTTCTCGCACCAAGGGTAGCTTTTATACTTCGGCACTTACGACCCTAAGGCTTTTCACATCCAAATCCATTTATGCGATTACCCACAAAAGCGACTTTTCCCTGGCTGATCTTGGCCGGAAGAAACAGGCGCTTTTTATTATTCTTCCGGATGAAAAGACCACCTTCTATCCCGTCGCTTCCCTGATGGTTTCGCAGCTCTATGAACTCCTCACTACGCAGGCCGATATCCGCGGCGGGAGATTGGAGCGGCGAGTCAACTTCATTTTAGATGAATTTGGGAACTTCACACCGATAGCCGACTTTACCAACAAGCTCACGGTCGGCGGTGGTCGCGGAATGCGTTTTAACTTGTTTGTTCAGAGCTTTGAGCAGCTCAAAGAGAAATACGACGACCATGTCGCCGGCACGATCAAGAGCAACTGCCAAACCTGGATTTATCTCCAGGCCGACGATCTGGAGACCTTGCGCGAAATTAGCGAAAAGTTGGGGACATACACCACTTCCAGCTACCAACTTTCGGCATCACATGGTAAGTACTCCACTCCCAGCACTTCGCACAGCCTGAATTTACTAGAGCGCAAACTGCTTACCGTTGACGAAGTGCGCCGGGTGTCGAGGCCTTATCAAATCGTCCTTTCTCGGTCCCACCCCGCCATGATGTATTCTCCGGATCTTAGTCAATGGGCATTCAACGCCATGATGGGGCTAGGTGACAAGGAACATAATCGAAAAGTTCGCGAAGAACGAGAGCAGCGCCGCCCTATCCTGACCAACACGAGAGAGGAGGTGAAGCTTTGGAACATCTGGATTTATTATCAAAAAGACATCGCAAGACAAATGGCCGAGCAACGTCAGCAGTCAGCAACCTCTTCCGGCGGATTCATGCCTCCGCCCTTCGACGAGTAGAAATGATCAAGAGATTCACTTATCGCTTTACACTAAGCATGATTATTCTTTTCAGTTGGGTGCAGATTATAAACTCCCAATCAGTTTATGCATCAGGAGATATCAAAGGCAGCAAGCTTGTGACCGGCACAGAGAAGTTGATCGGGGATGTCACAACTTGGTTGATGATCCTCGCCCCCATAGTCGCTGGCCTGCTTATCATTTACTTCTGCATCCGGCGCTCTGCTGCAGATGAGATGGACACGAAGAAATGGAACAATCGGATTATCGTGGCCATCGTTTCTTGTATTGGAGCCGTGCTTGGTTCAGCCACACTCAATGTCATTATTGGCTATTACAAGTAATTCGAGCGTGTCCCCTGGGCAGGCTCTTTTTGTTTTCTTACCACACTACATTTCTGGAGGTTATGGACAATGAAAAAATGGTTGAAGGCAGTAAAGGAAAAAAGCATGGTTACTGCGGCGCTGGCAAAACAAACTCTGCGTAATCGCCGCGGTGAAGGTTACGTGGATACCGGGATCAAAATTCTGATTGCCGTTGTCCTCGGAGCCCTGCTGCTGACTGGCCTGTATCTGCTGTTTAATGGCACGATTCTCCCAACCCTGACACAACGTATCAAGGATATGTTCAATTATAAAGGCTAATCCCACTACCTTTTGCGGGGGCGGCCTGATCGCCGTCTCCTGCAGAAAGGAGGCATGAAGCTTGGAAAAAATCATTTTGCTGCTCATCATCGCGCTTTTGAATGGTTCCTTGGTCTATATCGACTCTTTGCTCAAAGACATCATTCCGATTTCCCTGTACGCCGAGAAATATATGACGTTAACTACCGGAGCAAATCTGCTTGAGGACCTTTACGACATTGTGTTCTCGTTCGGTGTAGCCTTAATGATCCTCAAATTCCTGAAAAAAGGCTTCGAAATATACGTATTATGGACCGATGGCGATCCTGATGAAGAACCACTTTTCCTGCTCACCAACTTTTTTCGCTCCATGGCTGTTGCGATCTGCTTCCCCACCATCTATACCTGGCTTGCTCAAATTGTCGAAGACTTATCTAATCAGCTGCTGGGGGCAATCGGGCAATCCACTAATTATGATTGGCAAATGTGGGTCAATGCGCTGGAGTCTGCCGGATTGGTTACCGCGGTCTTTGGCCTTATCTTCGTGGTGTGCTTCTTTATTCTATACTTTCAGTTCTTAATGCGAGGACTCGAAATGTTCATCTTACGTGTTGGTATGCCGCTGGCCTGTGTCGGTTTACTGGACAACGACAAGGGCGTGTTCCGTGCGTATGCTCAAAAATTTATGCAATCCATGCTGGCAGTTGTCGTCCAGATTGCCTTGGCAAAGCTAGGTGTCGGATTAATGTTACAGAATCATGTGTTTTGGGGTATGGCCTGCATGATGCTGGCGATCCGGACCCCTCGCTTTCTCTCTGATTTCTTGATCACGACCGGAGGCAATGGAGGCGTAGTTAACAATGTCTATCACAGTATTAAGCTCGTGGGCATGGCGCGAAAATTAGGCAAGGCGGGCTAGACGATGGTAACTCTGGAGGAATTAGCCCAAGCTTGTATCCTGCTTATCCGAGTGGGATGTGTATTTCGCTTCATCTATACTATGGTCCGGCTTTCCGGAGCAGACGAGGATTCAAGCAAGTATAAGAAACGCGCTCGAAATGTCGTCATCTTCTATGTACTTGCGGAGAGCATTTGGCAGATCAAAGAGATCATGCTGCATTATTATCAGTAGCACGCCTTAAATAGCTCATACACGCAAAGAAAGGAGCATCCAAACTTGAATGATGAATCACAAACGTTATATATCCCCATGGGGGTCAAACCGCAAAGCGAATGGTTTCCAGGCTTCGGTAAATCGCAACTGATTCAAACCTTCATCGGCTCCTTCGGAGCCTTTTTTCTTGCCCTGATGATCTGGCTCCTGAAAGGCAGTGTCCCCTTTGCCGTCGTCACCTTCCTCAGTGGCGTTGCTGCATCTGTGATGATGACAACCAAAGATCGGCATAATCTCTCTGTACTGGATCAACTACGCTTTATGGTGGCATTCAAGAAGAGTCAGAAGTATTACCCTTACCGTGCTCAGCCAGAATGGGACAGCCATTCGATATGAGCAGCATTCCCCTTCATCTATGGCTGCTCTTTCCACTTTTGCTCTGGGCAAGTATTCGCGACTTGAAAACAAAACAAATCCCAAATGCGATCCCCCTTAGCATTTCCCTCGTAGGTTTACTCCATTTCTCCCCGCTCTTCTCCATCGCTGGACTACTGTGTACCGGACTTCCTTATTGGATTGGTGCCATCGGTTCAGACGGTAAGATTGGCGGCGGCGACATCAAACTGATGGCGGCTTGCGGCTTTGTGTTCGGCCCTATATATGGGACGCTACAAAGCCTGTTCGGCTTGGGATTCGTGCTGCTTTTTGCGATTACTATTGCCTTTCGTCATGGATTTCACAGCGCTAAAAATACGGCCATACCGCTTGCTCCCTTTTTATCTGCTGGCGGTGTGACGGTCGTTCTACTGGCTTATCTCACTCAGTAAATATCATTTCCAGGAGGTCGCTCAATTGAAAAACCTTTTTCGAAAACGCTCGACCATAGGCATTCTTTGCATCATCCTCTCGCTCATTTTGACATTGGGGATCGCTCCTCTGTTGAATCAAAAAAGCAGTGAACAAACCATTATTGTCCGTTTGGTTAAGAATGTATCCAAAGGAAGCATCATTGCCTCGGACGATTTAGAGACGGTACATGTTGGGGCATATCATTTACCGGCCGATGTCCTGTCATCACTGGACAATGTAATCGGGCAATACGCAACTGTCGATATGCTCAAAGGGGATTATCTTCTTCCCGGGAAATTATCTGCGGTGCCGCTGGACGCCTATACAAGCCGCTTGAATGGAACCAAACAAGCCATTTCGATTTCAATCAAAAGCTTAGCTGCTGGTTTATCCGGCAAACTACAATCTGGGGACATTGTAACCTTAATTGCTTCCGACTATGGTGAACTACGGATTACAACTACCCCGCCGGAATTACAATACGTAGAGGTTCTGGCGGTAACAACGAGCAGCGGTGCAGAGGCCCAATCACCGGAGAATGCACCAACGGATTCGCATGAAGATGAACAAGAATTGCCGTCCACGTTAACATTGCTGGCTCTTCCGCAACAAGCAGCAGTCTTAGCCGACCTGGAAAACAAGAGCAAACTTCATGTGGCGTTGGTCTATCGCGGAGATGCAGCTACTGCCAAAACGTTCACTGATAAACAGGATGCTTATTTTGCAGCAATGTCTGCTCCGAAGGAGGAGAGCGGTCATGAATGACAAAACATTGATTGCTGTATGGGGCAGCCCAAGCAGCGGAAAGACGGTGACGGCGGTAAAGCTAGCTCAAGCCTTCGCCAATCGAAAGCAGAATGTACTCTTGCTGTGCAGTGATGCCCTTTGCCCCTCTGCGGCCACCATTGCACCAAAAGGTAGTGCACACCATGCTTCTTTGGGAGAACTGCTTAGCTTGCCAGCCTTAAGCCAGGAAGACATTTTACACTATGCTCTGCCGCTAGACGTCTCTCCGCATATTGCACTTCTGGGATACAAAAAAGGGGATAACTCCTTCAGTTATGCAACCTATAGCCGTGAGCGTGCCGTAGATCTGCTGACGCTTGCTCGTCATTTAGCAGATGTGGTCATTGTAGATTGCTCCAGCTATCTTTCAGCCGACCTCTTATCCGTTATTGCGCTGGAGTTGGCCGATCAAGTGGTCCGCATCCACAGTTGTGACTTGAAAAGCCTGATGTTCTACGCTTCCTATTTGCCGCTTTTGACCGACCATCGTTTTCGCCGCTCCAGTGTTGTTCCGGTGTTGTCCAAAGTAAAGCCCGAGCAGGATAGCAACGAATACAGTCAGATCTTTGGCGGTATCGACATCACACTACCCCATCTTGTGCAGATAGAACAGCAAGTTGCTGCGGCTCAATTATTGGAGGATTGTTCAGGCAAAGAGGCCGCTGCCTACCTACAGGGTATTCATTCATTGATCGAACACCTATTGCCGGCCACCAAAGCAGCCACTCCACCTAAACGAGCAGATTCTTCCGGCCCCTTCCTTTCCTATTTCAAAAACGTGTTGAATCGTTTATCGCGAACGAACCGAGGTGACCGTTCTTGAATCATGTTGACCATTTCTTCTCTACCGAGTCCAAAACGTTTACCGATGTACTGCAAGAGGTTCAGAGTTATCTTTCCGGAAAATACGCAACCTTGATTAGCCGGAAACCAGAAGAACAGAAACAGCAGCTTATTGCCTATATGAGCCAATATCTGACTGACCATCGCCTTCATGTGCCCGGATTATCCTTTGATGACCTGGTCAACCGTCTGTATGCCGAAATGGTTGAGTACTCCTTCCTCACCCGCTATCTGTATTCCAGAGACGTCGAAGAGATCAACATCAATGGCTATAACGATGTCAAAATCAGCTACACGGATGGCCGAATCATTCCGGCGGAGGAACAGTTCTCTTCTCCTGAACATGCCATTGATATCGTCCGGCGGCTTCTGCATCAATCGGGAATGATTTTAGATTATTCACAGCCGATTGTACGTGGGCATCTTGCCAATAACATCCGTATTACGGTATTCGGGCCACCGATTACAGATAAAGAAAAAGGCATTGCCGCCTCCATTCGGATCATTAATCCGCAGAAGCTGGCACGGGAAGATTTCGTTGACAACGGCACGGCAACTGCCGAAATGCTCGATTTTTTGAGCCTTTGCTTGCGCTACGGCTTGTCCATGTGTGTGACAGGCGCTACAGGTAGCGGCAAAACCACCTTGATGAGCTGGCTTCTCTCCACCGTCCCCTTCGAGAAGCGAATTTTTACAATTGAAAATGAGACGCGAGAATTTGATTTAGTAGTCCAGGATGAACAAGGACAGGTCCTCAATAATGTTGTGCACACCGTAACCCGCTCCAGTGAAGATCCACGGCAACACATTGACCAGGAAAGGTTACTGGAGTTTGCCTTAACAGCCAATCCAGATGTCATTTGTGTGGGCGAAATGAAATCAGCAGAGGCGTTCGCTGCACAGGAAGCAGCCCGAACCGGACATACCGTCATTACTACCACCCATGCTAATTCTTGTTTGTCCACTTATTACCGCATGGTCACACTCTGCACCCAGAAATACGAAATGAATGACGCTACGCTGTATAACTTGGTGACAGAGGCGTTTCCGTTGGTGTTATTCGTAAAGAAGCTGGAAGATAATTCTCGGCGGATCATGGAAATTACAGAATGTCGCATCCTGCCAAATGGAGAGCGGGAAATCGCTCCTCTGTTTCGCTATGCCGTTCATTCCATTCGCGAAATCAGCGGAAAAACCGTAGTGGAGGGTGGTTACGAAAAGGTCCATGACATCTCACCTGAACTGCAAAAGAGACTTTTAGAAAATGGAATGCCACTGGCTCGGCTCAATACACTTCTGGAAGGAGGGGCAGCATGATTTTGTTTTTAGTTTCCTTTACCGGCTTATCTGCTGGCTGCCTGCTACTGCTAAATGTCTCTCCGCGGGAGTTGCAACAGGAATTATCGCACACACTCACGCATTTTCCCTCTAGGCAGCTTGCCCTCGGCAAACGTGTCCGATTGGCTCAACACCCAAAAAAGCTTAAAGGGTGGCGCGCTGCTATTCAGGAAGCGAAGGCTATTCTTCAGCAAACCGGGCAAGCAAATAAAATCGGTATCATGGCCGCAAGTTCTCTGGCCTTGGCTATTTTAGGTGCTATCCTCGGAATCATGCTGCATAACGGTTGGCTCGCACCGGTACTGGCTGGAGGATTCGCCCTCTGTCCAGTATGGATGGTCATCTTCTCTTCAACTTTCTATAAGAAACGGCTTCACGCCGAGCTCGAAACAGCTCTCTCCATCATTACCACCTCTTATCTACGCAATGAGAACATTCTAATAGCAGTCGAAGAGAATCTGCCGTACCTTAATCCCCCGGTATCTGATGTCTTTCAGGCATTCCTCGCCGAATCGAAACTGATCCACGCCAATTTACGTTTAGCGCTCCAGCAGTTGCAGGCTCGAATTAATGACAGCGTCTTTCATGAGTGGTGCGCAGCACTGATCGCTTGCCAGGATAATCGCACACTCAAGTCCACGCTAATGCCCATTGTCTCCAAGCTTTCAGATATGCGCGTGGTTTCTGCTGATCTAGATTATCAACTGTACGAGCCATTGAAAGAATTTTTAACGATGGCTCTACTCTTGTTGGGAAACATTCCTTTACTGTACTTTCTCAATCGGGATTGGTTCCACAGCCTAACCAACAGCTTACCGGGACAAATGGTGCTGGCTCTTTGTGGTGTGATGCTCTTTATTGGATTTGCGGCAGTCATCCGATTAACCCGGCCTTTGGAGTATAAGCGATGAAGGACGGAGCGATCGAAACGGCCTATTGGTTGGGCGAATTGCTGGAGACGATGCCTCAGGAACAGGAGAAGATTGCTTACCTACTCGATCAGCATGGGACGAACGAATTCTGGGCGCGATTGAAAGAGTGGGATTTCTCGGATGAACTCTATACCAAATTGCAATTTGTCGGCGAGGTATTGAAGAACTTAAAGGAGCCTACCTCATGGCCTTAAATCCAATGGATGATCAATTGGCTGCAGATTATATCCAATCGCTTTCCCGTTTGACTGGCATCCCTCTTGATAAACTACAGCAATATGGATCTGCTAACAATTTGCTGAACGCTTTGGAGCATCCGTACTCCTTGGAATTAACAAGCGCCCAAATTCGTAAGGTCGATCTACTGAATGCGTTCCTTCGTTCTCATCGTTTTCTGCAATGGGAGGAAGAAAACGCCAAACAAATTATTTCGTCACCTGAAATGGCAAATCGCTATTTTTCCATCCACCTGGCTGGCATAAAAGACCGGGAACGTTTTATGGTTGCTTTTTTGGACCGCAAAAACCAAATCATTGAAACAAAGGTAATATCCGAAGGAAGTGTAGACGAAGCACAAGTCTATCCCCGGAACATCCTGAAGGCCGCTTTGAATGCTGACTGTTCTTCGATTATTCTGGCCCATAACCATCCAAGTGGCATCTCCACACCCTCCCCAGAAGATATCATGCTCACTAAGAATCTAGTCTCGATATTTACTCCCCTTCATATCCAGGTTCTTGATCATATTATCATTGCAGGAACAACCTTCGCCTCGCTTGCCAATCTTGGACAAATGCCGCGTGTTGCAGAAAGTACACCGAATTATTGTGGTCAAAGGCATCATTCCCGTGAAACGAATACCCCCTATTTAGTAGAGCCCCTTCCTTGTTCTGCGATGGAGAAGCAGGCTGATGATGAATGGGAGAGATAAAGGAGGTACCTCTTACTCATGACCGGTATACTAATTGGTTTCCAGCTCCTCATGGCAATTGGGACTTATTTTCTCTTGGCGGACTGGATAAGGCTTCCTACTTTATCTTCTACTCGAGCAATCCTTCTGGTTGCCAAAATTGGGAGGGCTAAAGGCTCCATTTTGCAAAGTGCCATTTTTCGCTTAGCTACTTGGTTAGCCGGCAAATTAAAACTCGGTGATTACTACAAGCGAAAAACGGCGGCAACCTTGCGTTCGGCGGGGATAACTATCACCCCTGAGTCTTACTTAGCCGGGGCAATAGTAAAGGCTGGATTAATCTTCTGTGCGGGTTGCTTAATGCTTCCACTGCTTCCCCTATTGTTTCCGGTATTTCTGATTCTCGCGATTGCTGTTTTTTTTAAGGAATCAGGACAGGCAGACGAGATCGTGCGCAAGAAACGGGAGCAAATCGAAGTGGACCTTCCCCGTTTTGTCGCCACCATTGCCCAGGAGCTTAAGTCATCCCGCGATGTGCTCCGTATACTGGAGGTTTACAGTAAACATGCTGGCAGCAGTTTAGAACACGAACTGAATATGACGGTAGCAGACATGAAGAGCGGCAATCAAGAAACAGCTCTTTTACGGCTGGAAGCCCGTCTGGGAAGTTCCATGCTATCTGATGTAGTGCGTGGGTTACTTGCTGTTATGCGCGGTGATCAAGGTTCAGTCTACTTCGATATGCTAGCTCATGATTTCAAACTCATGGAAATCCAGCGCCTTAAACTCACAGCCATGAAACGTCCTGGAAAAATCCGAAAATATTCTCTTTGGATGCTGGTCTGCTTCATGTTGATGTATGTAGTCATTCTGGGCATGGAAATTATGAAGGCTGTCGGTACTCTTTTTTAGTCATTTGCTCAACTTATGAGAAAGGAAGCTGGCCATGAAGTGCCTTATCAATAAACGTGGCGAGGGATATGTAGATGTTGTCGTGTTGGTCATGGCCGTTATGCTCTGTATCGCACTGGTGATAAAAGTTGTCCCCGTCTTTGTAGCAAAAGATCAATTGGATACCTTTGCGGCAGAGCTTGCGCGTGAAGCTGAGATTTCAGGCAGAGTGGGTCAAGAAACCACTCAGCGGGCGGCAGAGCTACAGTCTCAAACGGGATTACACCCTGCGATTTTCTGGAGCAGAACCGGGCAGATTCAGATCAATCAGGAATTCACTGTGACGTTGAATGCTACCGTTAATATCGGATTGTTCGGCGATTTCGGTTCCTTCCCAATCGAGCTAACGGCGAAAGGCACCGGCAAAAGCGAGGTGTACTGGAAATGAAGGCTCTTCTGAAAAATCGTTCCGGTAGTGGAATCCCTCTGACTGTAGCTGTTGTTTTAGCGGTACTGATCCTTTCTTGCGCCTTGTATGAGTACCTGCGACTCAGCATCATTGCCTCTGGAGTACGCGATGCAGTACAAAGTGCCATTATTTCAGTTGCAACAGAAAACTACAGCAATGTTTACCCCAGCCTGCGACAAAGTTACTCTGGAGGATATATTCGTTCATCGAGTGGATGGGCAATAAAGATTTCATCAGGAGACATCTACACTCAGGTTGTGAATACTTTAGGATTAGTCCAACAAGGAAATCAATATGTAAAACGGACAGCCGGGGAGGTCGAGTACACTATCTCCGATCTAAAGGTCACAATACAAAACCCAACCTTTGCTCCCACCTCCACGGAGAACATTCAGCAGTTCACTACTCAGGCCGTTATTCATCTGGAAGTTCCGCTTTCTTTTGGCTGGGGACATTTACCCTCTATGAAAGCGGACTTGCCGATTCAAGCCGTTTACCGCCCTAAGTTCACTAAGTAAAGTATTATTTTATAAAAAAATAAAAACCGTTACACTGTTTCTATTGGAATTTACATTTTTATACAGTACTATAGAGATAGTATCTCCCCCTCCAAATTAATATTTTTCATAAAGGAGATGTAGAATTTTGAAGAAGAAAAGAGTTTTATTGATAGCCAGCGGCCTGGTTATTGTAGCCATCGGAGTATACTTGTGGAGTGACTCTTCCCATCCAGATGATAATATGAATGTAGTTACTCTTGGTAATACGGTTTCCGTTGCTTCACCCTCTCCTGCAATAGAAGCACCCGACGTAACAAAGGCCCCCGTCATCTCTTCGGAACAACCAAGTTCATCACCGGTTGCTGTACCCGATATTAGCCCCCAACCCTCGCCTTCTGATGCTCCTATCCTCCAGCCTGAAAAGGAAGTAACTAAGGTTGAAGTTCCCATCTCCCAGCCTAAAGTAACCTCTAAACCTACAGAACCACCAAAACCAAAAGTTAAGGAACCTGAAAAAGCAAAGTCTTCTGCGGCCCCTCCTAAGTATGACGAAAAGCAAACTGAACCAAATAAGGAAACGGCAACTTCTCCTAAAGCAGGAGATAAGAATGACAAAGGACAAGTTTATGTTCCTGGGTTTGGTTGGATTAAGGATCAGGGCGGCGGAAGCACAGCTGTAGATACTGGTAATGATGGAGATCTTGATAAACAAGTCGGAAGCATGGATTAATCCAGATTTACATTATGCAAAATGAAAGGCACAGCCTCGAGCTGTGTCTTTTTCTTTTGGGAGGTAATAGGCAATGAAAAAAACATTCATGAGAGCTTTAATACTACTTTTATTTGCCGTCTTATTTACTAACTCTGCCATCTATGCGGAAGGCGATGGAAACATAGATATCGGTGGTGGTGGCCTGGGAAGTGGGACAGGCCAAAATTATTGGAACACTAATGATGAGGGGGTTCGGGTAACTGTCATAAGAGCAGCTGATCAAATCCCTGTTACCACCTCTATTGATTTCACGAATCGTTCTCCCTCAAACTCGCTTATTCATTTTGGAAAGGTCAGCAAAATTCATTATCGCAATGGTACACAATTACAACCTTCAACAGCTCCTTATACGTATGTGCAACCAAGTGAGCCTATCCCTTACATTATTAAATCAGATCGCGCTCAACCTAGTTTGGAGGAGATAAAGCAATACTTTTGCTCTGATTACATGGCGAAACGTATTGCAAGTGCTATTGGCATGAATTATGACTCCTTAATTAACGGGAACTATAAATTACTCATTGAACCTATTGCCTACATCACCTTTCAAGGTGTAAAAATGGCCATGACCGCACACGAAGCCGCCTTGTACGATCAAATTCTTAGTGGTGGATTACGCTCTAAAATGGTCAGCCTGACGCATCAAAATCTCCCTCTGGCAATCTTCCTCGAGACACCAGATCTTGGCTTTCCAGCCTGGGATGGTTCTACGAATAGTCGCGTTAGCAACGATCAAATTATCAGTTTTCTTGGACTCGGGATAGTGCGCTTTAAAGATGCTCCGACCACTCCCCCTTCCACCGAAACCAGCTTGCAGTACCGCACTGACACTGACGTCATCACTTCCGTTCACCTTTCCACAAGCACTCAGATTACTCCCAAATCTCCTGCCAGTGTTACCTTCAGTATTATGGGTAGCAGTTACACGGTAACGAACATCGTTATTCCTGATGGAGATAGCCAGGTCGTTTGGGTAAAATGGAGAACCCCGAGTAAACCACAAACTACTTCGATTCAAATTACATCCTCTTATGGCTGGCTTAGCGAAAATACGATCATGGTCTCCATTGTCGATCTAAACCAAAATCCACCGCCTGACCCGAAAGCAACCGACCAAAATTCCAGCTATGTTCCACCGAGTGTTCCATCTTACTTTAATCAACCATCAGCATCTTGGGGAGTATGGTCCGCCAGTTGGCATACGTATTGGGTATGGATATCCAAGTGGCAATGGTATACCACTGGAAAAGACACTGGCTACTGGCAAGATAATGGACATTGGCGGGACGATGGATGGTGGGACTATACACGTGCAAGCTATTTAGCCACCCTCTCCGCGACTCAATCCATCTTACCTGATCCAAAGTCCCCTTCTCTCTCATCCAATCAAATGAAATCTGGATACGGAATCGAAATTAACACTACTACCATTCTATCTTCTAACGCTCCAAGCAGTCACATCACAGGAGCGCAACATGCCATATCTTATTTCCCGGAATTTGCTTACCAAAAATACTGGCGGTTGCACGATGTAAAGTCCTCAGGATATAGCAACAGCTTCTGGCTTAAGCCCAACGAATACTCCACTTATCAAAGCCGTGTGCATTTTACCCCCATATGGTTCCCTGACGGTTTTTACACACCTATCACTCGAATCTTGGACGCGTGGACGCCCGAAGGAATGCTTACTATTCAGCTGCAAAATTCTATCACAATCTCCGGAAATTTATTTTCAGATTGGCATATTGCACCGGAGAATACTAAATAGAAAGATGGTGGCGCATCAATGCTGCTTCCTATCGTCATGCTGCTCCTCTGCCTTCTCGGTGGAGGAGCTGTTCTATTTTACTTGAAAGCAAGCAAGCCCGGCTCCAAATCTCCTACCAACCTAAGTGGGCAAACAGCCCAGCAATTCGTAAATGTTCAAGAAATCCGAGATAACTTTCTATATACGCAAGATGGATGGCTGCTCTGCTATCTTCGTATTTTCCCGATTAGCATGGATTTACTCAGTAGCTCTGAGAAAAAGCTTCTTATCAATAAACTAACAGCCGAATTATCCTCCATCCGCTTTCCCTTCAAGTTCTTGGCGGTTAGCCGCCCAGTTGATATTTCCCCACTTATCTCCGAACTTGTCACCGCAATCCCTACTGCAGACCTCAAACAAAAAGAGCTTCTACGACAAGAGATTGCAGAAATGAACACTTTGGCTTTGTCCGGAGAAGTAGTGGAACGACAGTTCTATTTGATTCTATGGCAGCAGCAAGAAAAAGGGGAACGGGAATTGTTGGAGAAAGCCAAACGGCTTGTTCAGCATTTTGAAGAGGGACAAGTACAAGCTCATGTATTGAAGCAACATGAAATTGTCCAATTGTGCAATTTAGTCAATAATCCTTCTTTCATTCATTTAGAAGACTCAGACTTCAGAGCCAATATCCCCGTGTTAAAGGAGGTTTAACTTTGGATCCGGCTACAACAAAACTAATACTCAAACTTGCCGCGAGAATTACAGCCGATGAAGAATCGCGCAAACGGATCGTGATGCTCATTGTCGCTCCTATTGTTATTTTTCTGCTCCTCATATCTTTGATACTTCAGATTCTTACCTCTCCCATTGGATCGCTCAAACTCATGCTGAACTCAAAAGAAACCCCAGTAGTTGATGAACTGAGAATGGACTACGGCTTCACTCAAGCACTTCAATCCTCGGATGACGGATATCAAGAAAGTCTGGGACAGCAATATGAAGGCGTTACTTTTCAAGATGGAAGCCTTGAAGTTGTTTACTACAATCAACTCGATAAACGCTGGGCGGATATGCCCTACGGCCCAAGTAGCACTATTGGTGTTGCTGGCTGCGGGCCAACTTCATTGTCTATCGTAGTTTCAACTTTGACAGGGAACAACGTCGATCCCGTAACGATGTCAAAATGGGCATATGAAAATGGCTACTTGGCAGAAGGAGTTGGCAGCTATCATAGCTTGATTCCCGATGGAGCCAAACATTTTGGACTCATTGTAGCCGGAGCCACAATCAAGGAAGCGCAAAAGATAATGGATGCCTTAGATCAGGGCAAACTTGTAGTCGCTATTATGGGCAAAGGCCACTTTACTTCATCAGGGCATTTCATGGTGCTGCGTGGTGTTACCACAGAAGGGAAAATTTTGATTGCTGATCCGGCCAGCCGCAAACGTAGCGAACAAGTGTGGAATTTCTCCATCATCTTGAACGAAGCCCGGAAGAATGCTTCTGCCGGTGGTCCGTTCTGGATTATAGGTTGAGGGAGGTCAATAGATGCAGAATGAACAAAAAGGTTCGAACGTAAATGCTTCGTTGCTAAACGTGATAACCCCTATGGGGTTAGAGTTTTCGCGTAATAGCTTGATCATTGGAGAGCAGGCTGCGAAGTTGTACGGTGTCATTCAATACCCGCCAAAGGCTAATGTAGGTTGGCTATCCACTCTCACTAATTTACCTTCCACCATGGTTTCCATTGGATTTCAACCCATCGACAATAGTGCCCTCATCTCATCTATTTCCAAATCCATAACTCAAAACCGCAGCACAGCGGATAACGCCAAAGACGCGCTGACACGACAACGAGCGGAAAAAGCTGCAATAGATGGAGAAAGCATTATGCTTCAAATTGATCAAAACGGCGAAACCGTCGGGCTTATGAATGTACTGGTCATGCCCTTTGCTAATGATGACAAGCTATTTGTTCGGACCTGCCGGCGAGTTGAGAATACCTTCAGTCTGATGCGCTGTAAGATTCGTACTCTGGCTCACTTGCAGAAAGAGTGTTTGCAGCAGTTATCCCCCATGTATCCTGCGCAGGAAACCATTGAAAACATCTTGAACAAAATCATGCCCATGAGCACCTTCGTTGGGGGATTTCCGTTCGCCAGTAGCGGTTTTAATGATGGCACCGGTTATTATCTGGCTAAAGACTCCAGTGGTGGCCTCATTATCATCGATCCCTGGAAACGCGGTGGAGATCGTACCAATTCCAATATTGTTGTTATGGGTGTGGCCGGAGTTGGTAAGTCCACAGCGGTAAAGCATGCTGCACTGAGCGAATATATGAAAGGTACAAAGATCATCTTCATAGATCCGGAATCAGAGTACAAGGAGCTTTGTCAGCAGCTAGGCGGAGACTGGATTAATGCAGGAGGTGGTTCCCTCGGCAAAATTAACCCACTACAGATCCGGCCAGCTCCGCGGGATGAAGAGGGAGAAGAACATCCCCTTTATAAAGATGAAGGAAACGGCATGTCCGACATGGCCCTGCATCTTAAAAACCTGGAGATTTTCTTTAATCTATATCTTCCTGATTTGAATATGATGCAGCTTGCTGTGCTAAAGCAATGCCTAATCGAACTGTATAATCAATTCCACATCACCTGGACAACCGATATTTCGACACTTCTGAGCACCGATTTCCCTACCTTCAGTGATTTGTACACTCTCGTTCAGTTTAAAGAGCAGGCTTTAGGCGATCAGATTTACAAAGAGCTAGCACTCCTACTTTTTGACATCGCTAATGGCGGAGACTCTTTCCTCTGGAATGGTCACAGCACCATTCAGACCCGTAGTCGCTGCATTTGCTTAGATACGCATTCCCTACAAAACACCAGCGAAAACATCAAACGAACCCAATATTTTAATCTACTTTCCTGGTGTTGGGAGCAGATGTCCCAGGATCGGACGGAGCGAGTTCTCTTGATCTGCGACGAAACCTATTTAATGATCGACCCAAAGGTTCCTCAAAGCTTGGTCTTTCTTCGCAACGTTGAAAAGCGCGCTCGTAAATACGAAGCTGCATTAGCTATAGTTTCGCATAGCGTCGTTGATTTTCTTGCTCCAGAAATTAAGATGTATGGGCAAGCTTTGCTAGACATCCCCTGCATTAAAATATTGATGGGGACAGATGGTAAGAATCTTCAGGAGACTAAAGAAATCTACAATCTGACAGATGCTGAGGAAGAACTGCTGGCCAGCAAGAAGCGTGAACATGCTCTGCTGATGATTGGCTCCAAGCGTATCCATGCCCATTTTGAGATTCCCGATTATAAGTTTGCTTATATGGGATCCGCGGGAGGACGTTAACGATGAACAAACACAAACAGATTATTGAGCTATTCTTTTACATCGGTCTGGTGATCGTTGGAGTCATTCTCTTACTGATGAAATGAGGGGTAACGTATGATCTTATATCTAACAAGTGAAGCTCATGTTAATTTACTGGATTATTTGGAGCAAGAGTTTCCCATTAAGAAGTTAGTCGGAAGCTTTAGCCTTCTTTCCTTTGTAGTAAAGGACATGAGGAATTTTTCTCATGCGCACTTTGTCGTACTGGATCGGATCGCAATAAGAGAGTCAGATGAGGATTTGATTCAAGCACTTCTCTCCTATCAGACGATTTATAAAATGCGTGTAGTTGTCATAGCTGAGGGGCTGCCAGCTGGCAGCCCCTTAGTTCAGCAGTTAACTCAGATCGGCATCTTTGAGATTGTAACGGCTTCGGAAATCGGACAAATCCAAGACGAGTTGAATGAGTGCTTTTCGGATGATGGCATGCAGAGATTTAAGCTAACTGCACCTGCCGAGGTAGTAGCGAAAAAAGGATCTTCTCAACTTCATCCCGAACAGACAAAGTATAAATTCGATTGCACCAATCTGAGGATTGCCGTCGCCGGTAGTGATCGGCGCGTGGGAACTACAACAACCGCAATGAATTTGGTTTGTTGGATCAACGCGCATGGTGGTACTGCTTGCTATGTAGAGGCTAATTCAAATAACCACTTGGCTCATATCATTCATCTATTTAAACCAGAGAAGACTGGAAACGCCTATAGATTGGAAGATAATGATATTTATATGACAAAAGGCTTGAACCGGAATTACAACGTCATTGTGATGGATTGTGGGGTGCTCGGCGAACGCATTCAGGAGAGTTTTTCTTCGGCCGACATTCGAATTTTATGTGGTTCTGCAATGCCCTATGATTTGGCGCAATTTTATCGAGCTATCGAACGTTGTAAAAGTCTTCCTGTACAGTCACTAGGTTTCTTTGTTCCTACAGACTTAAAACCATTCATGCTTGAAACCATTGATTCACGAATAAATTTTGCTGAATCTTCCCATGGCTTATTTGATTGGGTTGCCAACGGAGCTTTTTATCAAAAACTGCTTAATAAGCATATCACCCAATTATAAATAGATCTACGATCCTTATAGAGTTGACCCTCATAAATTGTTTTTAGTGAATTAGGAGAACTCGTAATAAACATAATCATTAAAATCACAATAGATTGTTTTGTAAATTCGCTAAGATGTCAACTCTCTATATAAATACAAAATCTAAATCTTTCTTTTTCTCGGCAATTTCCGAAGTTCAGCACTCTCCAATTAAAATGTAGTAAATACCTGAAAAGAGGAGATTGTAATGACGGTAGAAAAGCTTACTGCGGCCATGAAGACCACGACTAAGGGACTGGAATTTAGTTCACGCCCTCCTCGCCCAAAGAAACTAACCGACCAACAAACCAACAAGAGGAACAGCTTCGGCAAGTCGTTGCGGAGAAGCGCCCGCCGATGTCGGTTTTGAGGCCAGTTACACATGGACGCTAAGGCTTTTTTGAGCTCGAATTCTTCAAAAATTTGCCAAAACGTATAGACCCAAGGACGTAGCCAAAGTATGACTCACCGGGAAGAGGAAATACTCGACGCCTCGGCGTTTCATCGTTTTTTGACCGATATTCTGAATGCCTACTCCTGGAAAATTGCTGTTGTACTAGAAAACGCCCGCATCATGTGGAAGAAATTAAAGCGCTCCTGAAACAGTATCTGAAACTTCGTCTAATCTACCTGCCTATGTTTAGTCCGGAACTGAACCCCACCGAAGGTTTGTGAAAATGGCTCAAGCATGTTGTGGTGGATAATGTCTTCTTTCATAAGTTCTATGTCATTCGCTCTCATGTTTCTTCTTTTATGAAACAACTAAATCAATCTCCATTTGAAGTAATTGATCATTTACTTATTCGAGTATTAAGATTACAAGTTCAACCTATATAATCTAGAATTATCTCATGATTTCCTTTCGGTATGCTGTATTAAAAAATCCAGTCTTCTCACAACAATACAGATTTTCTGAAAGCATGAGGTGTAATGTTAAAATGCTCTTTAAATGCTTTTTGAAAATGGCTTTGGCTGGAGAAGCACAGATATGCACTGATTTCGCTGATGCTTTTGTCGGAGAATGCAAGCAGATCTTTGCCCTCCTCCAGCTTCCGCTCTTTAATAAAATCGCTCAGATTACGTCCCAGTGCTTTCGAGAACTTTCGGGACAGATGGGAGCGGTTGTAGCCTATATGGTTTGCTACATCCGCAACGGCGATCTTCTTGTTCGTATTCTCCTCAATATATTGAATGGCCTGATACAAAATATGATCCAGCCTGGAAAACGAATTGGAATTTTTGACGCGGTGAGTGTAGTCCCTCAGCACCTGGCCAAACAAATAAGAGATAGAAGAAATATCCGTTATCCGCTCGACATGTTCCAGGTAAACATCATACAGCTGATATGAGATGCTGGGAGCAAGCCCTCCTTTGATTGCAGCACGCGAAATCAGGGCGATTTTGGCGATGAATTTATTTCGCACCTGTCGGAGAGTATCACTCTCATTGATGCATATCCCCGCTTTTTTTACTCTGTCCGTCAATATTCCCAGCCCATCCAAATTTCCGGTCTCCACATAATGAAACATTTCCGTTTCCATGGCATGATTATTGTTCAACAGCTCTTCCTCTTTATTCACATAGGCGTCTGTTGAATATTGCTGATGAATAGAATGCTTCATTTTTCCTTTCGTACAAGCGGAGATGTCCCTTGTCGTACCCTCTACATTATTCAAAGTAAAATTAATGAAAAGCAACGAGTTTATAAAAACATCAAAATTTTGCGTGGGTATATTATAGAAGAATGCAGAAAATTTCTCCATTTTTGAAGAATCCACCGATAATTCTTTTCTTATCTCCTCTATCCATTCTGCTGTATAAGAAATATTGCTAATCGGACCTATGACGAGCGAATAGTCATATTGTTCAATTTTTATGCAACCATAGAAAGAATGAAACGATGTCAAAGTATAAGACACCGAATTCGGCGTGTCCCATAATTGCGATAAATAAGATTGGGGCGGCAAAGTATCCGTATTCTGTTCAGGGTAACAAACCTTTAGATGATTGTGTTCATACAAATAAACGGGAATATAGAATGTTTGATATAAATATTCGCAGTACTTTGTAAAATCAAGCATACGTTTGCCTCCTTGATGTGGATCTGCTAAAGCCATGCAGCGTAATGCACCAATAATTTTATGTCACTAATATATAATCAAAGAAACAAAAATGCAATAAATGAAATTACATCATGTCTACAATTGGTATAGAAGTTGAAGTAACAAAGCAATCTGTAGTTATTTACTGCCCCCCCAATTTGATAACAGGAGAGGATACCATGACTGTACATTTTAATGCGAAGTCGACAACAGAAGATGTTCTTGCAGGCATTGATCTTAAAAATAAACGCTATCTTGTGACTGGAGTGTCATCCGGCATGGGTATTGAGACTGCTCGGGCCCTAGTAGCCCATGGAGCGGAGGTAGTGGGTACCGCACGCAATCTGAAAAAGGCTGCTGACGCTACAGGTGAAGTGCGCGCTACAGCCCAAGAGAGTGGCGGCAGCTTCGAGGTTATCGCGCTTGATCTGGCTGACCTGGAAAGCGTTCGTGCGGCAGCCGACCAGCTCTTGGCCGATGGTCGTACCTTCGATGCCATTATCACGAACGCTGGTGTAATGGCGACCCCATTCGGAAAAACCAAAGATGGCTTCGAAACACAGCTGGGTACAAACCATCTAGGCCACTTTGTTTTAGTTAATCGTATTGCCTCTCTAATCCGTGAAGGCGGACGTCTTGTGACCGTTTCTTCCAATGGCCATCGTTGGGCCGATATTGATCTAGATGATCCCAATTTTGAGAAAAGACCTTATGATCCTTGGATCAGCTATGGGGGAGCCAAAACCGCTGTTGTATTATTCGCTGTCGAATTTGACCGGCGGTATCGTGAACGTGGCATACGCGCGTGTTCTCTTATGCCTGGCGTAGCCTATACCGGTCTTGCCCAACATTTGTCGGAAGAAGATTTAGCGGCGCTCCAAAACAGAATCGAGATCGAGAACGCTGGGGCAGATCTCCCTCCATCCGAATTTAAGACGATTCCTCAGGTCGCAGCAACATCCGTTTGGGCAGCAGTAGTAGCCGATGGGACTGAGATTGGCGGACATTACTGCCAAGACTGCCGGGTGGTGCCCATTGATGATGCGCCTGGGCTACGTGATGCCGTAATGTCCTATGCAGTTGATCCCGAACGCGCCAGGCTGCTTTGGACAAAGAGTGAGGAGCTTGTCGGCGAACACTTTTAAACAGCAGATAAAGTAGAAATGGCCATCATTCTGATCTTTACAGAGTGATGGCCGTTTCCATAATTGTTCTCCTAAAACAGCTCTTTCTTGAATACCTACTTCATCTCACTCGCGCTGCCAGGTCTAAAAATGCTCGGGTTGCCGCTTGGACCCGGTATAGAATTTGCGGCTCCTTAAACCAATCATGCTGCTCGCCGCCGATTGACACCCAATCCGGTAAGTTTATTCCGTGCAGATTGCGTACAATCGCTTGCAACTGCTGCAAGGAACGTGTTCCTGTGGCCCCCCCCTGCTGAGCTGATTGATAGGACAACCTTGCCGTGGAAGTGTCCATAATTCAAATGATCCAGTGCATTTTTAAGAACACCTGATATGCCGCAGTGATATTCCGGCGTCGCCAGCACAATGGCCTCTGCCGCCTTCATTTCCTGATGTAGCTCCAAAATAGTGTCCGTGTCTGTAGTACTATACTCGCCATCTGGTGAGTAGAACGGTAGCGGCTTTTTATACAAATCAAATATTGTAGTCTGATGGCCTTGAGATCTTATTAAAGAAGCTACATATTCCGATAGACTCGTGCTAATTGCCTCCTTACGGTTACTACCTGCTATAAACATAACATTCATAGTCTGAAATCTCCTTTTACAACCAACATGTGTTGTTGACGAGTACATACCGTCTCTCTAAAAATATTGTAGATCATTTTTGCCACATTTTATTGCACATATGTATCTTAAATTATAATTTTGTGCGATTTGCGAGAAGCGAAGAAGAAAAGATGACTAGATCAATAGATTAATTGAATGAAATAAAGCGAATTGAGTTAGAAGATTCTCTATGGAACGCTTTCTCTCTCAGCTACACCATCATTCTATAGCACAAATCCCCCTATAAGCTAAAATGATCCCCTTTACTGAACGGTGAAGGGGATCGTTTCTTTTAGCTCATCATCTTGGAGCAGTAAATAATTAGCATTTCCATACTTGCGGATGCTGAAGGTAGCTGGAATGACGTTAAAATGGGGTTTTCCGCTTTTTGACTACGGCCAGAATGCTAAACGACGACAAGGTCCGATTCCTATTGTATTCTGAAGGGGAAACTGCCTTAGGCCGGTGATGATAGAACAGAAATGCTACTGCCAAAAAGCCAGTGCTCCAATCTAGAAATTGTCCCTAGCAGCGACTCTTAGATTGCGTCACCTACCCCATTCTGGTGAGACAGTTGCAGCAAATGCTAAGCCAGTTTCACTCGTTTCTACCTTCTCCCCCAGAGACGCAGAAGACCCTTGTCCAGACACAAGTGCTGCGGACTCGCCTCGTCGGGTTTCTGTCGCTCCAACACAGGCTCGGACAACGTCAACTGAAGCAGCTTAATGTCATGTCGATTCGCCCCATCAATCGCCACGGCTAGGGGGATAGCGCCGCTCTTTCCGCAATCTAAGTAGTTTAAGCCGGATGCCCAGCCGAACGCACAATCAATTCATTTACATCTACTTCCGCTGGCTGTTCAAGGGCATAAGCAATGGCGCGGGCTATGCCGGAAGCAGGCAGAGGATTATCGCGGAAAGATTCCATCATATCGCGGGCCGCTTCATCCGTAATGGTATCTGCCAGTTCAGATTCGGTAACTCCCGGAGAAATAACAGTTGTACGGATTATACCTCCCATATCCTGGCGTAATCCCTCTGTGATTGCCCGAACCGCAAACTTGGTGGCGCAATACACCGCTGATTTTTGGAATACAATATAGCCACCCACTGAGGAAACGTTGATAATATGGCCAAAGTTCTGTTCCTTCATCACGGGAATAACAGCACCGATCCCGTGCAACACTCCGCGAATATTGACATCAATCATGCGGTTCCACTCCTCGACCTTCAATGCATCTAGCGATGACAAGGGCATCACACCTGCGTTGTTAACGAGGGCATCTAGGCGTCCGAAGCGATCCAATGTGAACTGAACGACCGCTTGCATCTGTTCCAGATCCGTTACATCAAGCGAGTGGTATTCCGCCGTTCCGCCTTCATTTCTGATCTCTTCCGCCAACTTCTCCAATCGATCCGTCCGTCTCGCTCCGAGCACTACCTTGGCTCCCCGTCCAGCGATCCATCTGGCGGTTGCTTCGCCGATGCCGCTACTGGCACCGGTAATCAGCACTACTTTCCCTTTTTATCCAGACATGCATATCTCTCCTTCATCGTTTTTTAATTATGTTGCTTGTTACATGTTCATTATGGCGGTAACTACGCATCATGCGGTAGCCGAAAGATGCAGTAGGATTGCCTATTCCTCCAAAATGTAATAAAGTGAATTATAAATTGAATAGAATGGAGAACTAGGATTGACCGAGTTGGCCAGACAAATCAAACGTTTTGCGATACAAGATGGGACTTACATTACTGCCTATCCTGATCTTTCTTTTGTTCGTTCTTCTGAAATATCTGAGCCGGTTCCTGTGGTATATAAACCTTCTCTATGCGTGATTGCCCAAGGCACCAAGCAAGTGCTGCTGGGATCAGAAAGCTATACTTATCGACCGGGAAGCTACCTGGCCGCTTCTGTGCACCTGCCGATTACTGGACAAGTGGTTGAAGCCTCGACGCAGACCCCTTACTTGTCTCTGCAACTTCAATTTGAAATTGAACAAATTCTAGATGTGATTCAACAATCCTATTCAAAAGGAAGCACTCGTCCGGAACCTCACCGTGCCCTGGTCATTAGCCGAATGAGCGATTCCCTTCATGAAGCTATCTTGCGGCTGATCCGCTTGCTGGATACCCCGGACGACCTGCCCGTACTAGCTCCCTATGCTGTACGCGAAATTCTTTACCGCATGCTACAGACCGAGCATGGTAACGTCATACGGCAGTTCGCTCTGTTAGGCAGCCGCGCGCAGCGAATCGCCCATGTGATTGAATGGATGAATCAACACTATACGGAACCTATGCGGGTGGAGAAGTTGGCTGAAGCAGCCCAGATGAGTACATCGTCTTTTTTTGCCTGCTTCAAGGAAGTGACAGCAATGACTCCCCTCCAGTACCAAAAACGGCTTCGGCTGACAGAAGCTCGGAAGCTTCTACTCACAACTACGAGCGATGCGACTAGTGTCGCTTATCAGGTTGGTTACGAGAGCGCCACACAGTTCAACCGCGAGTATGCGCGCCTGTTCGGACAACCGCCGATTCGAGACGTACGCCGATTCGGTGAAACAATTTAAAGGCATTACAAAATAAAGGCATTACAAAACGCACTCACCCTTAAGGAAATAACTGAGCTATTATCAAAGATCATTACGATGAATACGAGCTTATTAAGAAGGCCATGTCATTTCCCCTTGACTATACACTTCAACAAAATTAAAAGGATAAACTGCTAAAACCCTGACTGTACAAGGTTTAATACGTAAGCGTCAAACCCAGCCCACCTGTAAACCCAACGCCTGTCATTTGAGCATAGGCATATTACTTCGGCGTCCCGAAGGACATGCGAAGCATAGAACTCGAATTTAACCCGCAGGTGCAACAGCATTTTTTTGAACTGGCCCTTCCACCGAAATGGCAGAAGGGGCTTTTGCTGTAAATCTTTTTTACCTAATATCTAGGCTTAATCTGTTCTTTCAATATTTTTTTTAATAGTAATGTAGAAAATATCATGATTAAAATTAATAACAAAACAAACATTGGGAAAAAGGATGCCCCCAGTTGCTGAGCTAAAATGCCGAATACCGGCGGGATGAAAGTAATGCCTATATATGCAGCAGCCATTTGTGTGCCCATCATAGAATGAGATAGCTCTCTACCGAAATGTATTGGTGTTAAATGAATTAGGTTTGGAAATACTGGTCCATTTCCAAAACCTATAAGGAACAAAGCAAACGCCGAGACGAAAGATGCATATGGTAGCACTAATACGATAATAGCCATGCAAACAATGCCTAGACCGATATGAATTAGTTTCCAACTTGATAATTTGTTTGCTAGAATTCCTGACAGCAGCCTTCCAAGTGCCATTCCAACATAATAAATCGTGATGAATTTTGCAGCATCTTCACCTGACATTCCTTTTCCATCAACAAGAAAAGTGCTGCCCCACACCCCAACCGTACTTTCAATTGCACACGAGCTAAAGAAGAATAACCAAACAGCCCTTGCCGCAGGCAGCTTGAAAAGATAAGAAATACTCACAACTCTGTATGTTTCCTGCTCAGATGCTTTGTTTTCATTTCTGATTTTTTTCCAAACGGGAAGAGAGAAAATCGTTATCAACGCAATAAAACCCTGAATAAAGAATACTACGCGGTACCCCGCCCTCCAATTATTGTCACCAGACAGTGCGACCGACATCAAATAAGGACTCAAAGAGACTCCCACTCCATAGAAACAATGGAGTAGGTTCATATGAACCGCTTTATAGTTCAGGGCTACATAGTTATTTAGAGCTGAGTCTACGCTACCTGCACCAAGTCCCAAGGGTAGGGCAAATGTACAAAGCCATAATAAGTTTGGAGAAATTGAAAAACCGAACAATGCTATTGTGGTCATCGTTACACTGATTGCCGCTACCATCCCTGTTCCTAATCTATTTATAATCTTTGCAGAAAATAAACTTGAAATTATGGTACAGCCAGATATTACAAAAGTGACGAATCCTGCGGATGATACCTGTAATCCAAATTCAGCATTAATAGCCGGCCATGCTGTTCCAAACAGTGAATCAGGTAGTCCCAGACTAATAAATGCAATATAAACAATAATTAATAGCATTGTTGCCATACATGATTCCTCCAATATAATCTCTTTTGTATTATTTGCATATTATCACTATTCCTTTTCCCGATCTTGTAATATACAATGAGATAATTGCACAATATCACTTAAAATGGAGATAGTTTGACATGAAACAAATCGTAAAAACAGATCAGCAGCTCAGGGAAATAGCACCACACGGCTCCGATGATTTTTCTATTGAATACTATCTGGATGATATCGATATATTCGGGAGCAATAAAGTCAATCAACATTGGCATAGCGAAGTTGAATTCGCATATGTTCTTAAAGGAACAGCAACTTTTCAAATAGGGAATCACTTTATCCCACTGAGTCAAGGAAACGGAATTTTTATTAATTCAAAATCTATTCATGGTTATGAAGCAACCGAAAAAACAATAATTCCCAATATTGTTTTTTCTTCAGAAATCATCTCTGGATTAAACCAAGCCGTTTACCGAAAAATAGTGGAGCCAATTATATGCTCTGAAATTGCCTATCTCCCATTATCAGATGACGTAGATTGGCAAAAAGAAATCTTGGAGAAGCTTCATTTGGTGATTGAATTAATGCAGTCTGATGATGAAACTAGAGAATTAGATGTGCAGCAATCCTTAACCTCTATATGGCGTATTCTTTATGTAAACCGTACCTTTTGCATCCACTCATCTCAAACCACAAGTATTTCCACTCAAGTTAGGTTAAGAGCAATGCTGCAATTCATTAGTAGTAATTATTCACAAAAGCTAAGCCTCGTTGATATCGCATCAGCGGCGAACATAAGCAAGAACGAAGCGTTGCGTTGTTTCAGGGAGGAAATAGCAATTTCTCCAATAGGTTATTTAAATAAATTCCGATTAGACAAAGCTTCTAAACGGCTTCTGACCACAGATAATTCTATGTCAGAAGTATCGCTCTCCGTTGGTTTTGAAAGTTCTAGCTATTTCAATCGATTATTCAAAAAACATATGGTATCACCCCCACCACTTTTCGTAGGAGAAATTTCTCAGCAGCAGGTTTATAAATTCCCCAAAGCAAAAATCTATAACTAAGAAAAGACAACGTTCACTCTAAAATAATAGGGCGAATGTCGTCTTTTTTACACCTCAATACAATTTATCAGGATCCGTTGTTATCAAATTCTTCTTCAGACTTACCGACCCGTTGACATCGCCACCTCTGATAGCTTTATCACATTTACTTTATTAACATGAGCAGTATCGCTTTCAAATATAGTATATGTTTTAAGCGGTCGATCCACTCTGCATCGATAACCCGTTGACCGTTTACGCTTATACTAATCCGCGCCAGATTATTTCCGGATGAAGCAATAGCATCACCTAATATTGTAATCTCCGCTTTTCAGCAATAGAAAGCAAATCCGCCAGCCGCATAAACTGAATCATCTAGAGACCGACCTTATTATAAGTAAACACCCGTACCAGATGAACTGGTACGGGTGCACAAATACAGATGTTTATCTGTAAGGGAATACCATTTTTTCAGCATTGCCAACTTCAAATTCAACAGCTTCGTCATAACCAAGACCTTTGGATTTTGAAATCATATCAGCCTTAAGCTTGTTATATTCAGCATCGTTCTTGGCAAAGATCATTTTCCAGGAGTATTCCTTGATGATCTTGCCGATTCCGTCGATCTTCTGCTGCAGTTGAGCAGGAACGGTAACCGGGGTTTCTGTTGTAAAGAATGGCTTCGAGACTTCAATCATATTGTTCTTCACAAAATAGTCCTTCGCTGTCATTACACCCATTGCTTCACGCCAGCTCTTCGTAACCGGGTCTGGATCATGGTTCAACGTCGATGGCCACAGATTGTAGTCGTACGTTTCACCAGTATCCGGGTTGATATTGGTCAGCTTAAGAGTCGTATTATTAATCTGATTCGTACCGTCCTTGAACGTGCCTCCGCCGTATTCCGCCGGTACCGGTTCAGCATTCGCAGGAAGCGCCTTCCAGCCGAAATCAGTAACGAACGGCTTCCCGCTCTCATCTATATCCCACGCCAATCCCTTAGGACCATAGTTGGATTCCATCACACCTTCCGGAGAATACAGCCAGCTCAGGAATTCCATGATCCGTTCAGGTTCCTTGGCTTTTGCGCCGATTGCCCATACCCGGTTGCCGCCATACGGACTCTGTCCGTAAGAGGTGATTTTCTCCTCGGAAAATGGCACAAGTGCAAAGCCCTTACCTTCAGCTGTACGTTCAGGAGTGTTGTACACGTTATCCACCCATGGGAAATGGGAGAAGAAGACTTGCCCGTCCTTGATCTTGTTGGAGACATCCGAGAACTTCTGCGTTAAAGAGTCCGGATCGAGTAGGCCCATCTGATTCGCATCGTAGTAGAATTTCAGTCCTTCAAGATAATAGCCATCTTCATCAAGAACGCCCTGCCATTCATCTTCATTCTGGTGGGTCAGAGTCAGTCCAGCCGGATTCAGGCCGTCGCCTTCATTATATCCGTGGAACTGGGCGATAACTTTAGCCAGTGTCATGTAAGTGCCGTCCCAGTCGGACCACAGGGAAATCCCATAGGTCGGCCGGCCATTCTCACTTTTTGGCTCGAGCTCCTGCATCTTCTTCAGCAGTGGCAGGTAATCATTAAGTGTTTTAATTTCCGGACTGCCTAGCTTCTGGTACAAGTCCCAGCGGAGATTCGGGCCGTAGGTCATAGTCGCGCCTTCGGATGGCCCTTCGCCTGTTCCCACATCGAATCCGACTCCGTACACCGCCGTGCCGCCTCCAAATTGCTTTTTATTCGCTTCGATCGCTTCAGGAGCATTAGCGAGTAGGCCTTGACCATACTTATTTAGCATATCATCTTTGTTGAAATCCAGCAGCAGACCCGCTTTGATTGCATCCTGATAGTCTTTTCCATTGGATCCGAATACCACCAGATCCCCAAGGTCTCCGGAAGCCATCATGGTCGCAATCTTTTGCTGCCCGCCGGCCAGGTTCGAGGCAATGATGTTCAGCTTAATATTGAACTTGTCTTTGACCAGCTTGGCGAACCATCCGGGCTGCTCCCCAGCATAGTTAGCCAGTGTGGAGAACACATCAATCGTAATTTCCTTTTTATCTTTCGCATCTGCACTTGCGTTGTTAGAAGAAGTTGGAGTAGTTGTTCCATTATTCGCCGAATTCCCACCGCTATTATTGCTGCAGGCTGATGTTAATACGAGCATTGCACTCATCAGAATAAGCAGCGCAGAACCAAGCATTTTCTTTTTCATTTGTCTAAATCCTCCCCTGTTCATACTTCAGACTATTTTCGGATATGGACACCTATCAGCTGATGAGCCTCACCTCCCTCAAGAATAGCGCGGCCTTTAACCCTTAACTGCGCCAATCATAATTCCCTTGACGAAGAAACGCTGGAAGAACGGATACACCAGTAGAATGGGTAGTACAACGACCATTGATACTGTTGTGCGGATGGAGGTCGGCGTGGCCATATTGGCCAGATTTAGATCTACAGCACCTGTAGACTGCTTCATTAATTGGGCTATTGAGGTGGCCTCATTCATATAGCGGTATAGGATGAATTGAAGTGTAAACAGTTTCTGATCCGTAACCAGGAAAAGTGTATCTGTGAAGCTGTTCCATTGGGTAACCGACGAGAAGATAGCGATGGTAGCCAAAATGGGTGTAATAAGCGGAAAGATAATGCTTGTGAAAACCTTGAAATAACCAGCACCGTCTATTTGCGCAGATTCCTGCAGGGCAGGAGGTGTAGATTCTACGAAGGTTTTGACCAGAATGATAAAGAAAGGCTGAACGATGAAGGGCAGAATATACGCAGCGAAATTATTGGTCAGACCTAGATTCAGCATAGTTAAATACCAAGGAATCAGACCGGCATTGAAATACATCGTAATGACCAGGAAGCGGTACCAGAATTTGCGTCCCCACATTTGCTTGGTGAACAGGTAGCCCAGAAAGGCGGAGGCCGCAACCGTCAGTACAGTCCCTATCATCGTTCGCCCTACCGACATCAGTGCGGCTTGGCCTAAACCGGGAATTTTGAAGACATCCGTATAATTGGTGAAATGGATATCCTTCGGATAGAACATGACCAGCCCCCTGCTGCTGAGGTCATTATTGCTGATTGTATTGATGAATAGGTAATAGAACGGAAAGACACAAATGAGCGTGACGACCGCAAACACGGCATAATTAATGAAATGGAACAAGGTGAATTTTTCTTTGGCAGGCATGATGTCGATTCTCCCCTTTTCTGTCTTTTAGATTTAAAAGATGCTGTCTCCGCGAATGAGCTTGGACATGCTATTAGCTATGAACAGCAGGAATAGACTAACTAGTGATTTCAACATGCTTACTGCTGTCGCGAACCCAAAGTTTGAATTCGTCATTCCAATATTGTATACATACAAATCCAGCACTTCGATATGGTTGGTGTTCATAGCGTTCTGGAATACATAGAACTGCTCCATACCGTTATTAATAAAGTTACCGATTGAGAGTAGCAACAGCACGAAGAAGGTAGGCATAATACCCGGAACCGTGACATGCCACATTAACCGGAAGCGTCCTGCACCATCGACCCTCGCTGCCTCATAGATTTCTTGATCAATTCCAGTGATGGCGGCAATATACATAATTGCACCCCAGCCTAGCCCCTTCCATATACTCCATAAGGTCATCGCCATCCAAGTATGATCATCGGAAGCGAGAACATTCAGCGGTCTTGAAATCCAGCCCAAATCCAGCAGCAAATTATTCAGGAAACCATTGTCTACCGAAAACAGCATGAAGGCAAATGAATACACAAGGACCCAGCTGATAAAGTTCGGCAGTGTTGTAAGTGTTTGTACAATCTTTTTGAACCGAGTGCTTCTTAGCTCAACCAGAAAGACTGCAAAGATGACCGGTAAAACCGAAGTCGCAATATTCAATGAACTAATGGCGAAGGTGTTGCGCAGCACTCTCAAAACTTCCTGTCGCTGAACTTCGTTGGATATCATTGAAGTGAACCAGTCCAGGCCCATGAACTCGGAAGCAGAGAGCCGAATTCCGGGGCGGTAGTCATAAAAGGCATAGATCCAGCCATAAAGCGGCAAGTATGAGAATAGAAAGGCCAGGATCAGAAACGGTAGGGCCATTAGAAATAACTGATACTTGTCTTTGCTTTGGAACCGCTTTGGGGGCTTTACATCCACCACAGGTTTAGTTGCAGTATTGATATCCATAGTTTTCCTCCACCATTCAAATTAAAATTTAACTCATATTAAATATTTTTACATTAATAGATTGTGGAAGGCCGCTACCGGAACTAATTCTTTGGTAACTCCCGACCGTGGCACCGTAAGCAACTCCGGGGCCACGGCGAGAATCATCATGACTAAAGTTATGGATTAAGTTCATTTACTTCCCGGATGATCTGCTCTCCTCCTTGCTTCATCCACTCGGTTGCAAACTGGTCAAAAGCATCCAGAGGAGCAGCGCCGAGAATGATCTTCAAAAAGGTCTCATCTTCAAGCCGCTGGAGCTTGGACCACCTGCTCTCCATCGTTGGGGTCTGGGTATAGGTGGCACTGAATATTCCCTTAATCTCATTGTCTACAAGCGGTGATCCGCCAACCATTAAAGAGTAGGCACGAATCCACATAGCCCTGTTCTTGTTAGGATCCCAATACTGTATATCATATTTGTCGTAAGGTCCAAGCTTGACAGATCCGATATCCCGGATATCGGATTGAAGCATTTTATATTCAGGCTTATCCAGGAAATCTTCAGCAGTTTTAGTCCCTGCAAAGACATGCCGGAGTGCTTTTACTTCATATTCCGTCTCATCAGCTGCCGCATAAGTTAACCGTAGAGGATACTCCGTAGGACCTCTTTCGGTGGTGAAGGTCCCTTCGCTTTCCCCAAGCACCAGATTATTAAGGATTAACATCGCTGCTTCAGGATGCTCATACCCTTTACGGACAACCACAAACTGACTTGTCGTTGTACTCATATGCGGCCGATACTTGCCGTCCAGGTCAAGCGGAAGCGCGTATGCCTGCCAATTAGCCTCGGGATCGTTCTTGATTGCATCATCTATCGGCCCATAGGGCGCCCACCAAGGTGCGAAAAACATCCCGGTCTTACCGGCGGAAATGCGTTCACCCGGATCTTCTCGCACTCCCATTTCCGGATCTATCAGACCCGCAAGATACATTTCCCTTAACTTTCCTAAGGCTTCCTTCGTCTCCGGCTGAATGGAGCCGTATATCACCTTACCGTTATTCTTCAGCCAATAGCCCGGATATGCTTTATACGCCGCAAAAATACCGTCAAAACCATACAGCGTGTTGGTAGAATGCAGAAAATTCGCATACAGCTTCCCTGTCGAGCTGGGTCCGGCCAATCCTATGGTATCCGGCTTATGATTACCATCTGGATCTTGTTCAACAAAAGCGCGGGCAACATTTTCAAACTCCTCCATCGTTTGAGGAGGTTCCAGATGAAGCTTGTCTAGCCAATCTTTGCGGAGCCATAAGAGATGAACCCCATCTGCGTATAGCTGCACATTGGGAAGAGCAAGTATTCTTCCGCCAAACGTTACACTGTTCAGAGCTTCTCCATTAGTACTGCCGACAATTCGCTTGATAACTGGCGAGGCATACGTATTATAAACCTCTGTGAGATCCGCTAGCTGATCAGCCTCAACCATCTCTTTAAGCTCTACAGGACCTACAACCATCGCATCCGGCAAATCACCGCTGGCAATGGCCAGACTTACTTTCTGATTATAATTTGCTGGCGAGGCTTTAAAGGAGTAATCGATAATGATATTCAAGTTATTCTTGATATTTCGCGTATATTGATTATCAACAAGGGTTTCACCTTCCAGCAACGATTTGGTAGACTCGACAGTGGTGCCAATATGGATAGTAATAGGCTCCTTATATTTACCTGATGAATCGGGAAGCAGCCTGGACTGTTGAACGTTGTTTGAGATGGAATGCCTGTTTGTACTGCACGCGCTTACAGTTATCAGCATGACGATCAGGAGAACGATCCCATGGGTTCTCTTCATCTTTCCTTCCCTTCTCTCAGTAATGGTACCTTGTTAACTGAGTATATATGATAGGAGCGTATTCGTAATAAAAAGCGGATGTCAGTTTAGGTAGAGATATGGGGGAAGATTGTGCCAGATCAGTAGACATTTCTCCCCCTATAAATCGGACATTTGCACTCCGGACTGAGCAGCTTGTCGATATTCACTCGGAAGCATGCCCGTTTTCTCAAAAAACACACGACTGAAGTATTTCTGGTCCGTATACCCCGTATGCTCGGAAATCCACTGCATGTTCTTTTGCGTATACTTCAAATATTCCTTTGCCTTATCTATGCGGATTGAACGCAGATACTCATTGAAGGTCATGCCAATTATGTCTTTGAAGCACTGGCTGAAATAGCTGCGGCTCATGTTCACTCGTGTAGACAGTCCGGAAGCGGTGACAGAATCGGCCAACTCTTCATGCATAATTTGTACTGCCCTTGCGATGCATTCCTTGACTTCTGACGAATATTGGGATTTTCCTATAGCAGTAGCTAATGATGCTCTCACCTGATATAACCACTCCTCCACTTCGAACCAAGCACCGAAGGTAGCTGGCAGTTCGATTTGCTGCTTGGTTACCGAAGTATAGATTCTGTTCCAAGCAGGGAGCAGTGAATTCAGAAAGGCCACCAAACGACCAGGTGGCAATGCCACCTTTTTTATATGCTCCAGAAAGCTGTCAAACTCGGATTTCCGATGTACCCAGCCAAGCGCTAGCCCATGCTTCTTCAATTCCGTCAGCTCTCCTTCGTTAACTACCCGAGGTAAGGAAAATTTCTCTTTGTTCACATCATCTTGCTTGGATACGGGAATAGAATCATAGAAGTTGATCTGGTTCTCTTCCAGCCCTTCTCCTGCAACCAGAATCGCATGCTTTGTTTTCTCTTCCATAACTCTTGCTCTGATTCTGCCCATAACCTCATCATAATTGTCCGTCTCCAGCTCAACTTTGGCTATATAATCAATAGCCCCTAGTCTCAGACAATCTTGTATATATTCAAAATCCTGATGAAGCGTAAGCACAACTATTGATATTCGGGGATATTCCTTCCGTACAATCCGCATGAGTTCCATCCCTGACATGACAGGCATCGCCAGATCGGTAAGTAATAAATCCACATTTTGTCCGGCTAGGAACTCCAAAGCCTTTTCGCCATTCTTGGCTTCACCCACCACTTCCATGCTGTATTCGTTCCAGGGAAGCATCGATATGAGCCCTTTCCGCACCAGATTATCGTCATCCACAATCAGAACTTTAATCATTTGGCAACACCTCCAAACTTGGTAATTTCAAATAGACCGTCGTTCCTTTGCCTAGCTCACTTTGTATTTCCAGACTGGCTAGGTTACCATATTGATTCTCAATCATTCGTTTGACATAGTTCATTCCTATACCCATACCCGCCCGCTGCTGTTCAACCTGCTTCTGATGAAGCAGATTTCCGATTTCCTCTTCTGAAATGCCCGCTCCGTTATCATAGACAGATATAATAATCTGTCCCTCAACCTTCCCCACTTCCAGCTGGATATATCCCTCATCATGCAGCCCATGGTAGAGCGAATTCTCCAGAATCGGCTGTAAAATAAATCTTGGAACTGTGATATCCAGCACATCATCATTCACATGAATCCGCACATCAAAGACGAAATCATACCTTACCTGTTGAAGCATTAAATACTGTCTAACAGAATCAACTTCCTCACGTATAGTTGAGACTTGCCCTCTTTTGCCCAGATTGTAATACAACAGCTTGTTAAGCGAGATCACCAGCTTGTCGATCTCCTTTTGTCCGTTCATCGCCGCCAGCCAGTGGACAGTATCCAAGGTGTTCATCAGGAAATGTGGATTAATTTGATAAAGTAGCTTTTCTACCTCTAAATTCGCTTTTCCCTTTTCTTTGAGCTCTACTTCCTGGATCAGCTCTAATATTTGGTTTTTCATATTTTGTAGCTGTTTGAGCAGAAAATCGAACTCCGGTATTTTGATACGCGGAACCTCAATAGTAGCCGTATTCTTTTGTGTAATTGATTTAATCGTGTGATTAAATTGCTGTAGTGGAACATAAACCATTTTCCAAAGAAACCAAGCCATTAGAAGATTGACAGCAAGAAACAGTAAAAACAAATAGATTATTTGCATAACCCAACGGTTCTTTTCCTTGTTGTATTCGTCTTTTGGAATGAGCGAAACGACACTCCATCCCTGATTGCTTATGCTCTCAAACCAATAATATCCGTTCTCTAACCCTGAACCATTATTTCCCTCACTATCATTAAAGTAACGGTTCATGGCAAAATCTACAGGCACATCGCTGTATGCAATTCTCTTGTCGTTATCCAGAATCAGATAGTATGAAGTATCCTCAAGCTTACTTTCAAAGATTGAAGGGGTCATCTTAAATCCTGACTCAACGTACACATACATATCATCAGGATCCCCGGGTAGATCCACTTTACGGAGAGCTGAAACCACATACTCATCATTATAGCGTTCATTGCTGACATGAGGTCCAAAGTAAGAGATTCTAAAATACTCGGCAAGCAGTGGTAACCCGTTAATCTTATAATCCTCCTTCACAATAGAGCTGTTGAACATATAAGACCCTTTGACTTGGGAATAGTACATCATCAAACCAATCGTGGGATTTGTAAATGAGATCAGATTCAACTCCGTATTAATTTCTTCTGTCAGTACAGCTCGTTCATATTGGTTGCCAGAGGATAACAGAGAATCTACCTTCTTGCCGATGCTGCCTTGCAGTGCTAGCTGCTGGGAGACGTGGTTCAGGTTGCTAATTGTTCTTTCAAGAGACAGTTCCGCCTGCTTCAAATTGCTGCGCACACTACTCTCTAGATTACCGGCCAGAATCGAAGACATCGTATGATAAGAGAGCAGTACGACACAAATAAAGGGAACCAAGGTGCCGCTCGCAAATATAAACATGATCCTCTTTTTCATTGTTGCCTGTTGAAGATAATTCATTATCAGGTTAAATCTTCTTCCCTTCACTGATACACACCCTCTCTTGCAGCAACTACACTCTTCTATTATTGCACCTATTATTAAGCATATTAAAGAGTTACACCTGCAAGCGCTCACAAAAATGAAATTGAATTCTCATTAATGTTAATTCAACAAGAAAAGCAGCTTATCTAAAAATAAGCTGCCCCATCTTACTTGCTTCATAAGTATAATAAAGGTTGACATTACGCACTTAGATGAAAATATTTCTATCGTATCTAATCGCTCACGTTTCAACATACGAAAATCCGTTATAACGATATAGGGACTCAGCTCTAGTGTCATATGGTAACCATTAACACCATCATTGGCACAGACAACGTCTTAGCATTCAGGCAAAATGCGTTTGATTATAATCTTTAAACCTTTACCTACACTTTTTTGAAGTCCTCCCGGTTTTACCCAAGCTTATCAAGCTAACTCATTTTATACTTTTCTCAATGCCTCAACACACTCTTCTCTCCTTGCCGCAGGAACCACAAAATCAAAATATGTTTCTTCTTTCTCGTCTCCCCGTACTAAATGGATAAACTCCTGTCCAAGAAGTTCTATTCTTTGGCGGGCTTGAGGGAGTTGCTTAAGACTTTCAATCATAAAATCAATAAATGCTTTTGACAGTGGGGCACGATCATGACAGGTATATATAGAAGTAAAATCTAAATTTTTGATTCTCACTAAATCATGGATTAACCGGTCGAGCGGAACCCATTTCCCCAGTCCATATAACAAGCGTCTGGCGATCGTATCACTGGTGAATAAAGATTTTGTTTTTTCATCCAATAACAAGATACTTCCGTCTGTATGCCCAGGCACATGAAAAATACGAATAGCATGGCCATTGCCGATATCCATAACATCTCCTTCTTGCAGATAATGAATGTTTTCTGGAATGCCCTCGTATGCATTTAATCCGTATTCTCCCTTGAGGAGTCCCTCATCATCGGGATGAATCCAGCATTCATCAAACTCATTTAGCTGGTATATATGATCGGGGTGAGTATGGGAGAGCACCAATTGTACCGGTGTTTGTGCGATTTGTTCTGCAAAAGCTTTAAACCCCGGCAACGGTAGCGCCGAATCAATTAATAGTGAAATTTCTTTCCCCTTAATCAACCAGGAATTCCCTGTAGGACTCCCAAACTCTAAGCTGCGGCCCCAGTGGACTCCGTTCTCTACAACTTCGCATCCGATTAAATAAATATCCGGTTTAACTTCTACGGCAAAAAAACCAGCTGAATCTTCATATTCTATATACATCATAAGTATAAGATTAGCTCCTTTCAGAAATATGTATTTTGAGTTTGAGAAGAATGTCGAAAATCCCTAAATCTATCCTACAGAATTTTTGATTTGCCAACTATTGCTTTGACGACTTTGTAATATTGGTTAGACGACTTTTACAGAAAAACACCTTTCATTCATATCCCGAATTAACTTGGACATAAACTGAAAGGTGCTTTAAATTCTACCCAGAGAGATAATTCCTCGATAATCTCATCTCATACGAATATTTTATTCACTTTCCATATACCGTTCCAGATACTCATTTAACTTTTTTATATATTTCGCATAAATCTTAGTGTCATTTTGCAGACCATGTCCCGAATGGGGAAACTCGAAATAATCGTGAGGGACATTGTTTACCTCCAAAGCTTTAACCAGATGTCTTACTGATTTAAAGGGAGCTACTTTATCGTACTTTCCATAGGCAACCAATGAAGGTACAGAGTTCTCATCAATCCACATATACGGTGAAATATCTTTAATTGCTTCCTCATACTTTGGCGTTCCTATCATATCGGTTGTGATGGTGTTGCCAGACATCAAGCTGAATAAATCTGCCGCTGCCTCTGGACTCTTATCTAAACCGTAGGTGGTCCAGTCCTCTGGATAAAAACTGGGCGGTCCAACCATCTCAAAGACCATTTTAACAGGGAGTGGAGAGGTAGCTGCGTCACGGTAGGCATACAATAGCGCCAGAGTCCCGCCCGCTGATCCACCGGATATCGCCATTCTATCCAAACTGTAGCCTAATTTTTTAGCTTCTGCTTTTATAACAGGAATGCTGCTTTTGATTTCCTGAGACATATTATATACGCTGGCTTCGGGGTTAGCATCATTACGCAGCGTATAATTAATTCCTGCGGCGACATAACCTTTTGAAGTGAGCCATTTCAGCATATTGGCATCATCGCTTTTGTCACCGGTTGAGAAGCCACCAGCATGAAGATATACCACAAGACCGTAAGTTTTCTTTGTATTGTCCGCTGGAACATACAGGTCAAATTTGTTCTGCTCTTTTTTGTCGTATGCAATATCTGTATATACACGGCCAACAGATTCATTCCAGTCCACCTGCATTTCTCCAGACAGTGGATTATATGTCATTTTAATGATGGCCGAAGCCGCAAATGCAGCAATGAAAGCTCCCACGTATATAAATCCCCATAATACTCTTTTTTTCCCTGTCTTTTTGTTATTCATAAAAAGTTACCTCCGAACAGTGTGCCACCGAGTAAAGTATTCAAAAATACCCGAACCGCAAGCCTTCCCAAAACAGCGGCTACGATAATAACAGCAACTAAAATAACGACGCGCTTTTGTCTAAGTGTCATCTCTTAATCCCCTTTCTAATTTAACCGTTGACAATTTACATGCAACAGCTGTAACTTTTTTTGTGTTACAAATGTATCATCGTATAAAGTCAGAATCAATACCAGAGAAGAAAATGATACAGAAAGGTGAATATGTAACAAGATCTAACAAAGATATTCTAACCTTATTAAATTATTAAATACGCGAAGAGGGCATCGGAAACGAGATCCGGTGCCCTTTTTCACAGTTAAATCAGTTCTGACTTTTTCAGTAACCGCTGTACAATTGCTGTGGCTTCGGCTTTTGTGATAGGAGCCTGAGGAGCAAGAACAGAGTTATCTCTGCCTATGATGATACCTGCATCAGAGCAATCCTTTATTCCGTCTTTTGCCCATTCTGATATGTTCTCCGAATCGGTAAATGGATCCAACATGGAGTTGGTTGACAGCTCGCCAAGCTTATTTTTCAGACCTGTAATTACCATAGTCTTGGATGTAATAGTCATTGCTTCTTCCCTTGTTATCTTGGCATACGGCCGGAACAATCCATCCTTAAATCCGGTAATAAAGCCAAAGGCGTATGCAGTCTGAATCTTATCGTAATACACATCAGATCGGCTTACATCACCAAACGGGACATATCCTCCTTCATGCTGTAGCCCCAGCCCTTTCGTCAGGATAGCCACAAATTCAGCCCTGGTTATTTCCTGGTTCGGATTAAATCGGTCATTGGTGGCTTCATCCAGAATCATACGGGCACTCAAGTCACTGACCACATCTTCCGCCCAATGATTTAATATATCGCTAAAGATAATCCGGTGTGACACCATGGAATAAAAACCACTATTTAAACTGCTTATTTGAGCGTAAACCTTCCCGTCTCTAACAACAATTTTGGTGGGTACATGGCGTACCGTACCGTTAGGTTCAATGGCAATTCCTGTGGTAATCGATTTGGGATCCGTATTTTCAGGAATGGCAATAAAATGTTCAACAAAAGCATTAAAGCTTGTAATTTCTATTGTTATGCCTTCATGTAAAGCTCTAACTCTAAATTCAGCCGGAGAGCCTATGAGCGTAAATCCACCAATTTTTGCGGCATTCTTAACGATAGACATTGAATCCTGTCCAGGTTTCGAGATTTCAATCTGTATTGTAACATCGTTAAGATCTTTATTGGAGGCACTGCCAACCTGATTGGATAGAGCCTTGATGATATGTTGAACTGGAAGTTTGATGCCAGCGCGATCCGTGCGAAGTTCCAAAACCGCATTTTTATTTCCCAGTGCGGCGATGGTTAGATCGTTTAACTCAACTACTGCGACTTCGGTATTCATAGTCATAGGAATCGTAAGAACTGCTCCTTGTCCTGTTGTTGCAAGCAGAGCTTCAATTCTCTTCTGATCGAGTTTGACTGTAGCGACACTTTGGCCATTTCGCTTTGTTGTGGTAGTGGTTCCCAGCTTCGCCAAATCTGGATCCACAGCGACAGAATCAATACCTCCAGCAGACGGGTTCGCTGGAGTTTCTGATGCAACGACATTGGTAATCGCGCTTACTACATTCGAGTTACCTGTATTCGCGCCACCAGTGACAACCAACCGAAAATCATAGCCGATTCCTGGATTCAATCCTGTGACAATTGCGCTTATGGCATCCGTCGCAATCGTCCCCATCAAGCTAGCCGACCAGAGATTTTTCCCCGCCGGCGACTGCTCTATCGTCAATTTCGTTGCTCCTCTGGCAGCAGCCGGCCAATCGAATGTAGCTGTGGTTGTTGTTGTTGATTTTACCGTGAAGTCGACAATGGTTGTGGTTCCGTTGAAATATTTCTCTGCATACTCAAGTGACTTATCAAAAAACATTTTGGCTTCTTCAGGATCAGCATAAAACCCATGAATCGATTTGGGGAATGTAAATAAATCATTCCTGATGTTCTTGTTATCCAGATATCCCTTTAACGTTTTCCCATTGTTTGGATTCTGTATATAATCAATCTTGGAGTATCCCATCACAGTGGGTAAACCCCCATTTGTTTGAACGTAGTGTACAGGAGACATGGAATTGATATAGAATTCCTTTTCTTCCTCTGTTAAATTCGGATTATTCACCGCCCCCGTTAATAAAAGGGCATACAGCGGGCCAGCACCCGGCTGAGTCATCATGCTGCGATCCGGCCAGGTTTCATCCCCATACCAGGCGGATTCATGCATATCTACCGGACCTACCTCTTCCACCACAAACTTTACTGGTAAAACCACACTTGTATCGAAGTATGGCATATCACTTCCCCTGGAATACGCATAGTTCATCGCAATATTTCCTCCGGAAGAGCCACCAAACATAGCAATCTCTTGAATATTCCAGCCATGCTCATCGGATAATTCCTTTAGCTTTTTTATGCTGTCTTGAACGTTATTCAACATATCGTAAACGGTTACTTCAGTTTTTTGAGTAGTCTCATTAACAAAAGCATTTCGCATATTTATAGCAACTGACACATATCCTGCGGAAGCAAAAGGCTCTGCTACACCCTCCATTCCTTCCTTAGTGCCACCGGTCCAGCCTCCCCCGTAAATAAGAATGAAAGCACCGTTATTTCTACTGGTATCTATATTTTTGGGTACAAATATATCCATTTTTGTACTTGGATCCGATTCATCGTTTCCATACGAAATATCTTTCATTACGTTGTAAGCAACTGTTGGCGCTTCCTCCTGAGGGGGGGCAACCACCTCTTGATCTATGGAGAACACTTCACTTAAAACAAAAGAAGATGTTCTGGATAGCGAGCCATTTTCCAAATTCATCTTAAAGGTATCATCCTTCGTTTTAACAGTTGTGTTCTCAATATCAACCGTGTAAGAATCAGACAATACGTTTACTGTCTGCTGTTGATTGGTGTTAACACTTTTAAAAGCGTCATATAATGTATTTGATAATTTATATGCAATCCATACTTTTCCATCCGGATAGAAAGTAACACTTGCACTTTCATAAATATCGCCAACTTTTTGTAAACTTGCCAATGCCGTCTTAGCTTCATCGGTCATCATATTCATCATAAAGTTTGCAAGAGGTGAATATTCCAGAGTTCCATTCAAATCAATCTTCTTGGAAAATGCTTGTGCAAAATATCCCTGCACATTTAAATCAAACAATGAGGTAGTTTCAGCTGGTTTCGAATCATCTGCTGCATTGGCATATTGTCCCAACGGAAAAATAATCAAGGCAAATAGAGTAAGACAAATTAGCAGCTTGCTGTTTCTCATTCGATAACACTCTCCCTATTTCAAATTATTTGAATCTTGCAAACAAACCTCCCATGTTTTCTTATATACAGAACTCATAGGTACTTTCCCTCACCTCCCTTCAGCAAGTTGTATGTATACGTTTACATTATTTTTTTGGGGAATAGGTTGAACGCTCACACTCCGAATTTAGTATAGGCTGAGGTATTTGACAGCGATATAGAGGATTGTTAACATGCATATCGCATTTTTAAGCTGATTTAGGTAAATATATATAAGCTGGCACAATGAAAGCTTAAAAGAACAAAAAAAGCGAAAAATATATATTTTCCGCTTTTTCGTCCAGAGATTTATTCTGCGATTGCTTTCTTTTTTGGTCGGTATGGACGTTCCAGAATCTTCATTAGTGGGTCAGGATTAGGATATATCTTATTCTTAAACGTGTTATTTACCACTATAGCCGCAGCCAGATAGATTCCGATTAATCCGGCCAATAGAAGCAACCAGCCGGAAATATAAGAAAATTGACGTGATAGAATGCCTAAATCGATCAAGGCCAATAGGGGTAAAGCTACATCTAAAATAATCACGATAAGACATAAGAGCAATGGTGATTTAAAATAAGCCGGAGTAAATAACATTAATGCTAAGGATAAGCATAACCATGCCCAACCATCAATTCTGGTATCCAATATAAGCTGACTATTAATCTGATAAAATTTAAAGAGCTGTTCAAACCCGCCAACCAGCATAAAAAAAGCGCTAAAATAGAGAAAGGTATTGCCTCCGACCGTGTTCCCTTTTTTCAATTCAATTAATCCAACCATTAGCTGGATTACAAAGCCGCCTAGCAGCCACCATCCTAAAAGAGGAGCAGCATTCTCGCTCACACGCTCGGTAAATAGTGCAAAAAAGCAAAAACAGGATACCGCCAAAGCCACCAACCCTGCCGGAGCAGGATCAGCCCATGGATGATCATGTTTATTATTTTCTATCATTTTTATCCTCAATTCTGATCGCAATTTCATTCATTTCATTATTATTGGGCAATCAACCGGACAGGACCAAGAAGACCGCTCGGTTCATGCTGAGCTACACGAGAGAAAAAATCACTGATCCGCTTCGCGAGAGTATTGGTTACTTCAACGACAAGATGATTCTCTCCAGGATGAATAATCTCGCCTACGTCGAATCGGTAAGGGCTACTGATCCGGACACCGACAGATGTACCATTGATGAACACTTCCGCCGTCTCAAATACTTCTCCAAGGTCAAGGATCAATCGTTGTTGTGATATCTCATCGTAGTTAAACGAGGTTTCATACCGGAATGTCCCAGAAAACGACTCAAGGAGCCCAGGTTGACTTAAATCGGTCAGCTGTTGATACTCGGCCCACGGGATAAAATCAGGGTATTGTTCGGAAACGGCTGTTGAGACGGACCATAAGGTATCCACGGGAAACACTGCACCTTGAACTTTCAAGCTCGGTGCTGTTGCAATTGCTTCCAGACCTGCACTTGATAATACAACGATAGACTCGAAGGGAGCCAGTTCTAGCGGTATGCGGGTATAATCTCCTTCCCGCACACCACCTGATGGGCTAACCGTATTGGTGTATGCATCATAGAAAAGTGCTTGATCCTTAATTGGTAAAATGATTTCCGTATGAATCTCCTTGATTGGATGTTCATTGAAAAACATATATACCTCCATATCCTGCTGCCGGACATGATGGTAACGCAAATAAGGATGGCTGCCTTCCGTGAGTATTTCTCTAAATCCTGAATCTTGTAGCTTCTGTGCCAAATCTTCAAGCGCTACGTTCTGTACTTGTTTGCTGCGTTTCAATTGCTCAAGGTATTCCTCACTGCCGCCCTCACTCGTTCTTGCCGGCAGTCCGTCAACAAAGTAAATAGGCAATCCGTTATTCGTTAACTCTGTGAATCGCTGCAACACTTCAACCGGAAGGGCTTCACTGTAAGGAACAACCAAACAGTCATATGATTCATTCAATATAATCAGTTTACCGTTGTGAACTGACGCATCCTCACGAATCAAATCACATGGCACCACATCGCAGTCAATTTGAGCACGCATCAGTTCTTTAACCGGTTTATGAAAGTACATATAATGACCTGACCATTCCGCCTCAGCGTGATATAAAACAGCGGCCGAAGCGACATGAATTCCTCCAGTCAAAAGGTGCGACATCCGATTCGTATAATCGTTTAAATATTTGTAATAGCGGTACTGCGGATTTTGTCCCCGGGCGTACATGTGTGGAGGACAATCCGGGTCCGGAAATTCCTTTGGTGAAAAAGCATGCGGAACGAAATGATTTACACCGCGCACCAGCATATGGTCAGTCATCCACTTCATCAGCTTCAAGCCTTCCACCCATCCGTATGCCCCGAAGACTTCAGCCACCGTTCTGCCCTTTTTTTTCGGATCAAGATGTGCCAGTGAGGCTGCCATCTTGGCGAGACCATAGTTAAAAAACTCGTTATCCGCTTCACCGGCAACCCAAGCCGAAGGGATTTCATCGAACCCGGGATTGAGCTGCCACAGCACAACATCTAACCCCGACATATCCTGCCCTCCCAGAGCTCTGAAGAAATGTCCGCTGCCAGGGCCTAATCGCGAGTGCGTATTATTATCTTCGATCACATGACCGATATATTCAACATTCCGTTCTCTACACCAATCACCGATTTGAGTGGTAAAATGTTTAGCATACAGAGAACTTACCAGGTCCATATAGCAATAACGTATCTTTGAAGTTCTTTCCTTACCGCCAGCTTGCCACAGCAAGGGCAAAAGTTTTTTATAATCAGCACCTAATTCTTGTTCAAGCAACCGTCCCAACTCTGGACACCACGGCAAATCTGCCTTATCCTGTCCAACAGTAATGTCAAAGTTGGTAATCACTGCGCTCTTGCCGCTGTAAAATCCCGGCTCATCCGAGAAAAATCCGGCAAAAGTATCGCCGAAGTATTCCTGGTAACGCGAATAAAAGGCTTCGTATACAGTGTCGATCAAGACTTTGGTCGATTCGCCTACCAGCGGATTTAAATAATCCCGTTTGGAGGGATCACCTCCGGTAGCATTCTCAAAAATCGAAAATATTCTCCAGCAGCCATCAGGCACATCCCAATACAATCTGCCTTTTACCACATGAGATGTCAGATCAAAAGTCTCCTCCATTAATTCACCAGTTATCGAATCTCGTTTGACTGCAATAACTGTCAAATTGGATGACACGGCCTCATAGACTCCGGGAAGATGGGGAACGGCAACGAGAAAGGAAGCATTGCGCTTGGGTCCAATTGCGTCAATATGCAGCTTCGATAAAAATACACGGCGCAAATCATGCGATGCATCCTTTAACCGGCCCGCGGCATTACCTGTCGGGAAATGATCGTCATCGAGTACCCAGACCCGCATTCCGCGAGTGCTGGCTTCCTCTATAATTACATCCATGTCTCGCCACCATTTAGGTCCCAGAAAGTCTGGATGGGGTCGCGCTTCTACACATACTGCGCCTATGCCCGATTCGTAAATACGGGCCATTTCTTCCCGCAGCACCGCCTCATCTTCCCCGTGCTGCCAAAAAAAAGGTAATATATAGTTGGCTTCTTTTCCGGATAAAACTTCATTTAATTTGTTTGGCATCGCCTGACTTATCCCTTCGGTATTGTTATAAATGAAACTTGTCGGACAGACAATCTACTGAATTCCCACCAACATAGACCGCAAACTCACCTTCTTCTACAACATAGTTCATATTCGCGTCGTAGTAGCCCAGTTTTTGATAGGACAATTGAAAAACGACTTCTTTTGTTTCTCCCGCTTGGATGGATACCTTTGCAAAATCAACTAATTGCTTTATCGGTCGTACCCGTGCTGCCACAAGATCCCGGATGTAGCATTGAATAATTTCAATTCCCTCACGATGTCCGGTATTCGTCACCTTAACATTTACCTTGACACCTTCCTCCTCCCTACTCACAAAAAGATCCGAATAGACAAACGTCGTATAACTTAAGCCATATCCGAAAGGATAAACGGGTGTAAGCGGTGTATCCAAATATTTAGAGGTGAATTTGCTCTTCCCTCCTGGCCGTCCTGTATTTATATGTGCATAATACACCGGACATTGCCCGCTGGAATAAGGGAAAGTGGTGGTTAGTTTGGCTGATGGATTCACCTTGCCGAACAATATATGCAATAGAGCATTCCCGGCTTCGACGCCCGGGTGCCAGGCTTCAATAATTGCCGGTACATTGTCCGCTACCCACGGGATTGCCAAGGGTCTTCCGTTAAACAGAATGGCGATTACCGGTTTCCCGGTTTTGATTAATGTTTCCAACTGATGAATTTGTTTTGCTGACAGCTCAATTGAAGCACGACTGGCCGCTTCTCCGCTCTGATTCTTCATTTCTCCGACAGCGGCTACATAAACTTCGCAATCTTCCGGGATGGCTGTATGATCATCGAAGTAAATATAGTCAATGCCTTGGATCAGGCAAGCATCGATCAGGCTCACACAGTCCTCACCGTTTGCTTTAATGGCCCAGGCACCTGTCATTTCCTCCCGATTCCTGGCCAACTCACCGTAAATACCTACCTTCATCCCTTGTTTCAGAGGTAGCACATCGTTATTTTTCAACAGAACGATTGATTTTTCGGCAGCTTCCCTGGCCAATGCACGGTAAGCAGGCTTTAGCATGGCATCTTTCTCGCGTTCTTCAGATGTACGATAAGGATGATCAAATAACCCCATCTCGAATTTGACTCTCAGTACATCAGCTACAGCTCTGTCCAGGACCTCAACATCCATCTTGCCTTCAGCAATCAGCCCAGCCAATGATTCACTGTACACATTTGAAGTCATATCGATATCGAGTCCGGCTTTAATGGCCTGCCTGGCGGCATCAGCTTTATTCTCTGCAATTCCATGAGTGACACATTCAGCAATTGCATTAGCATCACTAATTGTTACACCGTTAAATCCCCACTGCTTGCGGAGAACATCCGTGAGCAGCCAAGGGTGCACACTACACGGAGTTCCGTTAATATCATTAAAGGCCGGCATGACCGCTTTGGCACCGGCTTTAACACAAGCCTCGAATGGCGGGAGATACTCTTCGAATAGACGTTGCATGGACATATCCACCCGGTTGTAATCTTTCCCAGCTTCCACAGCTCCGTAAGCCGCAAAATGCTTAACACAGGCCGCCAAAGCATCTGTATTTGTCAAATCATTACTTTGGAATCCTTTCACCTTCGCAGCACCATAAAGCGAAGAAAGCAATACATCTTCTCCAGCACCTTCACTGACACGGCCCCATCTGGCATCCTTGGATACGTCTACCATCGGAGCAAAGGTCATATGAACGCCTCCGGCAGTTGCTTCTTCCGCCGCCATTCTCGCTGTTTGTTGCCAAAGCTCCGGATCCCATGCGCAGCTTTCCGCCAGCGGGATAGGTGTAACCGTACGGTATCCATGAATGACATCGTAACCAAATAAAAGCGGGATACCCAAGCGGGTTTCGGTTACCGCTATTTTCTGAAGTTCATTCGAAGTTTTTGCGTCATTAATTCCGTTATAAGAACCGATTTTCCCTGCACGTAAATCCTCCTTATGAAAATCTTGTTTAGCGTTGCCCATCATGTTCTGAAACTCGGCTTTACTGATTCTACCGTCGAACACCATGTTGACCAGTTCTTCAAAGCTTACATCAAACGCTCCTACTAAAGAGGGACCACACTGTTGAAGCTGACCCACCTTTTCCTCAACAGTCATCTTCTTTAACAAGGCTTGAATTTTATGCTCAAAGTTATTCGTCAATAATCCCACCTGCTTAAATCGATATTTTTGAATATTAGCTACCCTACTCCTTCACAGCACCGATCACAATCCCTTTGGTAAAGAACTTTTGGAGCAAGGGATAGATCAGCAGAATCGGCAGCGCACCAATGAAGATTTGAGCGGAAGTGAGCGACACGAAACTGTATTTCGCCGCTTCTTTCGCGTTATTCACATCAATGCTTGGCATGGAAATCACTGCTTTTAAGAAGGTGCTTAGCGGGACGTTATCAGGCTTCATATAGAGTTGTCCCATTAGCCATTCGTTCCATACCCCTACCACGGTGAACAGCCCCACGGTTGCCATAACCGGCAGCGACAAGGGAAGCATCACTCTCAGATACACCTTCCAGTGCCCCGCACCGTCAATATAAGCTGCTTCTTCTAGCTCTTTCGGCAAAGCCTTAAAAAAGTTCATAATCAAAATGATGTTAAATACATTTACCATTGTAGGTAAAACTAGCGCCCAGATTGAGTTATACAGGCCAATCTTCGTTACTACCAGATACGTGGGAATCATCCCTCCGTTAAAGAGCATTGACACGATAAAGAATCCGACAAACAAGGGATAGCCCGCAATTCCGCTGCGTCCGCCGCCTTTGGATAGCACATATGCTGCCATACTGTTAATGAGCAGTCCCAGCGTCAAACTCAAAACGGTCCGCTGCAGCGATACCCAGAGCGAGCTTATTAACTGGCTGTCTTCCATCGCCTTACTATAGGAATTAAAGTTCAGCCCAATCGGCCAGAAGGTAACTTGATTCGCTGAAACCGCGGCGCTGGAGCTTAAGGATACCGACAAAATATGGACAAACGGCAGAACGCAGATCGCCGCCAGTGCGATCATGGCTACACTATTGATTAATTGAAAGGTATTAAATTTCGCTTTTGTATGCATAACTTCACTCCTTAAAAAATCTTGTATCCGGCTAATTTGTATGCGAGGCGGTATCCACCCAGGATCAGGATCAGACCCACCACAGATTTGAACAAACCTATTGCCGTTCCGAAACTGAAATTTCCTCCGATCAAGCCGATGCGGTACACAAAGGTATCAATAATATCCCCGCTTTCATAGACCAGCGGATTGTACAGATTAAAAATCTGATCAAACCCTGCATTAAGCACGCCCCCCAGGCTGATGGTCAGCATGACGCACACGGTGGGGACCAGGCTGGGGAGAGTGATATTCAGCATTTGTTTGAGTTTTCCGGCTCCGTCGATTTGTGCAGCTTCGTATAGTGCAGGATTGATGCCTGCCAAGGCTGCCAGATAGATGATCGACCCGTACCCGAATTCCTTCCAGACCTCCGTCACCACGACGGTCGGTACAAACCACTGGTTACTGCCCAGAAAGAACACCGGTTCGAAACCCAGAGCCTGCAGCAGTTGGTTTACCATTCCATACTCCGGATTGAGCAATTGAATGAATACGCCGCCAAGCACAACCCAGGAAATGAAGTGAGGGAGAAACACAAAGGTCTGAACCGATGTGCGCAGAAATTTATGCTTCACTTCATTGATCAGCAGTGCAAAACCAAGAGTACTGCACATGATAAAAATTAATTTGAGAAGCGAGATCTTTAAGGTGTTCCAAATGACTTGCAGACTGTCGGGATACTCAAACAGAAACTTGAACTGGTCGAGTCCGACCCACGGAGACTTGGCGATTCCCAGATGGGGTTTATAATCCTGGAAAGCCATTAACAGCCCGCTCATCGGTGCATACACAAAAATGACCGTCAGTACCACCGCAGGGAGAAGCATAAGGTATAGTCCCCATGTACCCTTTTGTCTGGATTGTCTTGATTTTTTTGAAGCAACAGCAGTGTTCATACCCATAGTCTAAATCCTCCTACTTTGATTCATATCATATGTTCATTATAGGTACGGGCATTTCAGCTTGATATAAAGCAATCTAAACATGCATAACGCATTTGTAATTTATAGTCGAATTTATTCTATAGACATTGCAAGACGTTATAAGGATTCTTATAATGGGGTTACCTTGAGCTGATGCTGGAGCCTAGCAAACAATCGGAGGAATCAGAACATGTACCAACTGCTTATCGTTGACGACGAAACTTCAGTCGTAGATAGTCTGTCATTGACTGTGCCCTGGAAGGATTACGGAATTGAAGAAGTGCATTGTGCCTATTCGGCGAAAGAAGCTCTTCACATTGCCTCCAAGCATTCCATTGATATCATGATTACAGATATCCAGATGCCCGAAATGTCCGGTTTGGAATTAATTGAAGTGATGCAGCACTATTCCCGTAAAATCCGCTGCATCATTCTATCGGGGCATGACGAATTTGAGTATGCCCGAAAAGCGATGACTTATCAGACTCTGGATTATTTACTGAAGCCGATAGATTATGAAGAATTAATAAACTCCGTTAAGAAAGCGATTCAACTGGTGGAAGAGGAATGGAAGGAGGTAATTTCCCTCCAACGCATCAAGCAGACACTTGAGGTGAATCTTCCGTTATTACGATCCAAGCTGCTTAATGACCTGTTCAAAAACAAGAGTATCCGCCAGGAGGTATTGGAAGAACGTTTGACACTTGTAGATGTTCCCTTTCGATTCGATGACCCCTATATGATGATGGTTGTCCGGATGGAGGAAGATTTCTCGGGATACGACCTGCAATCCTTATCACTCCTTGAATATGCGGTGACGAATATTGCCGAAGAAGTGTTTCAGGAGCTGTTTAGTCTATGGCATTGCGTCACTGATCAGGGGTATTTGGTCTTTCTCATTAAGGGTAACCAGAATGACGCTTTACAGCTTGTAGACTCGTTTGCAGTGAAGCTGCAGAATCATGTGCAAAAATTCCTCAAAGGCTCGCTCTCCATCTGCCTGAGCAACATCGCCAGGTTTCCTGACGACCTGCAAAGCTTATATCTGGCTTCAATTAACGCTATTAACCGGAATGTAGGAAACAACAAGAGCTTCTTTCTTACCATTAATGCAAATTACGATCAGCATCCGAACTCTATTATTAACAAGTTAAATGCTCCGCCTACACTCCTGTCACTGTTGGATTCAGGCAGTTGGGACGAGGCACTCGTCAAGATTGACGATTTGCTCATTATCGACGATCAAACACATGGAGCATCGCCAGAACTTTCCCAGGATCAATTATTTACAGTGCTGCTGTACCTTTCCTCCACATTTACCCTCTGTCTACAGCCGGAGGGTTCCAGTCTTTATGAACAGATGGGACCCGAGTTTGAATTATTGCTTCACAAGAAGGGGCATCTTTCCCGACAACGGATTTATGAATGGTCCAGTAAAATGATAGCTTCTCTCAAGGCAAGAACGTCGGCTCAATTGGAAAATGCACATCAGCAGATTGCAACAAAAGTCCGTCAGTTCATCCATGAACATTTGTCCGAAGGGATTTCCCTGCAAATTATTGCCGACCATGTAGGACTCCATCCTGTGTATCTCTCAAAAATATATAAAACAGCCATGAATGAAACGATTGGCGATTATATTTTTAAGTTCCGGATGGAATGTGCCATTCATCTTCTGAGGAGCACGGACTTGAAGATTACTGAAATTAGCGACAAACTGGGTTATCAGGCTACTCCCCATTTTATTAAAATCTTTAAAGAGCATTTTGGTACGACGCCTCTGGAGTACCGTAACCGTTAAAAAGCAAACAAGAAAATCCCGGTCAATGACCGGGATAAGAACAATATTAATTCAAGCTGAACGGACGATTTTTACATCCTCACTTCTCCCAACCGTTCGTCCAGTTTCTTCATTAGCTCACGCCACACTTCGGATGTCTTGTCAAAACCATTCAATGAATTCTCCAGATATTTTTCCAGTGGTGTACTTGCAAAATAATCAGCCTGGCTCTTCAGCTTGGAAATGATAAAGCGCTCACCCAGAACCTCCTGACAGATTCCGCAAGCCTCTTTATTTCCTGCAATAAAACTTATTGTAGACTTTAAGGAGCAACCATACGGGTTTTTACCTTTCAGAGTCACTTTTATGGATCCGCTAATATTCCGGGAAGAATTCCCCACCAGCAGCTCATAATCTCCAGGTTCCATTGTCCATTGCTTAAAGTCTGTATTATAAGACGCAAAGGCCTTGGGCATCAGCTTCATTTCTACTGTTTTTTGCTCCCCCGGCTCCAAGCTAACCTTCGCAAACCCTTTGAGCTCTTTCTCCGGTTTTAGCAGCGTGGACTTCATATCACGAACATACAGCTGGACTACTTCCTTAGCTGCCATAGCACCTTCATTTCTTACTGTCATCGAGACAATTAACGGGGTCGCGGAGGCATTGTTGTAGACTGATTCTGACACCTTAATGTCCGTAATGGAAAATTTACTGTAACTTAACCCGAAACCAAATGGAAATAGAGGATCAATGTTCTTGTAGTCATAGTACCGGTACCCCACAAAAATCCCCTCTCCATAAACTACCTGCCCGAATTCACCAGGAAAATTGATGCTGGACGGACAGTCTCTATAGGTTTTCGGGAAAGTCAGCGGCAGCTTTCCACTAGGGCTGACTGTGCCGAACAAGATATCCGCCACCGCCCTGGCCCCTTCCATTCCCGGGAAGAACACGCAGACCAGCGCATCAATATCATTCAGAAATTCACCCAGTTCTACCGGTCCCGCCACATTCATCAGAAGTATCATTTTCTTTCCCGCTGCCTTGGCTTTGGCGATGGTGGCCCGCAGCATACTCCGGTCTTCTGCGTCAAATTCCATACTCGGACGGTCTTTACCCTCCTGGCCTGAAGCACCTGCCGTAATGACTACAACCTCTGTGTCCTGATTGATCTCATCTACTGCAACCCAATCAGTGTACCTGGAAACCTCGATGGGAAGGCTGGTGAATTTGTTTGTATCTACCTGAGCGCTGCCGGAACCTGACTCCATAAAACGATTGGTCAACCTGCCGAATAACGAAAGCTTGGTTCCTTTTGTCAGTGGCAGCAATCCGTCGTTCTTTAACAGTGTAATTCCTTCTACCGCAGCATTGTAGGCTGCTTCTCTGGAAATTTCATTGTCTATGAGGGTGTATTTCTTCCCATTAAATTTTGGTGTTTTCAAGATGAGCTTCAGCATTCTGCTCACTGCATCGTCCAGACGCTCCCTTGTAATTATGCCTTCTTCCACTGCATGATACAATTTTTCCTTTCCTCTGGGTCCCGGCATATCCATGTCATTTCCAGCCCTCAAAGCCTCCACCTGATTATATACACCGCCCCAGTCTGACACCACTTGACCTGCGAAGCCCCATTCCTCTTTAAGCACCTTTGTAAGCAGCCATTCATTGTGTGAGCAAGGGATACCATTTATGGAGTTATACGCACTCATCACCGTTTCAACGCCCCCCTCTGTTACAGTGGCCTCAAATCCGGGCAGGTAAATTTCTCTTAAGGCACGCTCCGAAATAAGTTCATTAATCCCCTGACGCAGAGTCTCCTGATTATTAGCCGCAAAGTGCTTAACATTAGCCACCATTCCCTGGTCCTGCACGCCTCTAGAAAAAGCCGGTGCCATGCGGCTGCTGAGATAAGGATCTTCAGAGAAGGATTCAAATAACCTGCCATTATGGGGATCTCTGTGAATATTGGTGTTGGGCGACCCTAACAGGACATCAACTCCATAAGCCATTGCCTCTCTGGCTACAGCCTCCCCAACCTTATATATTAACTCCGGCTCCCAAGTGGCACCCAATAACATTCCGGGAGGAAAACAGCCAGGTTCTTCCCCATTTGGCCGGATGCTGTTAATTTTCTTACGCAATTCCAATATCATACCTTTCATCTTGTCCGGCATTTCCTCAGGCAGCAGAGCATTGCTGGTAATCAGTTTAACCACCTTCATAAATGAAGCACCGCTTTCATTATTTGAAGTATCATCCTGCCCGCCGGAAGCTTCTGCTGTATTCTCCTTAATTGCCTCCTCTTTAGCCTGATCATTGTCAGTCACATCTTTAGCAAGCGACGCCATCATTACACTAGATAGTTCTAAGACATACTGCAACAAATTGACTCCGGTAGCCCCATCCAAATACAGTATCTGCGGAATACCATATTGAGGCATCTCTAATGAAGAAAAGAAGCTGCCTCCCGTCAGCAGATCCACTTTTTCTTTCGGCGACATTTCGCTCAGTAAAACCGGAATGGAACTCTCATTTACAAGCTTGCTCATATACATTCCTCCGACCTTCTATTATTCTCTTTATGTCTATTTGTTCAACTAAACATACATTTCATACGATCTTCATGAACGTACTCTATTTTATTTTAATAACACCTTCTCTCTCATTAAATAACGAATAATCAATTTATATAACTTATTCCAAACCTCTACCGGGTTCGTTGTTGCCATCTGAAATCTGAATTTTTATAATGGAGGTACCTCTTCGAAAAGGATTGTTGTTATGTTAAAACAATACCGCACCTTTATCAGCGCTGTAGCTATCATTACACTCTCGACTTTGGTTGTCTTGCTGATGTATTCCTATACAGTTGAGACTAGCCTTGACACTGTGAAACATGATATTCAATCAAACAATCTAAACCGGCTTCGGGTTCTTGTTAATTCGATAGATTACAATGTCAAGCAATTGGATATGTTGTCTGTTGCACTGGATACTGACTCTAAAATGGGCCTGCTGAAATCAGTAAATCTGATGAATAATTATGAAAGGGATCAGCTCATGCTCGATCTATCGGATAAAATGAAGCTGCAAAGCTTTACCCAAGGTTGGAATGTCCAGCTTAACATTTACTCCCCTCTATTGAAGAAATGGGTAGGGTCATCTCAGAATCAAAATCTCCCGCCAGCTGATTTGGCAGAAGGACAATGGATATTGGAAGATTTGCAAAAATCTTTTTCAATGTACCGCAGGTATTTGCATTATACTGTTCGCGTCACCTTTCCTTTGGCTAATTTGGAGAATATACTGGATTCGGCCAAAATGGAAAACAACGATCCCTTTTTTTATTATTCTGATCCCCTTATTATCGCCAATCGTTCCGCTCATACCCATCTAATACACGAACTGGTCACTACTATATCTTCAAAAATGCAGAATCAAAGTGAAGGAACGGAGCTGTTGACAGCCGGTAATACAGATTATATGGTCAGTTATTTAAAATCAGAGACCTTGGACTGGTATATGGTGGATTATGTACCTTTGGACAATGCGCTACAGCCCATTAAAAGGACACAGCTGTTTTTTTACTTGACCTGTATTTTGTTATTTTCATCTGGAATGATAACGCTTCTATTCTTCTACCGGAAAGTTCAAGTGCCAATTCTAACTATGCTGAAGGGTGTCCGTCATTTACAAAGGAGCGATTTCTCTTACCGGATCAGTAAAACGAGCAACAACGAATTTGCTATCCTCTATCACAACTTCAATCATATGGCCCAGCAAATCGAAGACTTGATTGAAAATGTATATAAAGAAAAAATCATCTCCAGGGAAGCCATGGTAAAACAGCTGCAAGCGCAAATTAATCCGCATTTTTTGTACAATTGCCTCTTCTTCATAAACAATATGAACCGGATGGGTAATGATGAAGCTGTACATGCTATGACCCAGAACCTGGCAGAGTATTTCCGTTATACCACCAGGATCAACAATCCACTCACTACGCTTGAAAAGGAAATTGGGGTGGTCCGCAATTATCTTAATATCCAGAGTTTACGTATTCAGCGCCTTCAAACACAAATAACAATTTCAGATTCTATGATGACTATACCGATTCCTAAGCTGCTGATTCAGCCGCTGGTCGAGAATAGCGTTATACACGGCATAGAGAAGAAGCAAAGCGCCGGACTTATCCTTATATCCGGTACCAGCGATAACGACCATTTCTGCCTTGTTGTAGAAGACGACGGAAACGGTATGAGCATAGAAGAAATTCAAAATCTGATGCATCGCATTGAACAGCCGCTGGATGATTCCATGGGCTGCGCATTATGGAACATAAGACAACGTATGCTGATCCAACTTGGCCCCAAAGCAAGTTTGATTATGACGCCAAGCCAACTCGGTGGACTTCGCATTGAGCTGAGATGGCCCAGGGCGACCAGCCATTCTCCTGAGTTGTGATCAAAAAAAGGCAGTAGACATTTGGATCTAGCGATCCATTTGATCTACTGCCCTTTTAATAATATTTAAAACAAATCCATCAGATTCTGAAGTTCTTCCCGATAGGCGGCATATGCTTGCGCATCCAGCAGTTCTTTTTCAACGGCTTTCCATGCATATTCTCCATTGTCCTTCTTCCATGCCGTCAGTTCCTCAACTACCTCAATGCGATAAACCTTTAAAGAACCATACACTTCATCATCTACGCCTTCATGCGCCGGTAACTGAATGCTTTTTCCCTGATACCGTTCGAGCAAAAGCTGCAGCTTCTGCGCTGTCAGCACATTCGTCTTTGCTGAGGTCATGGACAGCATTTCCTCCAGATAGGGAGTATCATCAAGCCTGCCTGTTCCCGGCTGAATACGGTGACTGCCATACCCTTCTACAGGGCCTTCATCATAGATATTCAGATTAAATCTTTTATTTGCTGCATAGGGTAGAACACCATCCTTATTAGCATCCAGGGCTGGAATGCATTCTATTCTTGTCTCCGCTTCCGGAAGACGTTCCTCTAGGGAATATCCCAGCTTACCATCGATATCTCCAGGCAGCCTGGTGCTGAAAGAATCTGGAAGTGAATCTCCAGGATTTGCATAAGTAAACCGTTTGGATACTTGATCAACGGGGACCAATACATCAGAGGTGAAATGATTTACAACGAGCGGATTACAGAACATTTCTGCCAGAGTCACCGGTGAGAGTGCCTCCCATCTTGCCATATCTTGCGGGTCCGGGAAATTTCGTAGAATGGGCAGGAACAATCCCGATAAGCCAGCCAAAAAAGGTAATGGCAGACCCATCACATTTTTCATTACATCCATGGGATTCATATCCTTCTTTTCTTCGTTGTGAGTATTGTCCTTGGACATCTCCTCAAGTGCCTTCTGATTCAGCCGATTCGCTTCCATAAAATACCAATAAAAATTAAAATAAACATTCGTAATGGGACAATTGGCAATAGAGCAGCAAATGCCTAATTGCAGAGCATTAAGCATTAAGGACATATAACCTCCTGCACTGCCTCCCACCACCGCAATCCGCTTGCGGTCAATCTCCGGCAAGTTACGCAGTGTGTATAAAGCCGCATTGTTAAATACAAGATCATCGTCTGTCAGTTGTGCATTATATTTATTATCGAATTCCACCACAGATGCAACCGCCCATCCCTTTTGCAGATATGTCCGCAGTTCCATAGCATCTTCTCCCATTTCATAATGGGGAACAAAAATCAAAGGCAGCGGAGAAGCAACCCCTTTGGGCGTGATCAGCCGGACCGGGCGCCGCTCAACCTTTTTTTCTTTAGTGATATAAGGGATTTCCAGACGTTTTCTCTCTACATTCTCCAAAGGTGCCGGTGCCTCCTTAGGCTGTGCCAGCATGGCCAGTACCTTTGCCATATCCATCTTTTCCGGTTTCATATGTTTCCTCCCTCACTTCTTCAATCAATTGATACTGAAGTTCAATACCCTCTCCCGATTTCTTCCACTGGACCTTCACCATACCCTTAGGAGTAATCACTTCTCCTTCAGCCCAAGTAAAGTGTCCAGGCACCGGCTTCACTTCCATCTCTTCAAACCCCGGCTTTATCGGGCGGACCCCGAGTATTACTGCTGGCAACTCATACAGGGCCAAAGCTCCCCAGGCATGGCAATCGCTTCTCTGCCCGACCGGATCTTCTACACATGTAGTCAGATTATTGTTTACCATATCCCGCCATACATTCCATAGCTCGTTGGTATAATCATAGAGATTGCATTTTTCTAAAGCACGGTACAGATAGTACGCCATAGCGACGGAACACTGAGGATAGTCATGTTTGTTTTGAAGGGTCTTTAAGAGATTGGCTTTGCCTTGCTCCAATTCAAGTGTATCTGTTAAAATGGCGAATACTTGGCAATGTTGGCTGAATTCATGGATACCAGGCCCATCTTGGATCATACCGTCATTGCCCAGACAATATTTCCTTACTGCTTCCTTTACTGCTCCTGCCCGCGCTATATATTCGTCAGCTATTGCGTCTCTTCCGGCAAAGGCAGCGATTTGCGCAGCATGTTCAAGACCCATGATATAAAGCAAGCTTTCCATAGTGATTGGCCCTGATAGGGATGCAATTGGAACTCCATTGGTTTCATTCCACTGGGCAGTCCAGTCGATAAAGGACCAAGCGGCATCCCGGAATAAAATCCCACCAATTTTATCTACGATACCTTTCGGGGTTAGATGTCTATGGAAGTACTCCAGAATTCCGTCAACCGTTGACAGGTATGAATGAAGGAGTTCTTTATCGCCGAAGTACATCATATGGTCATAAAGCATTATAATATAATAAATAGAAAAACCAGGGATAACAAGAGGAGTATAGTTTGGGTAGGAACAGTTAATCATGCCGTCATAACGCCTGGATCTACGAAAATCATCAAAGCACTTACGTGCCAATCTATCATCAGCAGAGGTCGTATAAGTAAACAGAATCTGTGATCTGGCATCCATCGCATACTGAAGCTGCTCATAGAAGGGACAATCTTCATACGTCTCATGCATACATCTTCTCAAACTTCTCTCACTGATGTTCCAAATGGCTTGCATGGATTCGTCAGAGGTCTTCACCCATGTTTTTACTTCCAAAGGATATCCTGTTTCCTTGTAATCAAAGCTTGTAATGGTTAAGGGTTCATCCGCTGTAACGATCTCAAGCTGAATAAAGCGGAAGGTCCGAAACCAAAAGGGTTCATACGTCTCTGCCTCGCCGTTTCGACCTAGCCCGACTACTTCATAGGTATCCGTTAATCCATTCAGCTGTCCATTCTTATAGTCTAGACGATCTCCTTTTTTCGGCATAGAGAGCTTGGGCGTATTCGGTTCTTCTGGTAGAACGTATCCCTCGGACTGCAGTATTTTGATTTTAGTCCCCTTCCCATTTATTACAGAGAGCCTAAGGAATCCAGTCATCAACTCTCCGGCATTGATTTCAACAACTTCTTTTGAATGCGGCAAAAGGGTAATAGCTTCCGTTCCTGCTAACATTTTGTTCCATTCCGATTCTTTTACTTTTGAATCCCGGATTGCAAGGAGACCCTCAAATTTTCTTGGAACTTTATTCATGTAGGGTATTGTCCTGGCTTGAAGATTACCAGGACTACCCGCTTTATTTATCACAATTTGCCACCCTATCACCTCTGCTGACTGCCATTTACTATCCTGGTAATCTTCCTTCATCCATCCAAAAGTATCTGGATTGCCGGATGCTTCCTCTAAAATATATAAAGGTGCCCATCCCATCTGCTCCGGTAATATCTTAATACTTGACTCTCTTAAGCATTTCCAGCTCTCGTCAGCAGATAGGCTGACAACATCTCCATTGTCATCCACATACTTTCCTGCGAAATAGAGCCCTGGTGTATGTGTGCGAAATATCCCGCTACTGCCTTTCGTATGCTCCATCGGATAGCGGAGAACAATAACAGACAGAATATTATTCCCATCTATAAGATGTTCTGCCAAATCTACGGTGTCATAATACCAAATCTGATGATCACCTTTGCTCGGTCCAATCTCAATCAGGTTTTCGTTCACATATAGCTTGTATCTCGAATCAGCCGATATCTGTATTTCCAGTTTTTCCGGAACTTTACTCAATTCAATCTGCTTGCGGAAATAGATGATCCTCGGTTCTTCCTTGTCCTCAGCTTCCCAACCTGGAATCCAGACCCAATTCGTTTTAATCATCTTCCCCCCCTTACTGCAAATAATTAAAGGTACCCCAGTCCGATCCGCTCAACCCGACCATCCAGCGCACTTAATATCCACTCACAAGCACTCTTCCCATCTTCCCTGTGTTCAAACATGTGTGCAGAATCCAGGATACAGTGCATGGTCAGTTCCGCATCCTGATATTCCTGTTCGTGCATTGGACGCTCAAAAATGAAAATTCCTGCTGTGGGAATTCGTTCGAGCAGCTTGCTGCACATTTCTCTCAAGGTACTCTGATAGTGCTGCCCACTAGCCTTATCAAAGAATTGTCCCTTGCCATTTAGAGCATTCTGAGCTTGAACCAGCAAGGCATCTCGGGGAGAACTGGCAAACAGGTATTTCAACCTGGCACCAAATTTTTGATACAGGGCTGTATAGGAATCGAGGGTAATATTATCCCCCGTCAATCGTTTCCAGATATGCTCCGGGCTTTGCCATACATCTTTTGCTACAAGGCTCCAGTCCTTCTTGAGCAATAAAGAACTGTCTACAACACATGTTATATTTTCACACTCTGGAAACTCACTGATTACATCCTCTGCCATAAGCGACACCCCAAAGCCTCCGGCACTGACACCTGCAATTAACAAGGTCTCAGGGCTCTTCACCCACCTTTTGGCCATTCGCAACAAGGCCATGGTGTTTAGATAGCCGTGATGAGACAGCTTTCGGCGAGTGTCATCCAGGGCAGTGTAGGGGAAGCCTCCGGTCCCGCAGTGGAAATCCCCGGTGGAATAAGGGATATTGATGATGGTCCATTCCTGAAAGGGGTTGTCTTCCCTGGAAGCAAATACACTATGGTTTAGAGCATAGTCTCCCATCCAATCCGTGTTATTAAAGTAGTATCTGTCGGGTAAATGGGTGGTGAACAAACTGTTGGGTCTGGCCGCAGTGTACTCGTTCCAGGATACTCCGCCGCCATTAAAAAAAATCAACAGCTTATCCGTCTTCTTTCCCAGTCGCAAAATACCGTGAAAACGACTACCATTCCCACCGAAAGCTCCTTCGGGATACATACGGTAAAGCTTGCCCGTTTTCGGTTCCTCTGGAATCTCCGGATATTTTTTCTCCTCAATGATGGGCAGCCACTTCCGGACCTCATCCGAAATCTTCTCCCATGGTTCCAACTTAATATTGTGCATATCCTGCCGCCTCTCGCCGCTAATTATTCCCTGCCAGCTTCCATGCTATAGAAATCATTCTTGAAGTACATCTCTCCAAATTTGCTCTGGTCAGCGGATAAGCAGCCTCCTTATCCTGCAGTGCACTCAGCATATTCTCTAGATGGGCTTTTCCTCCAGGCATCATGATATCGTTGCCCGCTGCAATACTACCGGATGCGCAGACCTTAGCATGTTTGTTCGTTTCACTCGGCACCACCTGATCGCCAGAAATAAAGTCTGACATGACGATTCCCTGAAACCCCCATTCCTCCCGAAGCAGAGTTTCCATCAAATCATATCTCTGTGAGGTGTGCTCCCCATTCAATAAATTGTATGAACTCATCACAGCGAGCGGCGCTGACTCCTTCACAGTGATTTCAAAGCCCCTCGCATAGATATCACGAAGTGCCCTCTCGCTAACTACACTGTTAGAAAAGAAACGGTTGGTTTCCTGATTATTACAAACAAAATGCTTGATGGTAACGCCCCGGCCCGGATGCTTTTGGACTCCCCTGGTGATGCCTGCCGCCATTATCCCGCTGATCAGAGGATCTTCTGAAAAATATTCAAAGTTTCTGCCGCAAAGGGGACTTCGGTGAATATTCATTGCTGGTGCCAGCCAGAGATGTATGCCAAACCGCTCCATCTCTTCCCCTACAATGTCCCCACACTCTTGGCTAAGTGCCGGATTCCAGCTCTGTGCCAGTGCTATCCCTACTGGAATAGCCGTGCAATTTTGCTCATAAAGCTCACCTTTGCGCTCAGGCTTCACTGCGTCGGGGAAGGCAGCAAGCACCTGTTGGAGCAGCGCCTCCGGCAATAGCTCCAGATCATTCTCGTCTTTCTCCGGATTCACAGAAAAGATACCGTATTCATCCACACCATACTGCCGGCTCAACCGTAAGCCCGCCGGGCCGTCTGCCATTACCAGCCGAGGGATACCTTTCTCAATAAACAGACTGGTCGTCTCCCCAGCCGCGCCTGCCACCGTTATCGCTGCATCACCAATGATGCTCTTGCTGCCTTCACCGACAAATCCTCCAGTACATAGATGGGCCAGTTCTCTATCGCTCAGCGTCTGCACCAGCGCCAGTGCCTTCTCATCCAGTTTTGGGGCGGCATGCGTGACAGGTGCAAAAGCAGAGGCGGTAAGGAAAAACATATTAGGGCTTACCTGATTACTTCGGTCTGTTCTCATTTTCTCCGGCTTCCAGTCCATGAAATCCGAACGGCCCCCCACATGACTAACCCGCTCAACGACAACTGTATCTTCCAGTCTTACCACGCCAGCGATCTCAGTATTGCGACTGCTGTTGCCAATTCGCAGGATATAATCTCCCGTCTCCAGCATCCGGCAGTTGCCTTCTGCATCGTAGGATGCAAGACTTTCCATTGTGAACTTCATAGTCAGCTGTGCGGTTTCTCCTGGTGCCAATTCGGAGGTTTTTTCAAAAGCCGCCAGCATCTGATAGGGCTGATCCAGCTTTCCTTCAGGCACAGAAACATATAACTGTACCACCTCTTTGCCACGATGTATGCCTGTATTCCTTACAGTTACAGGCACTGTCACAGTAGTTGATTGCAGCCGGGGCTTTCCAGTGATAATAGAAAAAGTACTGTATCCAAGTCCGAAGCCAAAAGGAAACAGGGGCTGTTTCCCTACCGAATCAAAATACCGGTAGCCCACATAGATGCCTTCGCGATAATGTGTATCATGGCGGTCTCCGAAATCCCCCACTTTACAATAATCCTCCCAGGCAGCCCAAGTAGTAGCCAGCTTTCCGGATGGGTAAGCTTTACCCAGCAGTACATCCGCAAAGGAATCTCCTACGGTCATACCCGGCTGGGATAAAAGCAGGATATTGCTTACCTGTCCAGCCAACGGCGACAAATCCACTACACCGCCAACATTCAAAACCAATATAAATTTACGATATTGCTTTTCCAGCTGCACAATATCCCGGATTTCAGTCTCACTCAGCATCAGGTCTCCGGCCACCTCCTGACGGTCCACACCTTCTCCGGAAATTCGTGCAAGGACATAGACTGCCGTATCGCCTTCTCCGTCGAGCGGAAGATCATACTCCGGCTCCGGCATGACGATGCTCAACGTCTCCATCAGCGTGTCGATCCCCTCAGAAGCGATTTTCTCCTTGAGCCATACTCGAAATTTGATACGCGCCTCTGCCCGGATATTATCGTAGGCATCCATCCAATTCTTCGTAGTAATCTCAATTCCGGCGTTCAATAGCCCTTGTTCCACTGTAGTGTAGGTTCTGACGTTCACATCACCGGAGCCAGTTCCTCCCTTGAGCGTCCGTCTCGCACCACTGCCGTACAAGGCGATTCGCTCAGCCTTCGGCAACGGGAAGCTACCATCCGATTTCAGCAGCACCATACACTCCGGTGCCAGCTTTCTTACTTTCTGAATATGGTCAATTTCATATTGCTCCATTTTTACATCATGCACTTCTGATCTCCCTCTTCCTTTTCACCATGTATTTTTGAATCATCAGATACAGCTTTATATCATTTCTTCGATTTATTCATATGCTTCCGCATCTTCCACCGGGCAATAGCTTTCCGGATTTTTAGGATCGCCTCCCGTGTATTTAGCTACGTAAGGATAAACATAAGACGGTCTTGCGTGATCAAACTCCAGTCCAGCACTACCTCTCTCAAAATGGGTCCCCAGCAGCCTCTCCGGTGCGACCCCCTGCTCCACCCACTGCTCCAAGGCACAAATGACGTCATGTTCCGGATCCTGCGGAACTGCTGTGAGCCCTACTATTCCCACCTCTTGTACACCGGGCCCCCCCACTGTATGCGAAAAACCTGGCATCAACAGGAAACGGAAGAATGCTTTCGTCTCTTCCAATCCCCCCTGTTCTGCAATGACCTTGTGGTAATAATCCAAGAATCCTGTATATGGGATAATAGCATCTACACTGCCGCCAACGACCAACAGCTTTCCATTACGTGCTTTAAATGTATCGAGATCCGGATTGGTCGCATCCAGTATAGGACTCAGTTGTGTGATTGCCTCCTGCAGATCTTTATGAAAATCAAATTTCATAAAATTATAATCCTTGCCCCAAATCCATCGGAACGGAAAAAAGAATCCGCGTGAAAAGAACTCCTTATTACTCATATCAACCAGACTTAAACTTTCCGTCTCCGAACCAGGCAGAAACGGTGCAATAATACGCTCACCTGTAACCGGGTCTTTGGGTCCGTCATACATTAATCGCAGCGCCTCTTTCTGGCCTGCTGTCAATTGCTCCTCAATGGCCTCCTGCAGCGCAGGATCATCCATCGGATTCCCCTTAACACCGCCGGGATAAGCCAAAAATGCATCATCCTCATTGCTCCCGCAGGCTTTTCCATATACTTGTACAATGCTGTCTTTCCATCTTTGCGCCTGTTCCGGAGTAAATGTAGCCTCTTCTCGTCCATGAAGCTGCTGCCAATTCCAGATGAAGAAGCTGTGCAGTCTGATTCTGTCAAAAGCCGGAGAGAGACAGACGATTCCGTCATAATCCTCCGGATATCGTTGTGCCTCGGAAAGAGCCTGCTGTCCTCCAGTAGAACCTCCTGCAAAATAAGAATATTTCGGAGCTTTGCCATAGAAATATGTAGTTAGTTGCTTCCCGACTACGGTCATTAAATGAGTTGCTCGATGTCCAAAATCGATCCATACCTCAGAAAGCCCGATACAATCATCCGGATCCAGTGTTGTTCCCAGGTCGGTATTAGCCGTGGCGTAGCCTCGGCCAATCCCATTCATGAGTCCACCTTCTGCAATACTTCCGGCATAGCCTCCATTTCCAGTCCCCAGGAACTTCCCATTCCATGCTGCGGGTTCCGGCAGATACATCATCACCGTAATATTGGATTGTTCCGTCGGATGTAATTTCATAATAACTCTATAATAGCTACCACCATTCACAAGGTGTAATCCCAATGGATTCGGGTCTGGCGTCTTTATGCTTTCCATCCATTCTACACTTGTGAGTTCCCCATCCATGAGCGGGAATTTATTAATTTTTTCGATGTTTGCCTTTATCATGTATAGTCCTCCTTGTAAAATTTGATTTGCTAGAATTCAGACATAGGATCTTTCTTAAGTATAGGGCTGCATACTTGGAGGTTAATATAATGGAATTCAAACATAGGTATCGCTTTTTAAAGTTGGGAGGATCATTCCAGGAAATCTTTTGGCATAAAGCAAAAAAAGCACCGGAAGCAAATTCCGGCACCACTTTTTTACTGTAATATTATAAGTTTAGCACCTTCAAAACTGAAGGTATATTTAGAGATTTTTCACTACGTCCTGCCAATTAGCATTTGTAAGGATCTCAGCATTGTCACCAAGGAATGCCTTTCCTGCTTGTAGATCATTTTTCAGCCAATACATAAACCAAGCTGTCATATATCCGTCAGCATGATTCAGCATATCACTGTGGTCAGTGTTTACACGCCTTGCCATAACTTTAGTTACCGAACCAGGAACATTCGTATAATTCTTGTTAAGTGACCAAAGTGGAGTAATACCTTGCCCTTCCGTAGCCGTTATGTCTTCTGCTGTTCCCGCATCAAAATTCCCCGTACCGGCATCCATAAAATAGGGTATATTGATTTTGGCTATGTTGTAGCTCCATTCCGTACCGAATACGTTTTCCTGTCCCCAGTAGCTTGAAGTGGCACTTGCCGTAAACATGGCTTTATAGAAATTACCATTCTTCTGATTGGTTACGGCATTTATTGTTCCCACACCTCCCTGCGAGTGTCCGCCGATTCCAATGTTACCAACATCAATTTTCTCATAGAAATCGCTCGCGCTGTCTTTATTTAGACTCAGTATAAAGTCAAGACTTGCGGATGATGAAGCTTCCGTTCTCAAATTTCCGTCCTCATTTCCGACTACAATAAACCCCCAAGATGCAAGATGCTTAAAAACCGATTTATATTTTGAGGCCGTGATTCCCGTGCCGTTTGCCATTACAATGTGAGGATATGCGGAAGAACTACCTTTCATTCTGGATGGATACCAAACCTCATATTTTTTATAGCTATTATTTTCTGCGTCGAATTCAGAATATGAAACCTTATTGGATCCAAGTGCCGTATATTGAGCTTCTATTGACTTGTCAGTCTTTACAAATTAATAATAATTATTATTGCGGTATGACAGAAATGAGAAAACCGCCACAACTGCAAGAATAATTACAATAAATACAATGGCCACAATAAGTAATATTCTTTTTAAAAATTTTATTGTTACCTCCAGTTTATAATATTTTTTTCGTATAACAAATGCATCATCAGGTAAACTTGGAATCAATAATCTTATAACTTAGTCCCATTGCCGATTAATTTCCTATTTTGGCCACAAAAAAACAACTCACTCGAGTTGTTTTGATAATCATGCTTTTTATATATGAACTGCGTCAGTTTACTACTTTTTTATTGCAAACAGTTTTAATTACTACTAACCACCTAAAAATATCCAAATCAGGTTCAATACTTCATTTCTTATAAAAACAAGACTGCCTCGTTTATGAGTACAATCTTGTTTTTTATAAGCAGCAGCTTTTCTTCCTAAATGGTCTAATAATAGTATATCCCAGTATATTAGATATATTCATATAGTGATCCAGAAATCCAACAACTTTGTAACATATAACCTTGTAATCATTAGAGCACGCTAACCTAATTTAGTATGATTCAACCAGCTGGAGAGTCAAGTCCTCATTATATTTTAACTCCGCATATTTCACGCAACGTTTGTGACTTACACCATTAGATAATGAACTGTCATGATAAAAAAGATACCATTTGTCCTGAAATTTCACGATAGAATGATGTGTGGTCCATCCTATAACAGGATTGAGCAGCGTTCCCTGATACACAAACGGGCCGAGAGGGCTATCACCCATAGCATATACAATTTTGTGTGTGGTGCCAGTTGAGTAACTTAAATAGTATTTCCCTTCATATTTGTGCATCCACGGGCCTTCAAAATATCTTCTCTCTTCATCTCCCGCAGTGATGGGATGCCCCTGCTCATCAACTATTGAAATTTCATGCACACTATCTTTGAAGGAAAGCATATCCTGATTTAACAGCCCTACTCGCGGACCCAGTGCCGGTTCATTCTCGCTTGGTTCCACTCCATCCGGCAAGTAACTTCCCGTGCTCCACTTCTCGAGTTGCCCACCACGTAGACCGCCAAAGAAAAGATAGGCTTGATTATCTTCATCAGTAAATACAGCTGGGTCGATACTAAAACTCCTTGCCATGTAATCTGATTCGGCCTGGAATGGGCCTACTGGAGAATCCGCAGTTGCAACTCCTATTCTGAATATCCCACTGTGATCACGAGCCGGAAAATAAAGATAGTATTTCCCCTTATAATAAGCTGCATCAGGTGCCCACATTTGTTTTGAGACCCAAGGAACATCATTCATATGTAGTACGTTAGCATAATTAACAATCTCGGATGACATATCATCCATAGATAGAATATGATAGTCCTCCATGGCATAATGGTCCCCGTCTAAACTGTTAGGCACACTATTCTCTAAATCGTGAGAAACATATATATAAAGCTTACCTTCGAAAACGTGTGCTGATGGGTCTGCAGTGTATATATGTTTTACCAATGGTTCATTAGGATTGGGCACGTGTACCTCCTGCACATCTTGTTATTTGGTTATCCGGAACCAATCGATATCCAAGTATCCTTCTCTATCTGAGCTCTTGGCGAATACTCCTGTCTTCGCACCTACCCAATGACCTTCTCTTGCTTGAAAGGATTCAACCATTATAGAAGTGAATCGTTCTCCCTCAATTTGATACCCAAATCTGCACGTTGCATCTCTAAACACTTCAGTTTGTAAAATAATACTACTTAGTGTATTCAAGGAAACAGACCACAGATGCTTTTCTCCAGATTCATCCCCTTGAATGAGCGAAAGTGTCACTGTATTATTCTGCTCATCATCCTGAAGCTTTTGAACGGCCAAATAACAATATGAATAGCCGAATACAATTAGACCTCCTAAACAGCCCGCTGTAAGTCCTGAAGGGTCCACTTTGCAAGATGCTACAAATCTAGGAGCAGGAAATTTCTGCAGTAGAAGGTTGGGAGCATAATAAATTCCCTCCTTATTACTATTGGTAGCATTAAGCCGAAGATAACTATGTCTTGTATCTAGACTATACCATGACTCCTTGGGATTAGCCTGCCACTGCCATTGAAGTCCTAGTGTTGGAGTAATAAATTCATCTGACGTTGCAGGCACCTTCACTGCGTATGTTAGGCCCACATTAGGCTTTCTATACCTCATTACCGGTTCACCAATTGTCTTGCCAGGTTGAATATCTCCCATTAGCGGCCAGTCATCTTCCCAATGAACTGGCTGCAGATGAACAACTCGACCATAGGGGCCTTTATCCTGAAAGTGAACAAACCACGATTCACCAGATTCAAGTTCTACTAAACCGCCTTGATGCGGCCCATTGATAGAAGTTTCCCCTTGCTGAAGCACAATTTTGTCCTCATAAGGACCCCAAATATTGCGGGAACGAAACGCCGTCTGCCAACCTGTCGCAACCCCACCGGCAGGTGCAAGGATATAATAATAACCATTTCGATAGTAAAGTTTTGGACCTTCCAGTGTTGGATGGTTTTCTGTCCCATCATAGATAATTTCACTTTCACCAAGTAAGCTTTTTCCATCAGGAGACATCCGGTTTAAGCGTAGCTTATGCTTAATACCACTACGGCTTTTCGCATAAGCATGAATTAAGTAGGCGTTTCCGTCTTCATCCCAAAAAGGGCATGCATCAATTAACCCCTTTCCTTCTTGCACTACATGCAGTGGCGTCCATTCACCAGCTGGATTTTTAGCTGAAGTCATCATAATTCCGACATCTGGATCACCATAAAATATCCAGAACAATCCATCATGAAATCTAAGACTTGGTGCCCAAACACCATTTCCATGTTGTGGTTGATCATATCCATCCAAATTCATTTTAGGGATAGCATGATTAATAATCTCCCAATTGACTAAATCTTTTGAATGCAGAATCGGTAAACCAGGAATATGACCAAAACTAGAAGCAGTCATATAGAAATCATCACCAACACGAATCACGTCTGGGTCTGAATAGTCAGCATGTAGAATGGGATTGATGTATGTTCCATCATCTTGGTCAGATATCCATGCTTCAATAATTTTTGCGTAAGACATATTCTCCTCCTATTATCCTTTGACAGCGCCTCCGGCTAGGCCTTGAATCAAATAACGTTGAATGAACATGAACAGTATGATAGGTGGAATCAAACCGATAATACTTCCTGCAGCAAGTGAACCGTACTCGACACTGTATTGACCAATCAAATATTTAAGACCGATTGGAATCGTAAATTTAGACGCATCAGTCAGGAATGAGAAGGCAACCAAAAATTCGTTCCAGCAGCCGATAAAAGCAAATAGTGCTGTTGCTACGATCCCGGGTAGAATTACAGGAGTAATGATGGTGAAAATAACTCTAAATCTTCCAGCTCCATCTACCATGGCCGCTTCATCAATTTCCTTAGGAATACCTCCAACAAACCCTTGCATTAGTAAGGAGTTGAAAGCGACTTGAGATACAATATAGAACAAAATAATAGCAAATGGCGTGTTCATAATCCCCATATTTTTAAATATCAAGAACAGTGGAATAACAAATAAAATTACCGGAAGCATCTGTGTACCAAGCAAAATGAGCATAAATGCATTTTTACCAACGAATTTGAAACGACTCAATGCGTATCCATTAGCTATCGAAAGTAGTGTTATAAAAATAACAGATACAGAACAGATTAATAAACTATTCACAAAAAAGACCGAAAAATTATTGACGCTCCACACCTTAATGAAGTTATCAAACGTTATTGGACTAGGAATGTAGCGGATGGTAGAACTGATAATATCGTTTTCACGTTTTAGAGAAGTAGATATTGCCCAAAGAAAAGGAATTAAAACAAACAATAGGGTAGCTACCAATGGAATATAGAACAAGAGAAGTCTATTGGAAACATGTTTTAATTTAATCATCTTGGCCACCTCTACTTAATCTCATATAGACGATAACGAAGACCATCAGAACAGCAAATGAGAGAACCCCCATAGCAGAACTATATCCATAATTTCCGTTCAGAATCGCCGTTTGGAACATATAAATGGGAAGCGTGGTTGTCATATTCATTGGCCCACCATTTGTCATGGTGAAAATCATATCAATAGAGTTAAATTCCCAGATGGCTCTAAGCATGGTTGTGAAAACAATACTTTCTTTCAGATACGGAAGCGTAATCGAAAACAGCTTTCTAAACCGGCCAGCTCCATCCACTTCACATGATTCATAAACTTCTTTAGGAACTGATTGTAGTGATGCAAGCAATGCAACCGCAAAGAATGGAATACCTCTCCATAACTCAGCAACAATGACTGACCCAAATACTGTATCAGTGTTTGAAAGCCAAGCAATATTTTGTTCAATGATACCTAGCCGTTTTAGAATGTCGTTAATTACACCGATATGCTGGTTGTACATAAGGGACCAAAGCATTGTTGTAAGAACCCCTGATACCGCCCAAGGAATCAGTACAAGCGAGCGAACAACACCTCTAAACCGGAATGTCTGATTAAGGAGGAGTGCCACCCCTAAGCCCAATACAAGCTGAAGAGAGACTTCAATAACTACCCATTTCACCGTTATCCATAAAGAGCTTGGAAATAGATCATCATGGAACAAAATTTGCTTGAAATTACTCAACCCCACAAAGCCGTCATCCATTGGTCGAGTCAAATCATAGTTTTGCAAACTTAACTCAAAGACCCGTAAAATTGGAAAAAACATAATAACCGCCATGAGAATGAGAGTCGGGATGATTAGAACGTATGGAAATACGTTATCATTGCCGATTTTCTTGTATTTTCTCTTTGACGCTCCCGGCATTTTTCCTGTTGCCAGTGGTTGTTTCATATTCATGATTTAATCACCTCATAAGAATAATAGGTGATATACCGTTTTAACTAAATAATATATCTTGTAAAGATTGTTTGTTTTTTTTAACTATCGTTCCCTCAAAAAAATAACCTTACTCCTTTAAAAATCAGAGCAAGGTTGAGCAATTGTTCAATAAAATGACTAGTATGAGCTATACTGCTGCCTATATTCGATAGGGGTAAGACCCTTTTGGCGTTTAAACAACGAACTGAAATATTGAGTATTAACGTATCCTACCTTCTCACCGATTTCATATACTTTCAAATCGGTATGTACCAGCAGTTCAACAGCTTTATCAATACGAACTTTGACAACATACTCTTTAAAGTTTATATCTGTATATCTTTTAAATAACCTGCTCACGTAGGCAGGTGCAATGTGAACTGTTTCGGCTACTTCTGGTAAGTCTAAATTTTCATCATGGTAATGATTCGAAATATAATCCATAACCTTTTGAAGGATGGCTTGATGTGAATTAGTCGAATATTTCACTTGATCATAAAAAACAATAGATTCTGCGAACGTAATATCTCTCGTCTGTATTACAATTAAAGCCTCTTCATAAGAAGTTGAAACATGCTTGAAGCCTTCCCCAGTACTCCCAATGCCAATCTTCACATTGATTTTAAGATATTGTTCAATTAGCCCTTTTAATTGATGAGTAATTCGCATAATTTCATTATTAAATCCTTCTAGATCTGCAGCAGGATAATTAAACAGTAGATTGATCCGGTGATTATATTGAAAAGCATACACCTGAATTCCTGCACAGGTAGCAGCCTCCAATACCTCCTTGCACAAGTTTTTGAGTGTAAATAAGAGCAACTCCAAATCAACAGGTTTATTAGGTTTAAGGAATCGTCCAACACTGTCCAAATCCAAAACGGCTACAGCAAACATTAATCCGCTAAATTCTAATCCAACCAACCTTGCATCACGTTTAATTGCCTCATCATTAACCGTTCCTAAAATCAATCCACTAAAGAATTGATTTACAAAAAGCTCATGGCTCTTTAAATCTTTTTCTCGTAATCTTCTTTCTTCATTTAACGTTGTAGCTGCATTTCCAATTGTCTGTAATATTTTTTCGTTATCCTCATACTTTAATATGAAGTCAAAAGCTTGTAATTGCAGTGCCTCTTTCGCATAGGAAAAGTCATCATAGCCTGTTAAGAACACTACTTTCATATCTAAACCAAATTGTTTAACTTGTGCAGCAAGCTTGAGACCATCCATGAAGGGCATTCGAATGTCTGAGAGCAGGATATCCGGCTTTTCCTTTTGAATGAGCTCCCAGGCTTCATTTCCATCCTCTGCCACGCCAACAACTTCTATATTCCGGCTGTCCCAAGGAATATTTCGTTTTAGCCCTTCTCTGATCCATTCATCATCATCCGCAATAACTAATTTATGCACGAAACCCCACCTCTTTATTGGTAAACGGAATTTTAATAGTGACCTGAGTATATTCTCCCTCTACGCCATCCAGTTGGATACCAAACTCATTACCAAATTGAAGTGCCAATCGTCTGTGAACATTACGAAGCCCAAATGTTAAAGGAGTTTCTTGAATATCCATCGATTGAATTGAATGATTCATTTGGTTGATCTTTTCACTATCCATACCTGCGCCATCATCAAAAACCTCAATTAAAGCCACATCTTCGTGCCGGCGGCCTGATATTTTGATAATTCCCTTACGTCGTTTGTTTTTAATGCCATGATAAATAGCATTCTCAACAATAGGTTGGAGGGTTAATTTCATAATAGGGAGATGCATAAGTTCTTCTTCTACTTGAATAATAAATTCAAAATCCTTCTGATAACGAATATTTTGAATTTGTAAATAGTTTCTTATATGCTCAATTTCCTCTTGCAGAGAAATGACTTCACGACCTCTACTAATTCCAATGCGAAAGAAGTGTGTCAAGGCACTTACCATCGTTGAGGCTTTTTCCTTCTCCCCTAAATCAATCATATGCTTAATGGATCCCAGTGTATTATAAAGGAAATGTGGCTGTATTTGTGCTTGTAATGCTAATATTTCGATTTGCCTTTTCTGTTCTTGTTCATCTTTAACTTGATTTAACAATTGACCAACAGAATCAGCCAAATTTTCCAAGCCATTCGCAAGTACTCCAATCTCATTATGTTCATCAAGATGAAAACTAACATTAATATTTCCTTGTCGGAAACTCTTCACTTGTTTAGACAAGAAGCGAATTGGATTCGTTAAACTGCTTGCAAAATAAGTTGCAAAAATAATAAATACAACTAAAATTACCGCCATAATCCAAAGAGTAATGGATTTAATCTGCTCTGCCTTATCTAAGATATCGCTTTCTGGAACGATTGCAGCCAGTTTCCAGCCATTTAGAGACAGTGTTGTATAGCGGATCATCATCTGATGATTGCTTACGCTCTCTTCCTGCAAATCTCCCTGTGTATTATAGCTATGACGAATCTTATCTATTACATCTTCTCCTATAGCATAATCTTGAGCTAATGGCTTGGAATACATCACGCCGTCTGGACTGATTAAAGCAAAAGCTCCATTTGGACTGACATTAACATTCTGTAAAATATCAAGAAGATAAGATTCTTTCATATTAATTAGAGCAAGTCCGCTAACTTCAGTGGTTGGTGTACCAATAATTTTAAAAACACTTATGACATTTCGTGAATTGACGGTATCAAAAACTTGATCCTTGTGCGTATTTAACCAGTAATAACTACTAGCTGCATCATTTAAATTGTATTTTTCCAGCCAATCATTAAGATTAGTACCAACATTCTTTGGAATGAAATCCTTCTGAATATTAAAAGTCCTTCCATTATTGAATGTAACAAATATAGAATCAATGACTTGTAAATGATTCTGATAGGCATCCTCAAATTGCTTATGCAGTTGAATAATATCATCGTAACGGCGACCATCTTTTTCCTGATCGACATTTAATAATATATTTTGAAAAGCCGTATTATTTTCAATTAGTACAAGCTCTTCAAAAATTGTATACAACTTATCATTAAGGAAATATCCTGTTTGATCAGTCGTATCACTTAGTAAATAATAAGCATTTCTTTCAAGCTGCTTAATGGCAGTGAAGTATGAAAACGAGCCTGTAAACACAACAGATAGAATAAGAAGCGGAAGAAAATAAATAAGTAATTTTATTTTAATAGGGCTTCTTGATAGTAAGGAGATCATGATTCCCCCCAGTTCATTTCGTATAGAGTCTACTCTTAATAATAACTTTTTCCCAAGATTAATGAGTTTCTTTTTTTGAAAATATTGTTTCATTTTATAAACATCAATAAAAAGACGAGCTAAATGAATAGCTCGTCCTTGAATACATCATTTCCCTAGAATGAGTTTGGCCAATGCAGCAAGGTCTACAATATCTAAAATATTGTCTTTGTTAATATCATACAGTTTATACTGACTCCACCCCTCTTGAGTATAATCCATGCCGTAATGCGCAGAGAGTATAGCTAAATCTCCAATATCTGCAGGATTAGCCGAAGCCAAGAATTGACTCAAGGCAGCATCTAATTCGCTAATCGCCAGTTCAATAGAAGAATCCGATGCATTTAGATTGTCTACAACCAGGTTAGCTTTAATTATGGCTTGGTTTAAACTATTTACTGCATTTTGTGAATATTCTCCCCATCTGTTACCTAACAATGCAGAGGTTGAAACTTCTCGGGCTACAGTAACGTTTAACGCCAGGGCAGACCTGTCCGACACGTTATCTAGCATGTCTATAGCCAGCTGTAAATTTGCCGCCGCTGCATTCACTTGACGTTGAGTAGCATTCTTACTTACAAAAATTGATTTTGCGGAGGTTAAATAATTTTGCAAAATCAACCATGATGAAGGCTTGTATGCATCCGATGTAAGAGCAGATGCTGCTATAATCTTAGTGTCTAGCACTGTTTTATCAATTTTAATAGTCCAATTTAGAATTGTATTAGGCAGTGTAGAATTTGTCCCGCTCATCTCTGTAACAATAATGGTATTCAACTTGAAATTAGTTACCGTCTCACCCGCATAATCCAGGTTTGATGATTCCCAATTTATTTGGATCATTTCGCCTCCTGCGTCTATGCCTGACTCCGATATCAGATTTATTGTAACCGTCTCATCATCCTCATCCTGAATAACTGAATCTAACTTCAAACCTTCTTGCAGCAAATCTATTGACTTAAACCGAACGAGGGCTGGGTCAAATTTCAATGTTACTTCTTGTTTGTATACCTTATGATTCTCGTTTTGTGTAACATTATCATTATTTAAACCGTATACCAAATCAAATTGTTGTCCAGCAAATGTTGTACCTTCTCCTTGAATCCAAGCGTAAGGCAAGGTTTCTGATGGGGACAACACTATACCGGTGGCCACATTTGAACTCGCACTCTCCCCCTTAGCATTAACAGCTGTTACTACATAGTTATAGTCTCCTGGTTGCAGCTGGCTATCTAAATATGTGTTGCCTGTGACATTGGAAGCTACAACCACATACTCTTCTGAACCATTCATGTTCCGCTTAACAACATAATGTTCCGCTCCGATCACCTTGTTCCACGTCAACAGAACCTCTACTCGTCCAACAGCTGCGTTTAAATTTGTCGGCGCTTCAGGAATCCGAATGTTTGTAACTTTAATGACAGAGGGACTAATTCCTGAATCCAAATGGAACGGTATTCCAGCCTGCGAATAATCAGTGTCCTTCAACTGAATATTACTCGCGCTTCCTGTCAGATGAATAAAAGTGCTTGTTCCAGGAGGGCATAAAACATTATTAAATTGGATGTTTGAAGCATTTTTCAAAGTATAAATAGTCCCTTTCTCAGGAACAATTCGAACATCATTCAATAAAATATCTTCTGTATTGCTAGACACCCATCCTGTTTGAGTTACCATGCTTACATTATTCAATTGAAGGTTGCGTAGAGGTACATTGTATAACGTATCAATGGATACAGCTTCAGAAGCACCGTCTACCGTGACATTACTAATATAAATATTTTTCACTTCAGGAACACGATTGTTTACTCCTAGTTGAGCATTATCTACTGTGTCATTGTGCCCTGTGTAAAAATCATTGATTGATAATGCGGTGTACCCTATATCTTGCATATGAAGCCCATCAATATAGATGTTTTCGATTGGCCCACCGCTTCCGACTGAGCTTTTGATATTAATCCCGTTATCTGTTCCAATGTATTGATTGTTACGGACGGCAAGATTTCGAATACCGCCAGATGTATTACTTCCAACAGAGAGTCCCCCATGAGCACGGAATACAATATTGTCTGCAATAACTACGTTGGATAACACATCTGTTGGACTAGGATCATTACTTGCTTTCATTCCAATGCCATCGTCTCCTGCATTCACAGTGTTGTGATATAGAACAACATTTTGAGAAGAAGTGACATCAAGACCATCACCATTTTGATACCAGGCATCGTTATTAACCGTTGTATTACGAACAACTAAATTTTGAACCTTTGTAAAGCTAGTAGCAAATTGCGGTGAGTTCGTGATCGTAGGCCCATCGACTAAAATGTTTGTACTATTATAAATATCAACTAATATTGGACGATACACACCAACGGCTTGTTGAGATGGATACCAAACTGTATCATTTTCGGTAAGGACTCCACCTGAGGAGAGTAAATAATTCCACTGGGTATCTGTAACCTTTCCTTTTTTCACATAACGCCAGTATTGCCCATTACCATCAATAACACCATTTCCAGTCAAAGCAATATTATTTTGTCCTGACACTTCAAGCATTGGTCTATACTTGTTATTTACCAAATCGTAATCTTCGTAATCTGGACTGAACAGGATTCGAGCTCCATCTTCTAGGTGCAGATTAATATTACTCAAAAGCTCAATCTTTCCTGTTAGCCATACCCCAGCAGGTACAATAACTCGGCCTCCTCCTGCATGAGCTGCCGCCTCAATCGCTTCTGCAAAAGCAGTAGTATCCTTCGTTATACCATCTCCCACTGCACCATAATCTTCAATGTTAAAATCTGCTTCAGGGAAGGTTGGAAGCTCGATTTCAGGCATATCAAAAGGAAGGTCTTTCAAATAATTTTGCAAGTCATGTCCACCTGTTATGAACCCTACTGAATCTTTAGCCTTAACAGTAACATTGGCCGTAGCTGTTACATCAGTGCCACTTAGCTTCCCTTGCACTATAAACTTACCTTCAGACGAGTATTCATTTTCACTCACAGTACTCCATTCCACAGGAAGAGCTTTCTCTGATTCATCTGTAAATTGTACCGGAATGATTGTTGGTAAGAATGGAGAAATCCCCTCAATTGTATATAATTCTAGTTCAGGTACTTTGGAAATTGTTTGGCTGGGCATTACACTTGTATTAATCACTTCAAATTTAAACTGAAGCTCAGTTCCTGAAGTGAATTTTATTATTACAGTATGATTGCCCAACTCTAACTGAGACAAAAAGGCCTTTCGGAATAAGTACTTATTATCATCGACTGTATAGTCCACTGTGTTAACGAGCGAATATGTGCCTAAAGTAATTTCTTTTACTGTATCCCCAGCAAGTTTTACTGCCATAGACAAGTCAGATTGCTTAGCAGCATTACGGTCAAATACTAATGACTTAGAAATTACCGTCTTTTCAGTTGAATATAAGCTCTCACCATTTGAATTCACAGCAGACACTACGTAATAAAACGGAGTGCCTGTATTGAGAACTACATCTGCATATTCAACCTTCCCCTTCATCCCTTCCATCAGACGAATCCAGTTAACATTGTAAATTCCCGTCACCGCATAAATACGTAAATTCTGTTTACCTTTAGTTAGCTTAACAATTGCACTAATGGTCTCCCAATTCTGCCAATCTCCTGTCTGGGGAAGTTGTACATTTCCAAGCACAGTTCCATTTCCAGTTAATAATTGCAGCTGTTTGCCGCTTTCAGGAGCTGAGATACGTAGGTCAATAGTATAGAAACCATCTTTAGGAACGTCTATTTCATAGTCCATCCAATCTCCGGCTTCAATGTAACTGACATTCAAGCCGCCGCCTTCATCCTTAGTGCTCTGAGTTCTGACTCCAGACATTGCGGTCCAATTCTCTGCTTCAATAGTAGCAAGCACAGAAGTTTGAGATGGAAGTATATTTGAGGTTATAGGCAAATAGGGTCCTCCAGTATTAGTCGCACGATAAACATTATAAGAATTCGCTCCTTCTACAGTATCCCAAGAAAGCGAGACAGGTGAATCTCCTAACGACACTTCAACTTCATTTGAAAAAGCTACATTTAATCCTGACGGAGCATCAGGTAGTTGTTGCTTATGAGGGAGGCTTCCAAATAATGTAGGGTCCCATCCATCTGTTCCATTTAGCACATTTTGAATTGTATAGCGATTTGCTTCTTCGGATGTAAGTTGACTCGTCCAGTTAAACCTTTGTGCCGCATTAGCACCTGGACCAGAAGAGTTGTATTCTCCATAGCTTGCAGTCAATTCATTTGATGAATTAGACCAATTATCCCATCCGGCCAATTTAACGTGGCTATCCATCCACGTGTTAATGTACTTCACATTAGCATAGGCTCTCCAAGGTCTTCCTAAGTCCATCGTATGATTAGTGGCAGCTAAGTTTTTGTCGATATCCCACTCTGCTCTCCAAGAATCATGTGTAACGAAGTCTTTCATGGATGAAGTACCTCGGGTCAATTTGGCATTCATGAATACATAACCAAATTCAGAAGTCTGATCTGTAGATGCTGCTGTCAAATGCCCACCGAAACCGCCAACGAATTTAATTTCCGAGTCATAAAAATATGCAGTAGCATTTCCGAAAATCCAGTCGACATCACCTTCAATAATGCAGCGGTCAAAATATTGACGTCCACTATTTACATATAAGGTATCCTGAAATCCAGCTAATCGAACATTTGTAAAAATAGCCCGGTCACCTGTTACATTAAGTGCTACAGCCGGACCAACATTACCTCTTTCAAATGAGGTATTGCGTACCGTCAAATTTTCAGCTGTAAAATCTTTTGAAGAAATTTGTAAAGTGTAACTATTACCCGTACCAACTCCCGAATTAGAATAATCATCATAGGTGAGGATTGTTCCGTCTCTGCTTTCGCCAACAAAACTCAGGTAAGGCTTTGAGCTTGGAACAGATACCTTCTCATGATAAATACCGTCTCGTATATAAATTACACGTCTAATTGAATTGCCCGCCGGAATTGAGTTTATCGCATCCGTTATCTTAGTGAAATCTCCTGTTCCATCCTGTGATACCACTATAACTTTTGCCGGTGTGGTAATCTGAACCGAACTATCAACTCCCTGTCCTGTAGTGTTTATTGCAGATATAACATAATAATAGGTCGTCCCATTAATCACCTCTTTATCCGAATACTTATTCTGGTTTACACTCGCAATGGTCGTAAACGGACCAGCCATCGAAGTAGCGCGTTTCACATTGTAAGAACTTGCGCCAACTACTTCCCCCCACTGTAAATGAATAATATTGCTCCCAGCTTCTATCGTTAGTTGCTCAGGAGCTGTCGGTACACCTGTTTCGATTTGGCTGAAAGAAACAGCAATTTGTTCAGAATTCATACTCTCTGTATTAGCATCAACTGCAGAAATGACATAATAATAAACTTCGTCATTTGTAACAGAGTCATCATAGTATTCAGGATCAATCACATCCGTTGCCAGCACAGAATAGTTTTTTCCTGACTGCGCGCTTCGCTTTACATTATATGAAGTTGCCCCATCTACCGGTTGCCACATAAGTTTTACGTTTGATCTGCTGACAACTGATTGAATATCAGTAGGCTTTGCAAGTGGAGAAACCGGGGAAATCGAAATCGACTCAGACCGCTCACTTATACCACCTGCATTTTTAGCTTCAACAACATATTTATAGACAATACCATTTTCCAATTTCCCATCAGTATATTTGTTTGACTTCAGTTCCTCTGCAATTATAGAGTATTCATCGTCCCCATTCTCACTTCTCAGCAAACGATATTGCTCTGCCCCTTCGACTATTTCCCATTGCAAAGTCACTTGACTATCTCTTGCAGTTCCTTTGAGTCCAGTGGGGATTTCCGGAACATCTGGCAGGTCAATTGGTGTCACCAAAATCTCATTTGAATTTGGCGAGTCACCATAAGCTGTTATCGAACTAACAACATAATAATAAGGGATACCATTAATTAAACCGTTATCCGAATATTCATTTAAAACGGATTCACTAATTAAAGTGTACGGTCCGCCACTATTCAAACTACGCTTTATATTATAGGAAAGTGCTCCAGTAGCTTTGGGCCAATCCAGCTTCACTTTACTATCACCAGCTGTACCGGTTAACCCAGCGGGTGTTGATGCAGACAACAGATCAGTAAACTTCATCCAGTTTAAATTAAAGTCGCCAGTATCTGTTGTTAATCGTAAATTGTGAATTCCCGCATTTAATTTGATAACAGCACTTGTAGACCCCCAGTATGTCCAAGCACTTGTATTAGGTATAGTTACTTTTGCTAATATATTGCCCGCTTCGTCTTCCAACTGTAATTTCTTATCAGAGTACTTAGTGGCAATTCGGAATTCTACTGCGAATACTCCATCAGAAGCTACATTAACTTGGTATTCCATCCAATCACCAGCATCGATGTAACTCACATTCAGACCACCACCTGTATCTGAACTGGCTTCAGTCTGAACTCCTTTCATTCTAGTCCAATTCTCAGCTTCAATTAGTCCCGGAATTGTGACTGGTGAAAATGTCGGTTCAGGGCTTGGTTGGGCAGTTGGCTGAGCAGTTGGTTGCGTAGTCGGTTCAGGGTTAGTTGACTCTAAGGTGAAATTAAGCCAGTTAACATTGAAGCTTCCAGTATTAGTAAATATACGAATAGTCTGAGGACCAGCGTTTAGATTTGCTGATACACTGACAGTAGTCCATTTTTGCCACCCTGTTGTGTTCGGTACATACACTGCAGCCAAAACAGTTCCTCTACTGTCCTGTAATTGAAGTTGCTTATCGGAATACTTTGTAGCAAGACGTAAATCCACTTTATAAGTACCAGTTATAGCTACATTAACCTTGTACTCCATCCAATCTCCTGCATCAATACTCCCAACGTCAGAGCCCGCACCTGTATCAGATGTTGACTCATTCTGAACACCGTTCATGTTATCCCAGTTCTCGGCTTCAATTTTTCCTGGGATTGCTTTTCCATCCCTTGCCCAATAGGTGGGGCTATTCGAAGGTTCTAAACCATTTTGAGAATTGTGGGCTTGTATGCATTGGTAGTTTTCATTGTTAAATAAAACCCAGTCGTTAATTGCATATGGAGTATTGACCTGCCACTCAGGGAAAGTTGAAGCAGCAATAGCTTTTGGTAAGAATCCCTGTAAGATAATCGTTAACAACATTATTGCGACCAGAACTATAGCTGTCGATCTCCTACCGAAAGTATTCCGACGCTTTATTGGAGAGTTTAATTCCATAAATTATTATTCCTCCTTGGAATGATAGTAATACTATTACTCAAAAGTTATAGAGGTTGTACATCAGTACAGCAACTTCGGCTCTGGTTGTCGATGATTTAGGGTTCACTTTTCCTGCGCTTCCTTTAATCAATCCTGCTTTGAGAAGACTAGCAACAGAATTTGACGCATAATTAGATATTTTTGCAGCATCATTAAATGTGCCTAATATTGATTGATCTCCGCTTAGCAAATTTTTATCCGATATATTTAAAGCTCTTGCGGTTAGAACCATCATATCTTCGCGTGTAATAAATTCTAACGGTTTAAATAGTCCATTTTCTGACCCTTTAGCAATACCGAGACCACTAGCGATTCGAATTGCATCGCTGTAATAAGCTTGTGAAGGAACATCTTTGAAAGACTTATCGAGTGATCCGTTCAACTCTAAGGTTTTGACCAACAATACGAGAAAATCCGCTCTTGTTATAGCTTGGGATGGGCGAAACTCAGTGTCCGAAAAACCATTAATTATTCCTTTGGATGCCATAACTTCAATCGAATGTTTCGCCCAAGCTACTGATTGAATATCATTAAATGATTTAACTATAAAACCGGTTGCAAATGTGCTGAAGTGTGTAGTCTTGAAGAATACTCTACCTAACTGTGAATTATAGTATCCGCTAGTAATTGGAGTGAGTTCACCTAAAGCATCGATAAACCAGACTACAATATGTTCAGGATTTAACAATTCCAAATCAGAAGGAGTATATGGGATGCTAACTGTTACAGGAGCTTGAGGATTGTTCCACTCCAAAGTCTCCCCTTTATTTTTCAATGTTAATTCGATGACCGGATGATTACCGATTAATCTTTGAGCTGATGCTGAAAGAGTATTGATATCTACCTTATTAATGTGCAAACTTATCTCTTGATTGGGCTCATTAATATTTTGTAGCATATGGTCAGGAATCGTTACACTAGCCAAAGAAGTTACAATTTCAAATTCAGAATTTTTAGTGGTCTTTGATATTGCGGAACTCGGAATGGTTAGAATGTATTCATTTGCCCCAGTTTTTGCTTCGATGTTAATTATTACTTTTTTTATCCCGTTTTGATTAGCTGCTGCTTGATCGAGAGCTTTCTGAATGGATTCTAAAGCTACAGAAGAATGGACCGATTGTGATTTTTCATCATAGACAATCTTGGGATTTATTGTTGAAGTATTCTGCACAGCTGGTTCTTCTGTTTTCCCGTTATTATTGCCGCTACCGTTGTTTCCGTAATTATTTCCATTGTTGTTATCTGAACTAGAAACTTTCATTTTTGCCGTAGTTTTGGGAGTGTAGCTAACAGCATTCAACTTAGAATCAACTAACTTTGCACTGGACAAGATTATTTCACTATCCCCTGTCCCAATTGCCTTAAAAGTAACTGTTGCAAGGGGTACATCCCCATTATTACCTGCTGTTTCTCCTAACTCAGTGTGAGCTAGACGAACACCTCCATCAAAAATAATGGCGTCAATGTTGAATCCCCCACTTCCAGCAGTGTAGCCTTCAAACTGCAGTTTGGAAGCATCATAGTTTAGATTTAACTCATACGCGTACAAATCACTAGCATGATCAGCTGTTATTACAAGCTCCAAAGAGTTATTAACTATAGGATTTTGTTTTGACAAGGAGAGAAGAAATTCAGGAGTACCGCTTGCATACATAGTCATAGGACTCAAAAACAAACACATACAGATTATTATCGAAACAATGTTAGCTTTTTTCATTTCAATTCATCTATCCTTTCAGAGATAAGATAGGAGAGGGCGCACTATATAAACGCCCTCGCTTAATTTATATTATTGTGCGAAAATCATTTGAGCCACCTTAGCTAAATCTAAAATGTCGATTTTGTTGTCTTTGTTCCAGTCATAGCGACTTACATCCTTCCAGGCGCCTTCACCAGAAGTCATCCCGTATTGAGAACTTAAATAATAGAGATCATTCATGCTGGCAATACGAATAACAGCTTGATTAAATCTTTCAACTTCATCTGATAACATAGATATTGCTTGATTCACTTCATCTTGCGTAGCATCCAAGTTGTTTAGAACAATCACGGCACTTGTAATTCCTCCATGTAATGAGTCCATAGCTGATTGTGCAACTTGTCCCCATAAAGTACCTGCTGTTGTTGATGAAGCTACTTCAGTTGCTGTAGCAACTGCTGTCTGAAGGACTCCTCGCTCAACTACTTCACCGCCTGTATCAGGGACCTTAACATTCACCTCATATGAAGCCCCGTCAACGGCTATTTCATCCCCCTCACCATCACTAACAGTGATTTGTGAGGCGATAATTGAAGCAGTAGTCGTTTTTGAAATGTCTTTAACTTTAAAATGAATTTGGAGAATGCTCGGTTGAGTCCCAGTAATACTAACACCAGGAGTAGTACTCGCTAAAAGAATACGTAACTTACCCTCATCGTCTGCTGAAGCATTAATGACACGAATTCCATCTAATAATGAATCTGATGAAACATATAGAAGTTGTTCAGGGTCATAGCTAAGGGTAAGGTCAACACCGTACACATCGGCTGTAACTCGAGACCATCCGTAGGTAATGTCTAAATTCTGACCCACGTCTACAGATTCAGGTCCTGTTAGGAAACTACCTGTACGAACAGTAATTATGAGTTCAGCTTTAAGCTCCGTCCCATTTACAGAACCATATATAGAAAATTGACCTTCAACCTCAAATTGTTCGGGAGATATAGAATCCCATACAACTGGCAAATATTTCGTTGCCCCATCAGCATAAACTGCCTCAACTACTGATGGTAAGGTTGGAGCAATCCCCACTGGTGTATCTATGTGAATCGGTGAAATAGTTTGAATATTATTATCAGATGCAAGATCTGTAGGGTCCCAGCTATCTGTGCTACCTATAGCGCTAGCTGCATTAAAAATATTTTCAAGTGTATACTCTTTAGCCTCCGCTTCTGATAATTGATGTGACCAATTTACTCTGGAAGCAGGAGTTGTTCCCTGACCGAAACTCTCATATTCAGCGTAGAACGCTGTAGTTTCATTTTTGGAATTGCCGAAGTTATTCCATCCTCCTGGAGCGATATGGTCACCCATATAACTGTTTAAATACACCGTCTGAGCGTATGGACGCCAAGGTCTTCCTAAATCAACAGATGAAAGGGAGGACAGCAGTGCTTCACCTGTGATTTTACTGTTTAGGAATACAAAGCCGTACTTCTGGCCCTGTGGTGTAGATGCTGCAGTTACATGTCCGGCTAACCTAGAACGAATTTCACTGTTGTCGAAGACGGCAATGCCGGGACCAAAAATAAAGTCTACTGACCCTGAGATGTAACAATTTTTGAAGTAGGACCGATAAGATTGAACTGTTGCATTATTGGCATAATTATTCGGGTCTACATTGTCCGTTAAATTACGTAGCAAGAGTGTATCTTGATACCCAATGATGCGGCAATTCTCAAACTTAGCTTTGTCTGCGTAAACATCAACGGCCACTGATTGTCCTGCACCGGATCCAGAAGAATTAACTACAGTCAGATTTTTAGCATAAAAATCATGCCCTTTAATCATCAATGTATAATCGTTGTAAGTTCCTAATCCTAATTGCACTCCATTAGGTGTAGTCTTTTTCGGATTATCATCATAAGTTAAAACGGTTCCATCTTCGCTCTCTCCAATTAAAGAGATATACGGTTTAGTATCTGGAATAAGAACCTTTTCGTAATACACGCCATTTTTCACAAAAATGGTAATCCTATTGCGATTCTGATTAGGAACTGCATTAACTGCTTCTTGAATAGTCTTATAATCTCCGTCTCCATCAGCTGATACGATGATAACCTTACTATCCATATCGATATCAGGCAGAACGTAGACGGTTGCAGCTGTTGGGTGTTCAGAACCTGTAATTTTCCCCACAACTGTAAACCCTTCAGTGTTAGCCACTGAATACAATTCTGATGAGACAGGTTCCCATGACACAGGGAGTAAGTTAGTACTTTGATCATTATAAGTAACCAAAATCTTCTCAGGTAATTTTGGAGCCTTACCTTGATATGTGGTTACAACAACTGATGAATAGGTAGTTATGCTAACCGGCACGACTTCAACACGGATTTCAGTTCGGGCAGAATAACCTTCAACGGTCCCATTGATTTTTACTGTTCCAATTTTTTGATAGGATGAAGGTGGAATCAAATCCCATACTACAGGAGCATAATCCAACGAATCATCACTCTTTATAACCGGCACCTGTTTGGGTAAAATAGGATTGGTATTAAATGGAGTAAAAACATTTAACGGCTTGTATCCTATAACAGATTCTTGACCAGTAATAGTGATTGGTAGCAATCCGATGATTGCTGTACCGTCATTCATTGATGCGGTAACGACAACTTTTCCATTTTTGTGTGCTGTCAGTACTCCACTTTGATTAATAGAAGCAGCATCCGTAGGAGACAAATCACTATTATAGACTGACCAAGTAACAGTTGATTTTTCACCTGTTGTTTTAGATGCACTAAAGTTCAACTGTCCTTCTGGTACGGAAATGGACTTTGCGCCTTCCGCATTTTTAATCTCGATTCCATAGCCCGTAGCAACTTCTCCTGAAGCAGCAATTGATAAATTATCTAAATAGACTTGAGATGCTACTGCATTGTTATTTGGTCCAATGGATCTGAATGAACTAATATCTGCCATAGCAAGTGTAGAATCGTAAAAAGGCATATCATTTAATACTTGTGTTCCGTTGTAATATACATCAACAAGTTTGTTTGGAAAATCCACAACCGTTTTTACTGAAAACCAAGTATCCAATGGAATGGAAGGGATAATTATCGGAGTAGTTTGTCCATTTATTACGTATCCAAGGGCTCCTGAATTCTCAGTATTTAGCCAGACCGCAATTTTACCACCTGAACTAAGTAACTGAAACACTCTATTATTTGAAGCAGGTTTGTTTGCGAAAGTACCATTCGGCGTACCGTTAGTCAAATTTGGAGGTGTTGGGAATTTCATTTGAACTTCTACGGTAAGTAGGTCTGTTTGCGAGCCAAAATTGCGTGATGCTGTCACATAACCTGTATTTAAATCATTCAAGAATAAGCTCTTTGGATTAAGAGCTCCGTCCTCAATAATACTAATCAATCCTGGAGCATAGCTTGACGCACTCCAATATCCTCCTGGTGTATCTCCTGCTTTATATTCAGTAAAATCTTCATTTACAGGAAAGGCTTTGTCGATTAAGATTGCACCGTCTTGAACAATATTTGCACTGTTCGTCGCGCTTATACCCTTAGGTAGGTCACAATCTGTGAAAAAGATATTTTCAGCATGGGCTAATTGAGCCTTTGCAAATGAACAATTGATAAATTGCACATTCTTTAGTGAATTATCAGAGATTGCTGTTGAAGCAGCTCCTGTGAGTGAAATAATGTTATCTGTTCCCGACATATCATTATTTCTAAGATTAATAAATCGGAAGTTACTCATATCTGGCGGATAAATATCTGGAATAGGTAATTTATCATAATTGGAATTCAGGTCAATTTTATTGATAAGTGAATCGCGCACTTGAATATTACGAATATATCCACCACGGGATGTACTTGTTTTAATTTTGAATCCTGGAGCTACTGTGTTTGATTTGACATCTAAAGGAGCCAAGTTGCAATCTTCAATGAAAATATCGCTTATCCCACCGGACATCTCACTTCCTATAACTACACCACCATGGCCTCCATTAAAAGTATCTCCACGGTAATAAATGAATCTTGAAGGTCTCCCAATTTCTCGTCCCTCTTGATTGATACCCGACTTAATTGCACTACCATCATCTCCGGTTTGAAATGATGAATTTAAGATGTAAACGTTTTCGGAAGAGTTTGGATTAAAGCCGTCACCATTATGCTGAGTAGTATTGATATCAAGATTATAAGCGGTAATATCTTTGCTATATACGGGGACAATAGTCCACATCATTCCGTTTCGAATCTGTAGACCATCCATATAGATATTATGAGCATTATTAAACGATAATAAATGTCCGCCACCATAACTACGCCCCACCTCTTGTAGGTCTTCGTTATATTCATCACGCAATTCAAGACCGTTTTCTTCATCACCAATGGTTCCGGGTCCAAGAAAGGCAACATCTGTAATGCTATACTCATCATACTTTGTATGATCCATTACTCCGGCATTAAATAAACTTTGATATGCTTCCGGTTCTTCCTCACTATGCCTTGCTTTTACAAATGGTAAGAAATCTGCTTTATGGGGACTGGGCATCACTTGAGCTCCAGCATCCACATAAACATTCATATTGTCATGAAGAAACATACCACCAGTCACATATTTACCGGGTGGAAAATATAAGGTATCACCTGGAGTAACTGCATCAATTGCTTTTTGGATTGCTTCCGTCTCCAAGGTACTCCCGTCACCCGTAGCTCCATAATCTCTGACATTAAACCGGATACTGGTCTTTTTGGTAGTAATCTCTACCGCATTGCTATCCAATGATTCATTTCCCGAAGCATCCTGAGCTCTTACAATATACGTATAAGATTGCTGAGGTTTTAAATTAAGAATTTTAAAATAGGTCTTGTCTGTAGAGCCCACCCGAACTCCATTACTGTCATAAAGATTATATTGTGTAATATTGGAATAAAACATCGGCTTTTCCCAAACTAAAATAACGCTTGAATCAGTATTGGATGCAGGTGACATTCTCAACTCTGTAGGCGTATAAATATTACCAGAAACTGTCGTATAGCTGTTGTTAGTAGAAGCATAGGCTGTGCCGACGCCACCGATGGCGGTGATTCCAGGGACTAATGAGACTATCAAGCTGGCACACAATCCCATAATGGCGCTTTTTACAATCTTCAATTTGATACCCTCCTTCTTCGTTTACACATGTAACTTCATTAATCACGGAAATAATATGCAAGCGTTCTCATTTAGTAGAATAATAATATCGGTTTATATTAAAAATCAGGCGGGCTCAATGCAATATAGAGTCCGCCTGATCTAAGCGATTATTATTCCAAACTTCTACTTCTTAGAAGAAGCATCAAAGTCCGCCTTTTCTTTCTCCAACTGTGCTGCCCATTCATCTAAAAGTTCTTTGGCGCTAATTTGCTTTGCCATCACCTTTTGAATTAGCGGCTCCATGTTCGTTTGAACTTTGTTATAGCCTGGCAGATAGACTGGATTGTCAGTAAACTTAGTATCTGGAGAACTCATAAGTTCAGCTCCAGCTTTTACATAAGGGACATCTTGAATCCAATCAGCACTCAAAGCATCAAGATAAGTTGGAATTTCGCCGTACAGTTGTCCATACTCACTATTTTTATGTGATACAAAGTAAGTCATGAACTTCCAAGCAGCTTCTTTATTCTGAGAATCTTTCATCATCATCATTACAGAAGGTGTAACACCCGGATGTACATGGTAGCCTTTCGCTCCCATAGGGAAAGGAATCCCTGTGAACTTCGTCAAATCATCGTTAAACGCTTTGCTGTGAGCGCTTGCGGAACCGAGATTATGGAAAATCATTCCGACTTTCCCCGATTGGAATGAAGCTGCCAATTCGGTCCACCCTTTGTTAAGATCGTCTTCAGGAGTGTTTACATTGTATCCACCCAGGTATTTCTCAACGAATTCAACGTTAAGCGGGTCATTAATGGTGGCTTTTCCTTCGGGTGTAAAATAATTCGTAATACCGGAATATGAATACATCAGGTACTCGAGTGAGGTTGCACTGCCAGCTCCACCACGAATTGAATATCCGTAACGGTCTTTTGTTTTGTCAGTCAACTTCTCTCCGTCTTCAAAAAACTGGTCCCATGTATCAGGTGGAGTCAGGTTCGCTTCTTGAAGCCAATCCGTACGAATCCATTCAATCCACGGTAAAACACCATACGGTAATCCGTAAAGCTTATTATTTACAGGGTCAGCTGCCCGCATTGAAGTAACCGAACCAGTGGATATCTTGTCCTTGTTATCCCAACTATCGAAGTAAGTATCAATAGGCTCCAGTACATCACGAGCAATAAAATCTGATGTAAAGTTGTTGATGAGGTCTGGACCTTGACCTGCTGCAATTGCCACGTTCAATTTTTGCACGTAACCGCTTATATCCCCTGGAACACCAAGATAGTCCACTTTTATGTTCGGGTTCTCAGCCATAAAGTCTTTTACTACCCCTTGCCAAAACGCATCACGTTCTGGTGTTGTGGCTGCTGCCCAAAACTTTATTGTAGACTGCTTCCCCGATTCCTGTGTTCCTGCCCCATTGCTTGGCTGAGCACTTGACTGCGCACTGTTATTATTGTTATTGCCTCCACAAGCGGTAAGCAGCCCTCCAGCTAACATCAACGAAGCCATAACTATTGACAAGCTTTTCTTTCTTTTGAACATAATGCGGAACCCCCTCAATATTGGTCGCTCATAGACGAACACCGGTTTTCGTCATATTTAGTTTAACTTTGATGTACTTCTTTTTACATAAGATTTCTAGCACATTTTGTTTGAAATTTTTAAATCATACTACCAATAAACACATGCATAAAGAAAAAATATCTTTTTTCAGAAATTAAAAACGAAAATTAAGTTTATTTAATGTAGTGCATCGCATTTTTTTAGATTTCATTTTCCTCTCGTAATTCACGAATCCGTTTCTGCATTTCCTGCATCTGATGCTCGTCCGACTTAATCATACATTTTTATATTTTGTGCTATATAAAAGAATCTCAATCAAAAAAGCAAACACCTGATTAGTGTTTGCTTTTTATAATTCTCCATAGTTTATGTTAACATGAAAAGAACTTACACAACCGGTATCTCTATCGTTACTGGTTCCAGGCCCTCTGTCTCGATAGTTAACCTGGCCAACCCTTTGTCTTCGCCGGCCCGAACAACAATTAACATGCGGCCATTGAAAGTTTCCTGCTCTGTATCATCATAATTCACCTCTGTTTTACCTCTTCCAGTTCCGCTTCCCTGAACACTTGCAGGTCCTTCTATAGTGAATGAGACTTTCTTGTCTGCTGCTGTGTTCAATATTCCCTTTTCATCAATAAGCTCAATATTCACATAACAAAGCTCATTCGTTCCTGCGATCAGCTGCTCTCTTTCTTTCGTTACTGATAATTTCGGTGTGCCAGCGGTTTCCAATGGATGACGCCCGACTTCTTTACCTTCTCTAAATGCGATAGCCTCTACAATACCCGGCTCATAAATGGTATCCCAGGTGCAATAATACTCTTTAAACTGATTACCAACGGTTTGTCTGCCTTGAGACTTTCCATTGATAAACAATTCCACTTCTTCGGCATCTGAATATACTTCCACCACAATGCCGTGACCTTCATAATTGGGCCATGTCCAGCTGCTAACAGAATTAGTCCAGCCCCAGTTGCTAAGTTTGGCTTTCTGTCCATAACGTTCCGGCTTTTGCACCGAAATATAAGGAATATTCTTTCTTCCCCCCCAAATGATTTCCCGCCAATACGAAATAGGCAGACGATACCCTGTGATATCGAAATCGCCTGTCAGCGCAGTTAGCCAAGGATAAGCCCCATAAAAACCTTTTTCCTGTTCATCTCCATACCTGACAGCACCTATCCCCACTTCACCAAGATAGTCCCAGGCTGTCCATGAAAAGTCTCCAAGTACGAATCCATGCTCCTTCACAAGGCTCCAGTTTTTATCCAAAGAAGCAGGGTTAGTCTCAGTCCCCAAAAACACCTTATGTTTGGATTGTTTGTGGTCAATCAGATATCGTTCCGGGGAATAATTGTACCCGCATATATCCAGAGCATCAAAAGCTTCCCGAACATTCTCATAGGCTTGACCGTCCTCTATAATCTTTCTGACTAAAGGCCCAAGCGTCTGCATTGTTTCATTAATCTCACCGCTGGTCATCTTACTGACGTCCGTAATTCCTAGGCTTTCGATAAGTTCATCTATTAAATTCTTTGCTGTCATCATTAAATTAATCCCATTCGTTATATAACGTGTATCATCTATACTTCGTATTTTTTCTATTATTTTTCTTCCCATGATGTTTCCATGGGCTGAACCGATTTCTAATAACTCGTTCCCTATTGAATACATGACTACCGATGGGTGATTATAGGACTTGCAAACCATACGCTCCACTACCATCTCCCATGATTCATTAAAGTTAACAGCGTAATCGTATTCCACCTTTTGAACTGTCCATGTATCCGCAAGTTCTTCCATGACGAGCATTCCGATTCTGTCGCATGCATGTAGCATTGCTCTTGAAATCGGATGATGGGACATTCTTATAGCGTTATAGCCTGCTTCCTTCAGCTTTTTAACGCGCCGGAATTCTGCATCCTCAAAGGTTGCTGCCCCTAACACACCATTATCATGATGAATACAGCCTCCCTTTAATTTCACGGTTTTACCGTTCATTCGCAACCCATGAACACTGTCTAATTGCAACTTGCGAATACCAAAAGCAATAGACTCTTGATCTACTACCTGATTATCTATTAGAATCCTTATCTCAGCTTGATATAAATAAGGTGTATCCACACTCCATGGTTCTGGATTCATGATTGTAAGCCGTTGTCGTAACGAGCATTGTGAATTCGAGGCCATACTAAATTTTGTGTTTTCTGTTGTAACTATATTGTCCTCAGCATCTTTAATTTCAATAATCATATGGCCGGTCTTCATTCCTATATTTTCGTTTTTAAGATTAGTGTCCAACTGAATAACCGCTAGCTCGGGCTCTGATTGAATTGTCGTTATTCGAACGCCATCTGGAATAATATGCAAAGGCGCAGCTTTCAACATACTTACGTTTCTGTATATGCCAGAGCCTGAATACCAGCGTGTATTAGGCTGCGCGTTATTCATAGCTACTACTCTTACTTCGTTTTCTTGGCCATAATGTAGGTAATCATTGATTTGCACATAAAAATTTGAATATCCGTACTGATTATTGCCGGCTAAATCTCCATTTACAAACACAAATGCATGCATATACACACCTTCAAATTCCAGGAAAATCACCTTACCCTTGTCTTCTTCGGATACGGTAAACCGCTTAACATATTCATAGTTTCCACCTTGGAAATATCCCCCGCCAGCACCAGTAGAACCACTTTCATTTCTCTTCGTTTTAATCATCGCGTCATGAGGAAGCTTGATGACCTCTACCGATTTCTTTTTGCCAGTTACTGCGGATGTTAATGTAGTGACGTTTTCACCGAATTCCCAATTATCGCTAAAATCTATCTTTAACATATTTATCCTCCTAGAAAATAATGAAGTCTTATTAAAAATTATAGATATACCTACGCAGTAACTATATAGAGCAATCCAAACATAAGTATTGTTTTCTTATTCAGTAAGGCGCTTCATATTGTAAAAGGCTCCCGGGAACGTATATGTTCTCGGGAGCCCGAATGATTGTATTGTCTTCAAATTATAATTTGATCACCTTCCCTTCCGTAATGCCATTTTCATTAAACGCATCCACACGGACATAATAATCCGTTCCTTTGATTAATGCCCTAATATCCTGCTCCTTCTTGCCAAAGATCATATAGCTGTGATACAGCTTATCCTCCCGATGTCCCCATAGAATATTGTATCCTGCTACAGTTTCATCCTCAGAGGTAACGTTTACCTTCATATCCAAATCATTTACTCTTACAGCTGTAAATGAAGGTATTGCTGGAGCCGCTCCATTTCCTGCACCAAAGACACGCAAGCCAGAAATACAAGCAGGTTGATTATAGGGCACTTCCAATACAGTAAGCTTCAGAAACCGTGCCTGTATCCCCTGCTCTCTTACCACCAAATCATGGGGCAGGCAAGTAGCTGCGTCTGATTTATCCTCTATCATAAAATAACGCTCGCCATCCAAGGATCCTTCAAGCGTCCAACGTGTAACCAGATCACGCTCTTCAATATAACGCCCTCCTGTCACACTAAACACAAATGGTTGGGGTGCTTCTATATCAATGTTGTCATCCGCAAAGTTCACCTGGACCGCATGAACGTCCCTTGCTTCACCCAAATCCACCTGTACCCATTCTCCAGATGTATTAGTAGCAGCCCTCCACCAGGTACGAACATCCTCTTCAGTGACTTTGCCAGGATCCTTTCCTTCTTCAGCAGAAGACGCAGTCGCTGTCTTACCATAATTTAACAGCATCCAATCCGGGCTCTTCCAAGGGTCTATCTTACCTTCTTGTACACGCATAGGCCAATCTCCGTATCTCTGGTTACAGAACAGCTCTCCATCTGCATCAAAGCCTGCCGGCCATAAGCCACAACGACGCTCAAACACATGATTTACACTGATCCGCATAGTAGCGGTATGCCACAGATTATCATTCATGTCTCTCATTGTAGAACCGTGGCCTGCACCAGGAATAAAGCCTCCTGGTTTATACGAATATGGGTTATTGCTGGCCAAAGTGAAGGGGCCCAGCGGGGAATCACCTATATATACACCATCACAATATGTGTTGTATTCAGCTCCCGGACATGAATACTGCAGATAATATCGTCCCTCGTGTTTGTCCATCCAGGCTCCCTCAATATATGGACGATTTTTAGCCATCTCCCGAATCATCTTTAGCGCTTTTTCTGAAAACATCTCTTCTGTTTTACCTGCTTTTCTAAAGACTTCCTGATAGGCTTCTTCTAATTGCTCATCTGGAATTGGCGGGGAAGTATGATCTTCACCATTACGTTCATAACCGATGTCATTCCAATTACCGCCAATCAGTTCGACCGGATCGGTCTTGGGCAGCATCGTCTCCGGGTCCATTTCTACGCCATAGAGCGGCTCGGCACTCGAACAGCCCCAGTAGAAGTAGACCTTTCCATCATCATCTACGAACAGATTCGGGTCCCAGAATTCAAAGCTGCCCTGAATTTCTTCATAGGGGCCATTCAGAATATCCTGTGTACGATAGAAGTTACATGGCACGCCTGTGTTAGACGCAGAGAAATATACATATTGTCCCATAACACGCACATCCGGTGCATAATCGTAAAATGGCAAGTTATCAGGCAATCGTTTGGCCTCCCAATGTGCCATGTCTTCAGAGACCCATACACCCAATGTCATAGAAGCAAAGATATAATATAGACCCTTGTAACAAATCATGGACGGGTCTGCTGCCTCTCTCGAAATTTGCAACGGTCCCCACGCTTCTCCAAGCTTTTGCTGGTTAAACTGATAACGATAATCTACATTAATGGGATTACAGTAATAGTTCATCTGTTACACTCCTTCTTATTTATTGTCCGGTCAGTTTCCATGCTATAGCTATCATCCGGGCAGCACACTTTTCCAGATTTGCCCGGGTCAGCGGATAGGCGGCAGCCTCATTATTTAAAGCATTCATTATATCCTCATGGTGCTTCCTGTTACCAGGCATCATAATATCATTGCCTGCCGCTATGCTGCCGGACGCGCAGGCCCGGGGATATTTATTTGTGTCTTCTTTAAGGGGCGGCATTAACCAATCGGACATGACGATCCCCTGAAACCCCCATTCTTCCCGAAGCACTGTTTCTAACAGATCCTGCCGCTGGGAGGTGTGCTCACCGTTCAGCAAATTATATGAACTCATCACTGCCAGAGGCGCTGCTTCCTTAATGGCAATCTCAAAGCCCCTCATATAAATGTCCCGTAGTGCACGCTCACTGACTGCGCTGTTGGAATTGAGGCGGTTGGTCTCTTGATTGTTGCAGACAAAATGCTTGATGGTGGCCCCGCATCCCGAATGCTTCTGAACTCCCAAGATAGTAGCTGCCGCCATTTTGCCGCTGATCAGAGGGTCCTCCGAGTAATATTCAAAATTTCTGCCACAGAGCGGATTGCGGTGGATATTCAGCGCCGGTGCCAGCCAAAAATGTATGTTGAACCTTTCCATTTCCTCTCCCACAATATCGCCGCACTCCTGGCCAACGGCCGGATTCCAACTCTGTGCAATGGCGGTGCCTACAGGAATGGCGGTGCAATTCTGCTCGAGAATCTCGCCACTGCGGTTCTTACCTGCTGCAGCCGGGTATATGCCCAGCAGTATCTCCAGCAACGCCTTCGGCAAAAGCTCCTTAAAGGCTTCCTGCTCGTCTGAGTCCAGTGCGAAAACTCCTTCTTCATCTAAACCATACTGACGGCAAAGCCGTAATCCGGCAGGACCATCCGACATCACCAGATTGGGAATATCCTTCTCACGGAGCAGCGTAGTGGTCTCTCCTACTGCCCCAGCCACCGTCACGCCTGCATTGCCTATGAGGCCCTTAGTATCTTCATCTACAAAAACACCTGTACACAAATAGGCAAGCTCACTGTCCGTCAGGGTATTGGCCAGCGCCAATGCCTTTTCATCCATCTTAGGCGATGAATACGCCGCTCTTGAAAAGGCAGACGCGGACAGGGAAAGTATAGTCTTGTCTCCATAACCGGCCAAATTGACTAGCTCTCTCTTAGCCCTTTCCGGCTTCCAATCCACGAAATCCGGACTGCCACCTGCATGACTGACCTGTTCTACTTTTACCGTCTCTTCCAAACGCACAATCCCGATGAGCTCCGTACTCCGGCTGCTGTTACCCAAACGCAGAATATAGTCTCCGCTCTCCACGATTCTGCAACTGCTTAGTGTATCGTAGGATGCCAGATTTTCCATTTCAAAGCAGATCTCCATGTTCTCCGTCTCTCCAGGCGCCAGCTCTCTTGTTTTTCCAAAAGCAGCCAAAACCTGATAAGGCTGGTCCAGCTCTCCTTCCGGCATAGACACATATAACTGCACCACTTCTCTCCCCAGATGCATACCCGTGTTTTTGATACTTACAGGTACCCTCACCTTGGTACCATACAACACAGGCTGGCCCGAAATAATAGAGAAGGTAGTATAGTTAAGTCCAAAGCCAAAAGGAAACAGAGGACGGACGTCCGCCGTGTCAAAGTAGCGGTAGCCCACATAAATACCTTCACGATACCGGGTATCATGAAGTTCTCCGAAATCCCCCGCCTTACAGTAATCCTCCCACGCCGCCCAGGTTGAGGCCAGTTTACCGGAAGGATATGCCTCCCCCAGCAGCACATCAGCAAGTGAATCTCCCACCGTCATTCCAAGCTGTGACAGAATCAGAATATTATTCACCTGCTCTACAACGGGTGACAAGTCGACCACACCGCCTACATTCAGGACCAGCAAGAATTTTGGATACATCTCTGCGAGTTGTAAAATGTCCCGAATTTCTGTGTTACTTAGCAATAGATCTCCCATTTTTGCTTGCCGGTCTGCCCCTTCCCCGCTGTTTCTGGCAAGGACATAAATGGCTGTGTCTCCCTTGGCCTCCAGAGGAATACTATACTCCGTCGGCTCCGGTACAGCTACGTCTAGCGTCTCCAGCAGACCGCTCATCCCCTCCGCCGCAATCTTAGCCTTAAGACCAGTCCTAAACGTCTTATAGTTCTCCTCCCACACAACGTCGTAGGAATCCATCCAATCCGTCGTAGTAATGTCAAATCCCGCTTGTAGTAGTCCTTGCTCCACCGTGGTGTAGGCTCTGACGTTCACATCTCCGGAGCCGGTCCCCCCCTTAATAGTGCGCCTGCTGCCGTTACCGTATAGGGCGAGCAGTCCTGGCGCCTCCAGTGGGAAGCTGCCGTCCGACTTCAACAACACCATACACTCCGGTGCCAACTTTCTCAGTCTCTTAATATGATTGATTTCATAGGTTTGTAATTTCATGTCCCTATTCATTCCTTTCAAAACCAAGATAGAAAGGTTCCCGATATGATCGAGAACCTTTCCGGTTCATTCCTTAACGGAATCGTACCATGCGTTTACTTCTTCAGTAATCTTGTCACCGCCGGAAGATTTCCATTTATCCACGAATTGGTCAAAGTCATCCACCGGCGACTCGCCATAGATGATCTTCATAAACGTCTCCATCTGCATTTTATTAAGCAGCTCGTTTCTGAAAGACATCGTTGTTGTCACAGGTCCAACATAATGCTGCTTCACACGGGAAGATTCTTCACTCATTCCGACAAGAATTGCTTCATTTGAAATTAATTGTAATGGATCTTTCTGATTTCTAATCACATTAGCAATCACAAACGGATGTTCTTCCTCTGTAATATCTTCGTTCTTTAATATTTTTAACGAAATTTCCGCCACTTTAGTACTATCTGTTGGCATGCCTCCAAACACATAATCGTTTGAATTGATCATCCCACCCGGGATATCAGTCTCTTCACTTACAATTTTGCCGTCCTTAACAACATATGAATATCCTTCCTGGAGCCCTTTCATGTCTTCAACCGGATTATCAGATACCGTAATGTCATATAGTGAATTCATATAATGAAAGAAGGCTTGCAGAGCTTCATCCGAAATCTCTTTATTAATCAAAAAACCACCGTATTGCGCAATAAAGGTATGTCTAGCCGGACCATCCGTCCCGTTAGGTAGCGGATAGGGTTTGTACTGTGCCGTCGGGTTGCTTGCGAACAAAAGAGAACCAGGATATTGGATGAAATAAACAGGTGAAGCTATAATGCCCACTTTATTAGAAGCTACTGCTGTAACAATTGAAGTCATATCATGCAAGGCAATATCTTTCGCGATATACCCTTTATCCTTCCACTCGTTCAGCTTTGTTAATCCCTGTTTGACACCGGGTTGAATGGAGCCATACTGAAGCTTACCATCATCTCCTGGGTACCATATTTCCGGCACGGCTCCGAACAGTCCGAAGATCCAGGATCCGTCGCCGAGAACATTACCGGTAACCTTATCCTTCATGGCAAAATCCAGCGCATACGTATCCTTTTGCCCATTTCCATCAGGATCCTGATTGGCAAACGCATCCATAACTTTTTCTAATTCCTCGATGTTAGTAGGCGCTTTCAAATTAAGTTTGTCCAGCCAGTCCTGACGGACCCATAAAACGTTGTTTCTCTCCCCGCGTTCTACAATTGGTGTAGGGATAACCATTTTTTTGCCATCCCGGATGACTGGTAACCACGCATCTTTCACTTCGGCTAGCGATTCTTTCCAGACCGTAGATGCATATTTTTCAAATACATCCTCCACAGCCATAAATTTACCCGAACTTAATAGAAGATCCATCGAAGCAGGATCGGTCGAATGGATGATATCCGGCACTTCGTCCCCAGAAGAAAGCATAAGCTTTAATTTGGTTGCGTAGCTTCCATCCGTTAAGTTGCCCGTCCACAATGTTTTTATTTTCACACCAAACTTGTTCTCGGCCCAGCGGGTGAACACATTATCCGTAACCGTTTCTCCGTCTCTATACTTCATCGACGGATTATCAATCATAATTGTGCTAAATGATGCTGCAGGTTCGATCTTGCCATCGACAATATTTAATGTCTTCGTTGTTTCTGAATTAGCCTTACTTGTCTCGTTCTCGCTGTTGTTAGACTTACTGCAGCCGACCAGAGCAGTTGTAAGCAATCCAATGGAGAGAATCGTTGCTATCCATTTCAATTTCATTTTTAGTAAACCCCCATAATTTATTTGACTACGCTTTCATTATAAGAATATGTTGACAGCTATAAAATAGCGGATAAACAACATCAATATCTCTATTTAAATCACGTAACTTTAAGCAGCTCAGAACACATTGTGAAATTGATTCAACACAGCATCCGTATACTCGATATGGGTTTCTGGCTGGCCGATCATTAACATAAATTCACGAAGCTTAACCCTTTTTATAGCTTTCTCCAAAACGCTTCCTGCGGGCATCCTCTCTGCTATAAATGCATTTAGCTCCTTAAATAAACTGTTCAGCTCCTGCTGTACCTTCTCCGGCTGCTGATAAAGATGACCGATAGTACAGTCCACGGACAACATCTTTTCCCAATCGCCATTGACTTTACCGGGACAAGCAGGAGCCGTTAATCCGTCCGGCTGCAGTTTGCCGAATACATCCTCCAACCAATCAATACTGTCCTGCACCCAGTTAGGAACACGGCTGCACATTTTCCCGGAATTGATATTGCCTTCCCCCATTGAAAATCCATGCGAACCGTAGGCGTATATATGGGATTCAAACATTATCCCTTTGGCGAGCAATGCCCTTTGAAAATCCACAGTCTCCTGAACAGGCACCATAGTGTCATCACGGGTTGCAAACAGGAAGAAGGGACATGTGTCATTGTCTACATCGTTCATCGGCGCGGGTATTCCTGACTGAGGCGTTTCTGCCATCTTCTCGGAAAGGGCTGCGTACCCAAGGATAGCCGCATTGGGACGCTGTTTCGCTGAGGTTGCCGCACAAGCGGCTAAATGACCACCGGCCGAAAATCCGAGTACCGCAATTCTGTCCTCCTGCACATGCCATTCATCTGCCTTACTCCGAATCACCCCCATGGCCTGCTCATAATCATCCATTGGATTCGGCCATGCTTTATGCTCTCCCGTTGAGTAGCGGAGAATGAATGCCTGAAATCCGGCCTTTAAATAAGGGAAAGCTACGACTTCCGACTCCCTGTCGGAACAGTAGCTGTAACCGCCTCCTGGTAAAATCAAAATAGCCGGACGCTTTTTCAGCTTGCCGAATTCGCCGCCTATGTTTTGAATCATGGCTGACAATTTCACATTTCGCGTTTCATTCAGAATTAATTCATGTATTTTCAATTTAGACATCTCCTTTTTTATAGTCATTCTTATTCTGGCGAAGAGATAGAGGAATTCATTTATATTTTCTGCTAAAATCTATTAGAGGCCAGGCGAGGAGAAAAAGAACCCATGAAAAGAGAATTTGAAATTATAGACCATCCAAGTATCAAATATTTGAATATCTTCTTGATCGATATGGATTATCGTACATCCCATTTGCATCGGGAATTGGAGATAAATCTCGTCCTGGAAGGAAAGTTATCTATTATTTCCAAACAGCAAGTGTATGAGCTGGATGCTGGTTCTGCCATATTATTAAATTCAAACCAGCCACATGAAATTCGGACAGGAAGTAAATCAACCATATTATGCCTGCAGATTTCCCCTAATTTTTGCAAAAGCTATTTTCGTAGAATTTCAAATCTGGTCTTTGATTCTGCAAGGTTAGAAGAGCATATTACCGGAGATTCTTACAGATATATAACGTCCCTGATTATTGAAATGGCTTACCAATATTTCACAAGACCTCAAGGCTTCGAGTTTTCTTGTATGAGCATGCTGAATCTGTTATTTGGCGTACTTTTAAACAAGCTTCCTTACCATGAAATCAGTGACGATGAAAAAAACAAAAATAAGCTTAAGGTTGAACGCTTGACCCGGATATTGAATTACGCCGATGAGCACTATACGCATAAAATCCGGCTCTCGGACATTGCAGAAATCGAAGGACTTTCGATGACGTATCTTTCACAATTCATCAAAGAACATTTAAATCAATCCTTCCAGGATTACATCAATAACCTTCGTTTCAATCATGCAAAAAAGCTTATATCGGAAGATATGAAGCTTCTTGATATCTGTTTGGAATGCGGGTTTTCTGATTACAGATATCTAAATAAAGCTTTTATGGATAATGTTGGATGCACGCCGGCGGAATACAAGAAAATAATCTCAAAAGAAAGCCGGGAAGTCAGGTTAAAAAGTCCGTTGCATACAGTCGAAAACTATTATTCCGAACAGGATACACTTGCTCTTTTGGGCAAGTTACGTCTTAATTATCTTTCCGTTCTGCAAAGCGCTCCAAATCCCTTATTCACTTAGTTATTTAAAAGGGCCTATCTCCATTTGTCATAGTGATAGGCCCTTTACCGTTTAAACTCTGTTGTAAGAACCGAATAGCTCCATCTTTTCCAACACTTTTTCTTTAATGGATTCGACCGTCGCCGGAATCAAATCGATCATTCCTTTGTTAAACGAGGTAAACTGTCTAAACATAGCTTCAACAGCAGCTGTATTAATGTCTGTAAAGATGTTTACCTTACTAATTCCTGAATGTATAGCTTGTTTGAAATCCGCATCGCTTAATCCGGAACCTCCATGGAGAACCAACGGAACCATAGTAGTTTTTGCAATTGTCTCAATTCTGTCAAAATCAAGCTTCGGCGGCCGTTTGTAAGCACCGTGTGCGGTTCCGACAGCAATTGCAAGAGCATCGATCCCGGTTTGATCCACAAAATCCTTTGCAACACCGGGATCCGTAAACAATGCCGAAGGATCTTCCATTTCATGATGATCTTCATAAGAACCCTCGTTGTCGCCTACATGGCCAAGTTCCCCTTCAATGCTCGCCCCGTATGAATGAGCCAATTTAGCCATTTCCTTCACTTTTTGAATATTTACATCATACGTTTCCAGTGAACAGTCATACATAATGGAAGTAAATCCAAGCTTCAACGCCTGGACACATGCTTCTTCGGTCATCCCGTGATCCAAATGGATAACAACCGGGACTTTGGCTTTCTTGGCCATCGGAATCAGATAGTACGCAGCTTCCTCCAGAGGGCAGTAGGAAAAGAAAACCTCTGCTGTTCCCATAATCACCGGGGAATTCGCTTTTTCAGCTGCAGCAATGATACCTCTTGCCATTTCCAGATTCACAGCATTAAACATACCGACGCCATACTTTCCTTTTCGCGCAGGCAGCAGAACCTCATTCATATTAACCAACATGTTTTTCAACCCCTTTTATCTCAGACTTTCTGTTTCTTCCAACCGCTGTTTATTTTCTGCTGCAGCTCTTCTATTGTCATTAGTCCGCTTAGCGGGTCAAATGCCGTTACACAGGAGGCGCCTGTCGCTGCAGCCAATTGAAGACTTTGTTTGAGTGAGTATCCGTGCAGCATTGCAAACAGGAAAGCAGCTATACTCGTATCCCCTGCCCCTGTTGCCGAAACCACCCGGTCCGGGATATAACTTTCTTCAAATCTCTCCAGCTCTGTCCAATTAGAGGCGCATAGATCCGGAATGGATAATTCGGTAAAAATATCTTGCCTTGCTGCGCGGTAATATAATCCCAGGGCTCCGCATTTCAGCAATAATACTTTGGCTCCCATATCCAGCAGCTTGTCCGCCAAAGGCTTGACATCCTCAGTTATGGACAAGATTTCGATGATATCTCTCCCTCCGGCCCGCTGTTGCCAATCCTGGTATCTCTCTCGGTCAACCATGAAGCAAACCTCTTCAATGCTGGGTACGAATATATCAACATAGGGAAGTACGTTACGCAGGATTGTATCCCAATCAGCAGTACCCGCTTGAGAATGGGGATCCACCGCTGCCATATCAAGAGAAGTCGTGACACCTAGCCTTTTTACCGCGCTGAACATCCGTATTAACTGTTCACCATTATTCTCATACATCTGCTCCATTAAAGGCGGATAACCGAAATGGAACAAATCCGCTTCCTTGATTGCCGCCATAGGCAAATCTTCAAAGGTAAACGTATCATTGGCACCTGGATGATGAAGAAAGACCCGATCCATTCCCGGTGGAGATAATACAATGGTATACGATGTATTTGTATCATTGCTTATAACCATATTTTCTGTATCCAAGTGGTTACCCAGAATATTTAGGATCAGTCTTCCAAATTCATCTTCTCCTACCTTGCCGATCAAACTGACATCAGCGCCAAAAAAGTTCAGAGCCAGTCCGGTATTCGCAACGACGCCGCCGGTGTGAACATCTGCATCCTGCATGTGCACCAGTTTTCCTGGCAATAGAAGTTCAGCCAGGTTCGAATTTGTATCCGTCTGAAATTTAGGGGTAATGTCCAGACAGATATGTCCGGCCACTACTATTTTTTTCTTGTTTCCTAACATGCCAGCACCTCCCGGGGAAAACATTACTTCTGATCGATTCCCATCAGCAGGTTCATCACATACATTTCCAATCCTTCAAAATCTCTGTTAGCCACACATTGCTCCTGATACTCATAATCGAACCGTTTCACCTTTTCTTCCAGCGCTTTTACGATATCCAGACTGTTAGCCAGATGCTTGTATCGGTCCTGGTCCTTCGTTGTTCTCATGGCTTTAACATCCAGGCCTACATATTCCCCGTTGGAACCATAATTGTTTTCAACGAGTACTTTAACCTGATTAAATGCCTGACGGAGGTTTTCTACTCCAAAGCTTTTGTCCTGATCGAATTTCAAGCCATTTTGGTCATTAAGATGAACGCCCCATAGCTTATCCATTGCCAGAGCAAATCCAATTTCATGGGATGGATCAAGACCTGCCAACGTTGCATGAGCCGATTCAAGCAATCCGCCCACCCGGGAAGGATCAATCGTGGCGGCCGACACCGCAAGAACGTGGCCCATCGTTCCGCAAATACTGCGGTCAATGGGTTCATTCGGCTTTGGCTCAATCAGTACTTTGATGCCCCCATCATATTGGAGCATTTTGTTAATCGCATCTACCAATTGCTTTGTTGCGGTAACCGGGCTTTTGCTCTCGGCACAAAGAGTTCCTTCTCTGGCAAGCCACAGTACAATTTTGTCACAGCCCAATTCATTGGCAATATCAATTGAACGATAGGATCTCCACAATGCAAACTCTCTATCTTCTTGAGAACTGGACATGAAGCCACCTTCCACTGTATGCGGATCCATCCACAATCTCGGTGCAACAAATTCGGCAACCAAATTGTATTTGTCCAGCAGCGATTTAACCTTTCTGGCTTCCACTTTAATTTCTTCCTCTGTCAGATCATTCAAATTCGGCACAGCATCATCATCATGAAACTGGATGGCACTGAACCCCATTTCGGCAAAGACTTTGATTTTTTCTTCAAAAGAGATTTCTGTCCGTGTTGCAGGTCCGTACGTATCTGCTCCATCATGAACATTCCAGGGGCCAACAGAAAATTTAAACATTGTCATTTCGTGCATCTCCTTATAAAAGACAAATTTATGAATACATCTTTAATGTAATTTATCTTCGGTTTCGAAACTTGCACTAGTTTTCGTTTTTTCACCTACAGTTTTGCTAATGCTTACGGATAGTTCGGCTGGATTAGAAGAATGGTTCGCCAGAGGGGTGCAGGAGTCGGCAGAAGAAATGACGATCCTATTGAAAAAACGTATTTGAACTGAAGCATCATCTGCATCGGGATATGAATTTGGTACTAAAAAAAGCCCACATAGGTGCGGGCTCTTAAGTGGATATTTTTTACCGGTGAACTCTGTTGATTTATTAAAGGATTTACTGATTATTTGTCCTGGCCCGCGATACATTGAACAATTTCATCGATAATTTCTTTGCATGTGTTCATCTGTTTGATCCCTCCGGCTGCAGGTGAGACGCTTATTGTACCATTAACCAAATCACCTTCCAGAATACCCTTCCTTATCCCTTCTTTATAGAAGGGTAGCGCTTCATCCATTTGACCTGTTTTCAATAGCCTGTATGCCATTTTCCCGGCTTCTGTTGGCAAAGTTCGTTCATATACACCTTCGAGTTCAAGAAAGTCTTCACTGTTTGCGCTTATAATCGCCTGCTTCGCGCTTATGCTCGCAGGATTCTCGCTGGCTGTCAAAAATCTCGTTCCCATGTACACGCCTTCCGCCCCCATGGCAAACACTGCTTTGGCACTTTTCCCATCGACAATACCTCCTGCTGCAATAACTGGAATTTGAACGAAGGATGTGATTTGTGATACTAGCGAAAGAGTACTTATATCGTAGTGGCTTAAATGCCCGCCTGCTTCTCTTCCTGTGACAATTATAGAATCAACCCCGATCCGTTCTGCCTCCCTTAAGCCTTGAACAGTAGGACTAAGCGGTCTATATAATATCGTAAAATCATGTTTTTTTAATTTTTCTACTTCTCGGGTATTCATTTCATAACCAATTGCAAGCACTGTCTTCACGTTTTCCTCAACAAGAACCTTGAATAAGGCCTCAGAAAAAGGTGAATGGGGTTCCTTTTCTAAGGGAAATATATAATTCACAGCAAACGGTTTATTGGTCAGCTCTCTGATCTTTCTGATCTCTATTCTGGTATTATGAGAGAACTCCTCAAGACTGGAAGCGGATTTCGTTTGTCCAGCATTTGGACCCAGGACTCCCATACCTCCTGCATTGGAAACAGCTGCAACAAATTCTGCAGAGGTAACCCAGTTCATAGCCGCAGATATGACGGGATAGTCGATTTTCAATAACTCCGAGATGCGATTCTTCATATATAAGCCTCTTTTCTATATAGACAAATTGAGTATGTTCCCTGCATCCACTATAATAATTCTTATTATTCGCTTTTAAAAGTAGGCAATAAAAGACGACAAAGTACCATTTTATGTACTATAAACAAGAGAGGACTTATTGATGTGACTAGAATTTGTAAAGATGGTTTTTACAATGAATTTAATGATGAATATCCTGTAATCTTTGGTATGGCTTATACACAGAATGTGCTATCGGGCCGCTGGAAATTTTTTATTCTCTGGTTCCTAAAAACAAAACCCCTTCGGTTTGGCGAACTTAAGGCATCACTCAATGATATAGCTCAGGGCGCATTGACCAAACAATTACGAGAGCTAGAACAAGACGGACTAATATTTAGAAATGTTTTTCCAGAGGTTCCACCCAGAGTCGAGTATTCACTTACAACAATGGGAACCGAATTCATTCCGATCCTGGAGTTGATGGGTGAATTCGGTAAAAAATACGGAGAAACCATTGACTAAAGGCAGATACGAGTTTTAATTAATGTGCTCGTTCTTAAAAAAACAATAAAACCAATCATTAAATCTCATAACGATCCATATTGAGCTGTCATGATAGCTCCAGTATAAGAAACTATGATGATTACATTATCCATATCCAGATGATAAATTGTAACTTCTAGATTCGTAATGCTTGTACGGCACAAGTACTCCGGGAGTTCGTGGTGAATCTTGCGGCATCCCGTGCACCGTAGTCTGATAATCACAAGGTGGCGCAGCTCACCTCCCCCACCCCGGACCTTCCGCTCCGGCTACCGATCACCGCTAGTTTTTCTGTGCAGCACGGGCAGGGCACCTCCTCCGGCGCGGCCTCTTCCAGGAGGTAACCAACGCCACGGAGATATCCTTTCCTTTGTTAGAATACGGTCATTATATCTGGCAACTTCCGGACAGGCAATCCCGCCAGCATCGCAGCGTTATGGTTCAGCAGAAACAATACGGATTCGAATGATAATAAAAAGAAGGAGTACAAAAAGCATAATCCCCGCAGTTAAGGAGATATTTTTGACATTCGGAACCCTAACGCTAAATTGTAAATGATTAGGCTCAAACAGATTGATATGCCACATCAGCGTTTTCCCCATAACCAATGCTGCATTATGATTTTGCAATTTAATCGGAGTAGTTAATAGCAAATCGAACTTCATTTGACTGTCTACAATTTTTTTTACTGACTCCGGAATTCCCGAAAGGTCGAAGTTTGTTTCAGCCCCGATCATTTGAATCAGGTCTAGGTCAACAGATATATCGTATCGGGTGAACAAAAAGTTAGTCCCTGCTGATTTCACGAATTCGATTTGCTCCTGTTCAGACTTTGAAGCACTGCTCATATTTTTAATATCTATTGCTTTTGAGAATAATAATTCTGAGCTACTGTTATTTTCGATGATTGCAGCATCGATATCCTTCTCTCTTAATATATCCTTCACTTTATTGAGGACATCAGATTGTCCTAAAATCTTCAGTGCTTCGTTGTTGATCGCAACACTTAAATCCAGGTTTGCTGTGCCATTTAAGTGAACCTTGACATGAGCATTTCCTTTTACACATGAGGACAGTATGATTGGTAGTATGAATAGGATTAACAACTTCCTTAGAGCAGGTATTCGTTTACAGGGCATGCTTCCCACTCCCCTTTCATTATTTCGAACCTCTTTTTGGAATCAACGGATTAAATTATTAATGCAACAAATGTATCTTTTTTTGTGCAGCAAATGTATCATTAGTTAATATCAGAATCAATACGCCAAAGGATAATGATACAGAAGGGATCAAATGTAACATGACCAATAACAATAAAAATGTAAAAAACACTTTTGTAAAGCATCAAATTACCAATGCACTGCTTGATATGTTGGAAACCAAAGAACTAAAATCCATCTCCATCAGTGATCTTACTACCCAGGCACATGTAAGCCGCGTTTCCTTTTACAGGAACTATAATGATAAAGAGGATATTCTAAAGGAATACGTCTATAAACTTATAGGTGATTGGCATGAGGAATATCAAGAGCGCATCAAGGCCTCTGAAGAAGATATGCTGGGAAGTATGTTTGATCACTTCAGTAAAAACAGAAAATTCTATCTGCTTCTAAGTCAAAGAAAATTGTTTTATCTTCTTAAAGACGTACTCAAAGAGCTCTTTGGACCGAGACAGGAATATCCAAACTTTGGTGCATATGTGGCAGCTTATTTTGCTTACGGACTCTTCGGTTGGATTGAAGAATGGTTTGCCAGGGGAATGCAGGAATCTGCAGAAGAAATGACCATTCTTTTGAAAAATCGTAATTTAGACGCTTCTACAAAATAAAAAAGCCGCTAAAAATAGCGACTACTCCATTTAATCATTTCATTCCATGCGATGATAGTAAGTCCGCCATCGTTTCTGCTGACTCCTGCATCCCTCTGACAATCCACTCTTCGATCCATCCGTATGTGCCGTATGCGATAAAAGCAGTTGTATATGCCCACATATTCTCGTACTCCTGCTTTGGGCCAAAGGTGTCTAGAAAAACGGTTAAAAATAAATGCATCAGCTTCCTCTTCTTCAAAAGCAGATAGAAGTCACTATTGTTCTTCATATGTTCGAATAGTGTGCCATACATCAGAGCGTTCGATGAACTGCCTGAGTTTTTATGAAACTCCGACCAGAAGTTTAGAAGAGAAGCTATATGCTTCTGAACAATCTCCTCTTTATCAGCAAAATTTCGATAAAATGAGTTTCTACTCACCTGTGCAGCCTTTGTTATCTCGCTGACTGAAATATCAGCAAGCTCCTTTTCCACTAACAGCCTCAGTGCGGCTTCTGAATTTTGTCAGCTACATAAGACGTATATGCGTCTTTTTCATTCATGTTACACCGGCCCCCGTTTTGTTCCATTTTCGCAAGTTACATTGACTTCATCCGCTAAGATTGGTACATTTGGTTCACTAAATGTTACATATGTTACACAAATTCTTCAAGTATTGCACGCTAAAGTAGAGAAACCAATCAAAAAATATTGATGTTGACAACATCGACATTATCGGATTTTCATAGGGTGGTACGGCCACCATTAGAGTTTTACCCTGTATGACGAAAGTCATTATTTCAAAACTGCATTACTGATTAATCCTTTATATCAGGATCAGAAAATAAACTTAACGTCAGAGGAGTAATAGAGATGAAGAAATTATTTAAAGTCTTAGGAATTATATTGGCTATTATCTTGGTAATCGCTTTAGTAGTTTATAAGTTTGTTTTGCAATATCCAAATTTGAAAAGTGATCCGGCAGTAGGCAAATGGTATCGTGTTACCAATAGTGAAATGAAATCATCGGACGGAAGCAAGTATCGTGCGTTCTTCAAAAAAGGCAGTGAAAACAAAGTACTTGTCTATTTTGCAGGCGGAGGGGTCAGTGTCAGCGAAGAGACCGCCAAAGAAGATATGTATAATAAAAAGGTTGTTGCCATCGATATGCTTGCAAATATAACAATGAATATGGGCGGTCTTGCTACAGCAGGTGATGCAAATCCGTTTAAAGATTGGACTGTTATTGCCTTCCCATATGCGACAGGAGATTTTCATACAGGAACGAATGAATTTAAATATGTTGATCAGAATGGTAAGGATCAAACACTTTATCATTACGGATACAGGAATTATAGTGCAGTAATGAACAAGGTTACTGAACTTGCCGATATCGATAACCCGGAGGCCGTAGTCGTTACAGGCTATAGCGCCGGCGGATTTGGGGCTGCTTTACTTGCTGATGATGTGTTTACCAATTACTACCCAAATACCGGTAGCAAAACAGTTCTGGTCGATTCCTCTCTGCTTCTGAATGATGACTGGCATAGCATTGCAACCGATGTGTGGAAAACGCCAACCCAAATATCTGATAGATTAACGACAAATAATATCACGCTGGATAGTTTAACTGCATTACATGAAAAGTTTGGTGATGATGTTCATATCCTCTTTGATTCATCCACCCGGGATGGAGACTTGGCAAAAGTACAAAACTATTTTGATACGGCAATTTTGGATGTTGATGAAAGTAAAGCTGACATCTACCAACAAATGTTGAAAGATGCTATTCCACAATTTAAAGAACAGGCAGGAGCAAATCTGTTCGTATGGGATGGACTGCCTTGGTATGACGATCCTCGAAATCTGACTATGCATACAATCATTGCGGGGCCGCATGTTTTCGCCAAAATGGAAAATCAAGATATGTCTATTGCCGATTGGTTAATAAATGCTGTTAAGGGCAACTTGCAAGATTATGGTCTTGATTTAGTGAACAAACAATACTAAAAACAATCGAGATTTCTTTGGAGACAATGCTGAACTTTCTTCTAATCCCAACTGGCAGGATGTTCAAATAAATCAATACTGCACAAATTGAGAATATTAGTGCATTTTTAGATCGGCAAGAGAAGACTTATCTAACAAGTCTACTCTTGCCGTTGCTGGATTCATCCGGGTGATGAAGGGAAGATCGGCTGCAAGCCGAGTGAATACCGGAGAATGCAGAAGAAATCATCAAATTCCTTTAACCGGCATATATAATCGGGATGAGCATGGGACAGTACCAGTTGTACAGACGTCTCTGCGATGCTTCCCGCAAAAATCCACCCGCCTCTATATGCTTAATCAATATACGGTCAACTTGCTTTCCCGGATACGTTTTTTGGTCCGGGGATCAACTAACAGTCCCGGTAATTCCTTAGGTGGAATTCCCTTTTCAACCCAATTCATTAAAGCCTTCATCCCGGTTGTCTTGGTCAACCCAGGGCCATGCGTATAGCAATTCCCATGCCCGTCGCCAGGATTAAAGAATAAGCGGAAGAACTTCCTTGTATCCTCCTTGCTTCCAATTTGCTGGATAACACGACTATAATAATCAAGTGTACCGTCCGGCGGGATTAACGGATCGTCTGTTCCGTGGTCCATCAGGAGCTTACCGCCTGCATTCCAAAAGGGGCTAAGGTTGGCATCATCTGTAGCCGCCTCCGGAAAGTCTGCGACGCTGCGGGCAAACAATACTACGTATTCAGATTTTGTTATCGCCGTGAAATCATTCTCCGGATCGCGCATTACCCATCGGGCATAAGCAATGGATAGCGGGAATACTTTTACTTTTAGAATACCGGATTCATCTCTTATATAATACAACGCTGTTACAGGGGTGCCCTCAGTATTCCAGAAATGGGACCCCGGCCGGAAGAAACACCATAATTGCTCGCCATCTGAAGTTTTAGGTCCCTCCCATATTTCTTTCATAACAATGGCATCCGTCTCCGTAATCGGCCCCTCTTCCGTCTCTTGGCCGACCAGTTCCAAAGGATTGAAGTCTAATCGTTCTGTAGTGCGGTAGTAGGGTTCACTTCCTCCGTATTTACCGTGGACAGCCAACCGGAATGCCTCCAGTTTCACAGGGGTGAGCTCATTTTGATAATCATTCATAACAGCCAGCGGCCATAAGCCACCAATTACAAACTTAGACCAGTTAATTGCCGGGCAGGAAGCCCAGATGCCATCATAATCTTCAGGATACTGCTGAGCTTCCTTCATCGCCTGCCGGCCTCCGCCTGAACTGCCGTGCATATACGAATATTCCGGCGCCCTACCGTGCAGAATTTCAGCTACAGCTTTGCCGATCACGGTCATCCAGTGTGTGCTGCGGCTTTCCCAATTTTGGATCAGCTCCCAGTCCAAGGTATGGCTCTCTTTGTCTAACCCCCAGTTAGCGTCACCCGCCTGATTTCCCCCGTTAGTCGTGGCAGCTGTAAATCCATTGCAGATTGCATTAGGTAAAGACATCCCCCGATTGGTGTTATCCGTCTGCACAATATGAAATAATCCCCCAGTTTGGTTTCCACCGCCTGCCGTTCCCATAAATCGGTCATTCCAGGCCAGTGGCGACCAGACCACAATATGCTCCGTATGATTTCCGGGGGTTTGGCGTTCAATCTGAATGTCACAATAAGCAGGCAGATTCTTAGATGTAAAAACAGCTGTGTATTGGGGTGGAAGCCCTTTACCGAGCGGATTCTCATAAACGCCTGTCTCGTTAATTTCCGCTGAGGTTACCTTGAGTTGTTCACCGGGAAAGCGCGCGCTCAATTGTTGTTCAATATAGTCCGTCCGGCAAAGCTGCTCGATGCCTTCTGTCTTTGTCCATTCGGATGAATTTATCCATATTGCAGATAAATACGTTTGGTCGCTTGATTCCGTCCAGAATCGGGCGGCACGTTCAATCCATCCGGCAACTGGTGTTGCCGAGCCTAGACCAAAGCCATGCCCGCCGCTATCCGGCATTTCCGCTTTATAAGCCACACCCACCCTGTCCAAGGCTTCGGTGAAGCATTCGGCGTTGTAGACGGGTACGGTATCATCGTCCTTACTGTGCACTATGTATACAGGAGGGTAATAGGTATCCACATGCCGATCTACATTGTATTTATTGATCATTTTATCCGTATATTGAGCCCCGAACATTCCCTGCATGAATATATGGCGGATCTCATCCGACACAGTGTGGGTCATATTCTCAGCTGTTATATAAGGGTATCCAAGTACCAGCAGCTCCGGAGCCGGAAGACCATACTTGCGGAATCCCGACGACTCTGTCCCCCAGTTGGCCGCAACATGTCCGCCTGCCGAGAAACCGCCTACGGCGTAGCTTTCCGGGTTAATACGGAAGGACGGGGCATGCTCTACGATGAAGTGGTAGGCGGCTGCCAGATCTTCCAGCGGTTTCGGTAGCAATCCGGTTTGTCCGGTCCGATAGTTCAGGCAGAAGGCAGTAATGCCAAGCTCATTGAGCTTCGCAGCAGCCGGAAAGGCCTCCTGCATGGAGCATACGCAATTGTAGGCACCGCCAGCGAGCAGAATGGCAAATCTCCCCTCTTGACTCCCCGGGAAATGTATCAAATGTACAGCCTGCTTATCCGGTTCCGCCTCGATCTCTTCCGGTGAGTACACCTGATAGAGAACAGGATTGTCACCTTCGGCAACCTCCGCCAGCCTGTTCAAACCAAACGCCATATCCTTGGCATACCAGGTAGGTGATTTTGCATTCAGTTCATTCAGGGTCAGCGAACCATTTTCATGAAAAAAACTTTCCGCATTTCCCATTAAATATGCTTTGGCTTCCTGCAGAGAATCCATTGTATAAATGGCCTCCAGTGTTGTCTCTTCCGTAATGCTCATTCGGGGACCTCCTTATAGATGAATAGAATTTACAGCTCATTCAAAGTATACGCCACTGCTTTAATCCTATTAAATCCTTAAGCAGGCAGCCATCGCTTTGCCGACTTTGTGGTATCGGTTAGCCGACTTCCCCGTAAAAAACACCATCAAATTTATATCCCAGACTTGTACCTGGATATAAACGGTTGATGGTGTTTTAAGAATTCTGTTACGTGTTTGACTTAACCTCCGGCGGATGCGGAAGTGTAACCGTAAATGTTGACCCCTTGTTCGGAATACTTTCTACGGCAATCTCACCACTACACAAATTGACAATCTGTTTTACCAGCGACAAACCTAGTCCATTTCCTTCATCCTGATGAGAACTGTCCCCCTGATAAAATTTGCTGAAGATATGCTGTATTACCTCCTTTGACATGCCAATACCGTTGTCTTTAATACTAAACTGGACTTTACTTTCACGGGTCGTTAGTCTGATTTCAATCTTCCCGTTGTTAGCGTTATATTTAATGGCGTTGTCGATTAAATTAATCCATAGATGTGAAATCAAGGATTCCGGCCCGTCAAAGACGATATCCTCCATTTCCACGTCAAGCTCGATGTTCTTATTCACCCATTTGTCTTCTAGCAATACAATGGCATGCCGGATCTGTTCGTCCAGCTTGAAGTGATTTTGAGTTAATGGGATATGCTGATTATCCAGCTTGGCAAGCATGAGAATGTTCTCAACCAGACCGGATAAGCGTCTTGTGTTAAAAATAATAATATCTTTATATTCCGTCCGTTCCTGTTCACTTAATCCATCATCCTGTAGAAGGGTGGTATAACCTTCTATGGCATTAAGCGGGGTTTTGAATTCATGCGATACATTTGAAATAAAGTCATTTCGGAAGGTTTCTGTGGCTCCCAACTCAACGATCATAATATTAAAATTTTTCGATAAATGGTCCAGTTCGTTTAAGTAGGTATTTACATCTGCTCGTACTGTAAAATCGCCCTGGGCAACCTCTTGTGCAGCTGCACTGAGTTTTTGAAGCGGGCTTATAATACTTCTATTGAAAATTAAAGCTATCAGACCTCCCGAACAAGCACAGTATACAATGATCTGAAGCGTCGGAGGGATATGTTCAAGTCTATCCACTTCAAATTTGGTTAAAATCAGCTGTATCAACTGAAATACTAACAGGGTAGTTATTATGGATAAAAAAACGGTGATGACAAAATAAAGCTTCATGGACCAGGTTAGCTTGGACTTCATTTTTGCTCCACCGCCTTATACCCTACCCCTCTAATTGTGACAATTGCAAAGTCGTTATTATCCCTGAACCGCTCCCTCAGTCTTCCGATATGGACCTCCACAGTATGGGGATCTGCATTAGAGTCAATGCCCCAGATATCATCCATAATTTGCTGGCGTGTGAAGATGTGGCCTGTATGAGAAACTAATTTATACAGCAGTTGAAACTCTTTCTGTGGAAGAGCAATGCTGCTATTCCCATGCGTGACTGTCATTGTGTTGTAATTCAGCTCTGTTCCACCAATCATCTGCTTTCTCGCACTGATCATTTGAGCCCGACGGAGCAGTGCTTGAACACGCAGCAGCATCTCATCTACATTCACAGGCTTCACCATATAATCATCAGTTCCCGACGAATACCCCTTTTTCATGTGGGCAAAAGAATCTGCTGCAGTGATCATTAGTACAGGGAGAACGTACCCCGCTTCACGCAAGGAAGCAACCAGCTCATAACCATCAAGATTAGGCATCATGATGTCTGAAATCATCAAATCAATGGTTTCCCTGTTAAGCACCTCAAGCGCCTGTTCTCCATCAGCCACTTCAACAGCGGTATATCCGTTCTTCAAAAGAACTCGCGTGAAGAGATGACGGAGTTCAGTATCATCTTCCACCACCAGAATCCGGAACACTGCAGGATCACCTCACCCTCACAAATTTACTCCTTGTAATCAACACGCTCACTTAAAAAATCAATAAAATTTTGTAGGTTCAGTTCTGCTTCTTTGTTGTCCAGCACATCGTACCCATGCACAAGTATACTATCCGTTGATCCCCAGTCAAAAATTAAGGAACGGTGATCCACTCCTAAATTATTCAGCTTATCTTCGAATTCATGCGCCTGGTTCGGGAAAGAAGCAATATAACCATCGGTGATATAAGCGGGCGGAAAATCCTTGGTCACATGAGCAATCACATTGGCCTGGTTGGATTTTTCACTATTTTCCAAGCTTCCAACGTCTAAGTATGCTCTTCCCAGCTGGTAATATACATAGTCGATAGGAAAAATTCCTGAATGTCCGGCTCTTGTCGGATCAAACAATGCAGAACCAAAGTAAACCGCCTTAATATCACCTCTGCTGATTACCGGCTCAATCCCCATTTCCTTGGCGTATTTGGGGTTTGTTTGAATATTAGTGAATTGACCGCTCATTTGAGCGCCTGCACTGCCTCCGCCAAGCACAATTTGATGCATATCCACACCATACTCTATACTGTGTTTCTGCAGGAATTGAATCAGCTCGCTCATTTGCAGCATTGGTGTAGGATACTTGTATTCAGGTGATAAAGCGTAATTATAAGAAATTACGTTAAATCCGGCATCCAGCATTTTATTAATCATTTTATTGAAACCTGTAAATTGTGCAACATTCGGATCTCCAGTGAACTTATCACCGTAAGCAAAACCACCGCCATGTGTATAAATAAATACCGGACGCTGTGAGGAGAAATCCTGCTCCGAACTGTAAATGTCAAAGAACCCATTCGGATACTTACTCTCATAGCTAACATCATTGGTGTAATAATAACCGTTCTCCCAGACTACAGTCTGGCTTACCGGTGCCTCAAAAAAATTTCCGGACCCATCCTTGCGCAAGCTTAATACATAATCTTCAGGGTTAACAGCTACTTTTATCAACCACAAACCTGCAAAGGTTCCTGCAAATATTACTGCTACTCGAAGAACGACGAAAATTTTCCGGATTAATCTCATATCTATCCAGCGCGGAAATACACGGACAACTCTTAGAATCAAATCAAATAAACCTAGCGCCAGAGCAAATGATTGAAACACAATCAAAAGACTATACATGTGTGTTATCAGCCATATTAAGCTCAGTATAAGACCGATAGATGCTGCATAGATTCGAGCTCGTTTTAGCCAAGTGGACATATTGTTATCCCTGAAGGCCAGGAATGTATATGCAGCTATCTCCATGGCCAATAGGAGCACCGTCATTGTATACACACTGACTAAATACAAGCTTGCTATACTGGTGAGCCAGATTAATACACTTAGTGTGTATATCGTTCTACGGCTGAAAAAAGCGGCCACCTTCATTTTCAAACTATCAAGGGATATAAGTATCGTGCCGATCTGTATTCGCCTCACTTTCCTCTTCTTAATTACATCGTAGCGCATGAAGCTCAACTTAACTTCAACAAATCTTTAATTTTATACCGAGATGCATAAAAAACCCCTGTATCATCCAAGGATGAACAAAGGTTTCATAAAATTTCTTAAGGATTACAACAAGTTTGTATATACCAAATCCTCGATTCTCTTGGAAACATAAGAGCCGGCTCCGCCGATATTTGAGCGGTTCAGCATTAATACAACCTCAACCTTATTTACAGGGTCAATCACCAGATGGGTCCCGAAATGTCCGCTCCAACCGTAAGAACCTTTTGTCAGCAAGGAGTTTGCACGTTCAGGTTCTTCCCTGACCAGCACGCCTAGTCCCCAGACAAGGCCCGGGGCAAATTCCAAGTGCTTATAGGCGCGTTCCCGATACAAGAATCTGATGGTCTCTGGTTTCAGAATTCTTATCCCGTTATATTCCCCTTCCTGCAAGAGCATCTGAGCAAAATGGTCGAAATCGATTGCCGTACTAAATAAACCACCGGCAGCTGAATCATAATTTGGGCCGCCTTTAATTAAATCATTTATATCCTCACCCGCCGGAGCCCTATCTATGATTCCGTTATCCGCCTTATACAATATGGCAAGACGCTCTTGCTGCAGTACGTTTAGACGAAAGGCTGTATCCTTCATCTCCAGGGGATCAAATATGTGTTCCTGCAGGAAGTCGGCGAAGTCCATTCCGCTGGCTACTTCAATGATTCTTCCCAGCGCATCAAATCCGACGATAACGGAATACCCAGTCTGTTCCCCCGGTTCAAAATCAGCCGGAAAATCTTTGAACTTATGAAAACGCGACTTTAAAGTATCTTCAGGACCGCTGAGTCCTTCGGATAGAAGCAAGCCCGCCACCCCCATACCGAGCCCGCTGGAGTGGGTCAGCAAGTCGCGGATCGTCACATTTCTTCGTGCAGGTTCAAGCGTAATGGCGGATAGATCTACACTAGCCGGATTATAGAGGCTTTCCAGCCCAAATTCGGTTTTACAGACCATCAGTTCACCCAGTTCCGGAATAAACTTTGCAGCCTCATCGTCCAGTTGAATTTTCCCCTGCTCAACAAGCATCAGTACAGCCAGAGCCGTAATCATCTTGGTCAAGGAAGCCATCCGGAAGATCGTGTTGAATTCTACGGGAATTCTGCGCTCTATATCAGCATATCCCCACTTGTTCTGATAGATAATCGTTTTGTTCTTGCGGACCATCAGGGTGGCACCGGCAATTTCGTTGTTGCGGATATATTCTTTCATTTGATGATCGATTAAATGATTACCGCCCATAATCAACCACTCCCTTCGGTTTCACCGTAAATTCATGCACTCCGCTGCCCAGATGCAGCTGTCCTTGCTCCCTGTCTATCACCGCTTCGGTATTATGCGGAATCTTAAGCCTGTACCGGATATCCTCTCCCTCTTTGATCCAGTTAACATAAAGTTCCCCATAGATCGTTTCGAGCGTGGTCTCTGCATATTCCAGCCCTTCAGTAGCTTCAGGCCGTATTAGGATTTTCTTGTATCCCGGCTCCAAGCTGCTTATTCCCCCTATCTTTTTATAGAGGAAGTCGCTGACACACCCAAACGCGTAATGATTGAAACTGGTCCCTTTCACACATCCGTCTTGGTCTATACCTTCCCACTCTTCCCAGATAGTTGTTGCTCCACGCTTGACTTGATACAACCAGGAAGGAGGAGAGTCATTGTAAAGTACGCGGTAGGCCGTTTCCTTGAGACCGCAGGCCCATAAAGTTTCCAACAGGAAGGGAGTAGACAGAAATCCGGTCTGCAAATGATAATCCTGCTCCACGACCAGTTCGTTCAGCCGCTTGGCAAAGGCCTCCTTCAGTTCGCCTTCAACCATGCCAAAGGCAATGGCCATAACATAAGCCCCCTGCCATTCGCAGCCCGCCAATTTTCCGTCAGACACGTATTCCTCATGAAACGCCTGATGAATACAGCCGCTTAATGTTTTGTAGTACTCGTACTTATCCGCTCTGCCAAGCTCTTGTGAAATCTGCATCATTGTTCTTACAGCTCTATAGTAAAAAAGCGATGCGGTTATTTCTTTTGTCATAGCCACTCCTGTAAAGGCTTCGATCCCCGGCACAAGCCAGTCGCCCCAGTGATGGCCAGTGTTCCACAAATACTTGTGACGGTGCCGATTCTCGAAATCCATATAATACTGCTCGGGCATCGTTTCCCGAGCACATTCCTCCGCATAATCCATCCATTTTAGCATAGCAGCGTAATTCTCTTCGAGAAAACGGATATCGCCATAAGCCTGGTACATGTCCCACGGCAAGAACACGATCATATCTCCCCAACCAGCCGAAGTCCATCCAGGATTGGGCTCGATCTCACTATAGGCTTTATTGTACGGGACAACAATCGGGATCTGCCCTCTTTCAAGCTGTTCCAAACGGCATTGCTCCAGCCAACGGGCAAAGAACCCGCCGACATCCATATTCAGAGCTGCAGCTTTGCCGAAGATCTGGGCATCACCGGTGAATCCGGCCCGTTCTCGTTGTGGACAGTCTGTGGGAATAGAGAGCATGTTCCCTTTCTGGCTCCAGAGAATATTCTTCATCAGTTGGTTCAGGTCCGGATTGGAGCAAGTAAAACTTCCAGTTACAGGCATACCTGTCCCGATGACAACGGCCTGGCACTCTCCCGGCTGAAGCTCGTAATCCAGGCCCGTGATGCGCAAATAGCGGAAGCCCTGAAAGGTAAACTGCGGCTCATAAGTAATCGTTCCGGCTTCAGCAAACCTGATGACATTGTTCTGGTCATGGAAAGGAAATGTCGGCATTACGTCATAAAAGATACCGGCATGATCAAGTGCTTCGCTATGCTCGATGGTTACAACGCTTTCCGGATTCCCCCTAAGAACAATCCGCTCTCTTCCTGCAATCACCTGTCCGAAATCGACGATCAGGCTTCCTTCTGCATCCCGAAAAACCTTGGTGGCAGGAAGCACCTCCGTCTCCACAATCAGCTCACCCTTTTGCGGCATCAAGACCGAAAGGCAATAGTCTCTCTCTACAGTTCCATAAATTTGTCCTTGTCTGGTATGAAGGTCATATACCTCACCCATTAACAGGTCTGCATACTGCAGCGGGCCGGAGAATGCCTGAAAGCTGCTGTCGCTGACAATGGTTTCCACGGTCCCATCTAGATATTCAATCTCAGCTTGCATCAGCAGGGACGGTCGCTCTCCATACAGATGATTATTCCCCGGTATTCCCTGTGCATGACCGGCATACCATCCGTCAGCCAGAATAACATCCAGCCGATTGATCCCTATCTGTACATCCTCTGTAATATCAAATGTCTGATAATAAATACATTTGTCATATGCTGTGAAATCCGGCGCAAAGGCACAGGGACCCGTTTTACGTCCATTGAGGCTCAATTCATAGAAGCCACGGGCGGTAATGTACAGCCGTGCCCTCCGGATACCTGCTTGGAGTGTAAACTCTTTGCGGAGGTACGGAGGCTTTCGTAATCCTTGATCTCTTGCATTTAGACTGGCTTTATCCCTGTACGGCTGATCCTTCCAGTATCTTTTGCATTGCTCATCCGCCATGTGATAGAAGTCTTCGTCAGCCTCAATCCATTTGGCCTTCCACGAGCGCTCATCCCTGAACCCCGTTTCGAAGCTGGAAACTGCGCTCCATGGAAGCCACAGGCCTCGTTCCTGCCCACTATCCACACGGACCTGTACACGCCAATAATAGACGGTCTTCTCCTGAATCTCATTCAGGAGAAGCGGAACCGCGTAGGAAGCAGCACTTTGCTCTTCCCGATTCAAGAGAAGCTGTCCACCTTCGAAGTCGGAGGTTTTCCGCGCCACTTGAATTCTGTAGACTGTTTGTCTTACATTCGTCATGTTTCCGCTCAGCTTCCAGCTTACATAGGGAGAGGCACATGGAATCCCGATGGGGTTATATAAATTCTCACAGCGTAAGTCCATAACTTGCAATGTATAGCTGTCGTCTCTCATCATCCCGGTTCCTTTCGGTGGATCATGGAATTTGCAAATATACTTTCAACAGATTAAGGGTGCAGAATTGAAGATCTGCCAAGTTAAGAACATCATCCCCTGTTGTTTCTTCTGTATGGATTGCCGTGACAATATCGTCAATATTTTGTTGTGATCCGGGCATCTGTAAATCATTTCCTGCTTTGATGCAGAGCACACTGGATGAAATCGGGTACTTATGGATCTCACCTGTTAAATCAATGGAGGTGTACCAGTCACTCATAACCAATCCCCTGAAGCCCCATTCATCCCTGGCGACAGCTTGAATCAGTTCTGCATGATTTGCCGTATGTGTCCCGTTGAGCAGATTATAGGAGGTCATGATGGCTAGTGGCCCAGATTCCTTCACGGCAATCTCGAAACCCCGTAAATAGATTTCCCGAAGAGTCCTTTCGTTGACATGCACGTTGGTGAACATACGATTATCCTCATGATTATTGGCTGCGTAATGTTTAAGGGTGGTTCCGCGTCCAGGATAAACTTGAACCCCACTGGTTACGGCGGCCGCACACTTCCCCGTAAGCAGCGGATCTTCGGAATAGTATTCAAAGTTCCTTCCGCACAGCGGGTTCCGGTGGATATTCATGCCCGGCGCCAGCCACAGATGAACATGGAACTCCTCCATTTCCTTGCCGACGATTCCTCCGACAGTCTTCAGTACCTCCATGTCCCATGACTGCGCAAGCGTAGTAGCAATCGGAACGGCAGTGCAGTATTGATAATAATCTACGGTCCCTTCCGGTGCTTCCACAGACAGCGGATTCACCTGATCGCCGAACGTTTCTCCGCCGGCTAACAACTCGCCTTCCAGTGTAGTCCGGAAATGTGGTGTTAGACGCAGTCCTGCCGGTCCGTCAGCCAGCACCATACTCTTAATGCCTCTGTCTTCGAGTGCAGCCGATTCGCCGCCCGCTCCAGGCACACGCTGTGCCGCATTTCCGACAACCGCCGCCTGGCCTCTTGATGTTCCAACACAAAGCCCGGCCATTTCCTGAACGGTTAGCTGTGCTACCAGCTCTTCCAGTGTATATTTTTGATTTTTCACATCTTTAATCGTAATTTTCACACCGGGGTGTAGGTCCCGTAATAAAGGTCTCTGGCTTTTATAGCTGGCAGTTTCACAACGGATTTGTCCGGAGTCCAGAATAATGACTTTGGCCTGTTTTTTTTCGGCTGCCTCAGAAGCATAGGAGTATGGCTCAGCATTTACGAGCTCCATTTCCTTCAGTTCTTCGTTGTCCCGGAACAGGTTGTTCAGTTGAACGGTCTTTACCTTGTCCGGCAATGAGACTGCGGCTTCAACCTTGGTATTTCTGGAGTGGTTTCCTACCCGCACATAATAATTGCCAGCTTCGAGCACCCATGCCGCTTCCTGTTCACTGTACGACGCCATAGCACGTACCGGAAAAGAAAGGTGTAGCACCTCCTTTTCACCTGGAGCCAGCAGCCTGGTCTTGGCAAATGCGGCTAATTCCTGGTACGGCTTCCCCAAAACACCCGCAGGTGCAGAGGTATATACCTGGACAACCTCCCGACCCCGGTGATGTTTGCCGTTGTTCTCTACTTCGACGGTAACCGTGATAGTCTCCCCTTCAGCTGCAACATCCAAAGTCCGAATTGTGAAATCAGTGTATGATTTTCCGTAGCCAAAGCAATAATTCGGCGCAATATTCAATGTATCAAAGTAACGGTATCCAACATAAATTCCTTCCTTATAATACTCGTCGTCTACATTTCCGTTCATATGACTGAAGCTATCCGCGGACGGATAATCCCAGTAGCTTGCGGCCCAAGTATCCGTGAGCTTGCCGGATGGGACAGTCTTTCCGAGCAAAGCATCCGTTACTGCATAACCAGCGACATTCCCAGACTGACCTACCAGTACAATAGCGTTAATGTCCTGAATTTCTTTCAGCTCGGAGGTATCGATGACCCCGCCAATGTTCAGTACAACAATGCACTTCGCATAAGAATCGGCAAGGAAACGGATCGCCGCCAATTCCTCTTCAGAGAGTAGATAGTCGCCTTCATCATAGGTCCTGTCCTTGCCTTCACCCGAATTTCTGGCCAATACATAGATTGCCGTATCCGTGTCTGAACCTTGATAGTCCGCATTTGTTATGGCTTGGACATGCGGTTCCTTAAAGGGATTTCCTAAGTAATATAGAACGCTTGCGCCTTCTCCGCGTTCTCTTTTTACGGCCTCCAGCTTTTCGGAGTAAGCCTTCTTGGCGTTCTCGACCCGCCGCTGGTATTCATCCAGCCATGGCTTAGTGGTTACCGCAATGCCTGCCGCCTCCAAGCCTTGCTCAATATTAATGACATTCCGGGAATTTACATCCCCCGATCCGGTGCCTCCTTTGACGGTATGTCTGGCTCCGTTTCCGTAAAGGGCGATCTTAGCGGGAGGATTTTGCAGTGGCAAGGTCCCGTCATTCTCCAGCACAACCATACATTCTGCGGCAAGCTTGCGAACAGTGTCCATATGCCGCAGTTCTCTCTCACTGATTTCTGCTGATGTAGCTGCATAGAATTTAGCCATTTAATTTCTCCTGTTCAATGTCGTTGTCTAGATTCAGTCCATCAACGTATTCGAATTCCCGGCTTGCCGGAAGTCTCAAATAATCGGGTGTAAAAGCTCTGTGGTTAGTCATCGGGCTTACGATCCACACTCAGTCGATAGCCGCTAATTCAGCCTCAATGGCATCAAATTGATTTGAAGTGATGAGAACCATTCCGTTCTCGTATAACTGCTTCAAACTCTGATTTCGGATCAAGTGAACGGAAGTTTCTTTTATGGCATCGGGAATATGTTTGCTCAACACTTCTAGCGCCGCTTCATCTGACAACAGTTCTTCAATAATCGTGTCAGCATTATAATGGGTTCGGAAAATTTCCCCGGTTTCATAAGTAAAATGATACGTACCAGATCCAACTTCAAGCCGTACGCCCACATCTGTAACCGTCACGGAAAGAATTCCGTTCACCCGTTCAACCGCCTGCCCGTTTTCTGTCAAGCCTGAAGCCGTCGCGCCTCTCAGCATCACTTCTGCGGTGCAATTGGCCGGAATCCGTACCGTTACCGTGACACGTTTGCGGTCCTCAATACACCAACCGGATTCGATTTGTCCATACATTGATTGATGTGCCGATCGCGCATAGGTTAGCCTATCGCGGCCGAACATCGGCTCAATCCGTATCCGTTTGAAAGCTGGAACAGTTAGATCCATGTCAAGTCCCGCCACTTTGCGGTACATCCAGTCGCCAATTGCACCATATGAATAATGGTTGAACGAGTTCATATCATCCTTCCAGAATGAACCGTCTGGCTTGATGCTGTCCCAATGCTCCCAAATAGTCGTTGCGCCTTTCGACACGGAATACAACCAGCCTGGATAGCTTTCCTGCATCAGCAATTTTACGGCGGTATCGTGATACCCATTGTTAGAAAGCGCGAAGCATAAATAGGGCGTTCCGACAAAGCCCGTTGTCAGATGATACCCATTATTAACTATTAATTTGTTTAAATCTTTTGCTATCCTTGCACGTATCTTCCCTTCAACGAGCTCGAACGTCAGGGCAAGCACATGTGCCGTCTGAGTCGGAGCAGCCATTCTTCCATTGACCGTTACAAATTCATTGCGAAATTCCTCAACGATGCGGCTATAAAGTTCACTGTATTGACGTGCTTCTTTCGTGCGACCGAGTAAATGCGCAGCATCTCGAACGATTCGCGTTGAGTAAGCGTAATAAGCTGTGGCTACGAGGTCATCCGGGGTTGCCCCGAAATAACTGTTCTCCTTAGCATCAAGCGCTAGCCAATCTCCGAAATGAAAGCCGGTATTCCATAGATATTCGTTATCGCCTTGTGAACGAATGTATTCCACCCAAGCCTTCATGCTGTCATATTGTTCGGCAAGAAGACGCTGGTCTCCATAATATTGATAAACAGCCCAGGGACAGATCACAGCGGCATCTCCCCAAGCAGCAGAGTTCGCGTCTCCTACGATATCCGGGATCACGAATGGCACGCCGCCATTCGGATGCTGCTCCGCCCTCAAATCGTGCAGCCACTTCGTAAAGAATGGACCTCCTTGATAATTGAACAAAGCCGTATTGATGAATACCTGCGCGTCCCCCGTCCAACCTAGTCGCTCATCCCGCTGCGGGCAATCGGTTGGCAGGTCGAGAAAATTGCCTCGTTGTCCCCACTTGATATTGCTTTGCAACTGATTGACATGCTCATTTGAGCACTCAAACTCCCCGGTCGCTGCCATATCGGAGTGAATGACTTCACCAACGAAAGCATCCAACGGCAACCCGTTCTCTGCGCCCGGGAATCCTTCTACTTTGACATAACGGAAGCCCATAAAGGAGAAATGCGGCGTATAGCTCTCTATCTCTTCACCTTTAGTCGTGTAGACAACCGTCTGTTTTGCGAAACGAAGATTACCGAAGTAAATATTGCCGTCTTTGTCAAGCACCTCTGCGTGCCGCAACGTGATTCGAGTGCCTGCGGGTGCAGACACAGTGAACCGAATGCGGCCAACCATGTTTTGCCCCATATCAAGCACATGATCGCCGGACGGGGTGACGATGCCGGCAATGGGACGAATGGTTTCTGTCACCCGTGTCGGCCAGTTTTCCTGGGCAACCAACACGTTCATGGGAAGGTTCAGTGTCTCCGTCGTTTTCCAGTCTACATCATCAAAACCCGAGCAGTTCCAATCTTTGATTTCCCGCCGGGCATCATAAGTTTCGCCATGATAGATGTTAGAATAGAGAATCGGTCCTATTTCCGCCTTCCAACTCTTATCTGATGTAATAATACTTTCCGTTCCGTCTGTATAGGTCACGTGCATTTGTAGCAGAACCGCTCGATGCTCGCCATACAGATAATTTGCATTTTCAAAGCCCAAGCGGCCTTTGTACCAGCCGTCGCCAAGCTGAACGCCGATAGCGTTCTCACCCTGTACCAGAAATTCGGCAACATCGTACGTTTGATACTGAATGCGTTTCCGATAACTGGTCCAGCCAGGAGTGAACAAGTCTTTCGAGATACGGCAGCCGTTGATATAAAGCTCATAAACGCCCGCAGCCGTCGCATAAATCCGCGCTGATGCGACTTCCTTCTGAAGCTTGAAAGTCTTACGAAGCAAAAAGGAAGGCTCAGTATGAGGATCAATTTCTTTCGTATCCGGCGTAATCCAATCAGCTAACCATTCCGTATGTTTAAGCAGGCCCGTCTCGAACCAAGAAACTTCGCTCCAATCGGACTCTTCACCGGCTTGATCCCAAACTTTGACCTGGTAATAATAACGTGTACAGGACTTCAGGTCAGTCCCGTCGTAAGGAACATGGATCGATTGTTCCGATATTACGCGTCCAGAATCCCAAAGCGGCTGTTCGAAATTCCGTTCGGGACCGGAAACGGACAGACGGTACGCCTCCTGCAGCGTTGCTCTGCGGGTTGATTCCATCCTCCAGCTAAACCGCGGCCGCTCAACTCCGAGTCCAAGCGCCTCCATTCTATACTCGCAGGTTAAATCCTTTACACTAAATTTTGTCATCGGCTCTAATTCTCCTCCATAATCACTTCTTTTGGAACTAGCTCCTTTGTGCACTCCGATACGCTCTTATCCAGAATGAAGTTATCTATTAATTTCTCCGTTCTATAAATCATTATCTGGCTTCGTTCAAAACAATTTGACCGGACCAAGCAGCCCACAGGTATCCAGTGAAGCATAGGTCGAAGCCATCAGAGAAATGGCAAAGCCCTCATTCTGCCGGTTGTCCCTCGAACGCGTCCGATTATTGGTTACAATAATTTCGAGGCGATTCGTTCCTTTCCTGATAGCGTTGTTCAACTCAAAGCGATAAGGGGAAGCTACAGCAGCACCCAGGAATTTGCCGTTAACCCATACCTCCGCACATTCCGATACTCTGCCTAAATCCAGCATCTTGGGCATAGCTTCTTCCACTGCAAACGAAGCCGTATATTTAATTTTTCCAAAGAAATCCGGCTGCGTGCCGGCAGCCCCGATATCAACCAGACGGTCCGTTGTAAATGTCTCCGGTGACGGCCCACCGTCCAAGGACTCAAAGGAAACCTCCCATACCGTTTTTATTTCATCTGTGTGCAGACCGGAGAGCAACGGGGCATCCTCAAGTTCCTCTCCAAACAAGAACAGTACCGATTCGAACTGTCCGAGCCGTAACGGGATTTCTGTATAGCCATCCTTAACCTCTACCTTTGGATGATAGAGACGGTTGTTCATCACATCATACAGCCTTACCGGCTTATCGCTGGGAATGGAAACTACGGTTTCGACGTCTTGTGCCGGTTCTTCGTTGTGGAACATGTATAGATCAATAGATTTACGCTTGTAATGCAGGTAGCGCAGATAATGCTGGGAATTGGAAAGGCTGATTTCATAGATACTGGCTTGTCGGAGCTCCTCTGCAAGCTCGCTAAGCGGGATCGCTTTGCAGGAGAAAATCTCTTCTGGCAGCCTATCGTTACTCTCGCAATAGCCTTCAGGATGCTGGTCCACAAAGTAAATCGGGAATTCAGCTTTCAAGGCTTCTATGATGGCTTCAACAAGAACCCCCGGAATACGCTGACAGTAAGGAATGACCAGAGCACTGTACGTTTCCTTATGAATCAGAAGCTTACCGGATGATATCCGGGTCCCATAGTAATCTGTATCAATGAAGACATCCTTCGGTATTACGTCATAGTCGATTTGATTGCTAGCAAGTGCCTTTCCTGCTTTATGGAAGTATTGGAATTCGCCGCTCCACTCCGCATCGGCATGATAGAGAACCGCCACCGGGGCAATATGCACACCGCCATTCAGGATATGGCACATCCGGTCGGTGTATTGATTAAGCATCCGGGAAAAAGCGAGATCAAGCTCCAATCCGGACTGTGCGGGAATGAAATGATTAATGCCGTTTACCAGTAAGTGATCAATTACAAATTTGCGGAGCTTGCTTCCAGCAATATCTCCGTATAATCCCAGGAGCTCGCATATGCTTCTCCCCTGTTTTTTGGGATCAATATGGCCGGCGGAGGAACCCAGCTTGGCGAGACCGTAATGGTAGAACTCTCCATCTCCATCGGTTGCGCCATACCAGCTCATCCCCGGATCATCGAGTCCAGGCCATAGTTGTCCTCCAATTAAATCGATGCCCGCCATATGCTGTCCTTCCATAACGCGGAAGATATTTCCGGTACCACAGCCAAGGCGGGTGTGGGAATTCTCATCCTCCAACACATGCCCTATATAAGTAATGCCTCTTTCCTCACACCACTGGTAGACCTGGCCGTTATAGTTTCTGGCAATTAGTTCAGTAATGATATCCATATAGGCATGTCTGACGATGGATGTCTGCTCTCCGCAAGAGTACCAGAGGCTTGGCAGCAGATCGGCCAGTTTTGTACCCAGCCGTTCCTCCAATAGTTTCGGAACATCCGGATTCCAGGGCAGTGGTATAGTCATTCCTCTATGCGTCTTGCCTGGCAGGCTGTCAAATACATAGCCGCCTAAATTACCAAGCTCTGGTTCATCATAGAAGAAGCCCATCCAGGTTTTTCCGAGCTCCTTCTTTAAGTACTCGTAGTGTGGAGCATGTACGGCATCAATCTGCACACGCACAGACTCTGCATCCAGCAGATTCATGAAGTGTTTTCTGCCGCCGCTGTAGGTTTCAATAAAAACGAATATCCGCCAATTCCCGGGTCCCAGGTCGGTTCTTAATACACCCTCTTCCACCCGCTGGGTAAGGTCGATGACCGAAGCCGGATCATATCCCTCTCCGTCAGGGGATTTGGCAATAGCAACAGCATGCAGAAGCCGGTTGGGAAGATCACTGATGTAATTCAGTGCTTCCAGCACATTGCCTTGTACAGCTCTTACAAGCTTATCAACGGATATGTAGGCATCCTGAACAGGTCCTCTGATATCCATATGTCTTTCTGCAATAAACTTTTTACTTTTTTCACGATGCTCAGATGTTTGAAAAGCGCCATTGGCAGAACCGGTAGGAAAAGGAGCCGCATCCTGCATCCAGAACGTCATCCCCAACTCCCCGCAAATCTTAGCAACATAATCCAGCCGTTCCCACCAGAATTCATCAAACTTTGTCGTTGCGGTAAGTGAAATGCCTGTCTTGTCATACTCCAGCACCATCGAGTAAATCCCGTGCTTGTAAAGCTCCGTGATGCGTTCCCGTAAGCTATCTTCTGTATCTTTATCACTAATTTTAAAAAAGGGCTGTTGGTAATGCAGGCTTTTCCCTGTGATTGCTTCTTGTATCAGCCGATCCATTTGATCACTCCCCCTACCATATATGCGGTACTTCCTTAATATACCGCTGGCCCGGGGAGGAGGCTTGCAGTTAGGCGACTCCTTTGTTATGCTTTCCCGACTTCTTTTAATATTAGCCCGGGCAGTTCCGATTTTTATGGCGGTACTCTATAGGACTACATTCCATATATTTTTTAAAGATAGTAGTAAAATGAGAAAGATTCGTATAGCCTACAGAGCCTGCCACCTGACTGATAGGCATATCGGTTTTAACAATGAGCTCTGCGGCAATCCGGATCCGTTCCTGAAGTAGATAATCCGAAATGGATAAGCCTGTTTCCCGTTTGAAGATTCTTGATAAATAATCTGGATTTAAGAACGTTTGGGCAGCGATCTTATCCCGGGTCAGCTCATCATCTTCCAAATGCAAAGCGATGTATCTTTTAACCTTTTCCACCACACTTTCTACTTCCGCATGTTTCAATGCCTTGCTGATTACATGCTGCACCCACAGCTTCATATCGGAAATAGAGCTGGTAGATTTGCTTGAAAGCTCTGCGGAAGTCGGGTCGCTGAATAACTGGTGAGCCTGGATGCCTTTCAAATTCAGCACATAATAGATCATTTGCATCAAATCAATTTGCAGCTTCTGTAGAAGTTCAGCACTCATTTGGCCGGTTGGGACAAGCCGTTCCAAATAAGCCGTGATCTCGTTAATGATAGTTTCTTTCGCACCTTTTTTTAGCAGCGCAGCCAACAGCTCCATATCAGGCAACTTGGCAGTTCTCGGCTGTATTGTGTCTGTTTTAAGTAGAAACACCTTATTGTTGTAAGCTACATTGCTGCGTTCCAGCATTTTTAGCTGCTCAAACATCCCAACGAGCTCATGGATATGAACAGGTATTCCGATATAGCAGGAAATATCACAATAAAAAAACTGATTGCAGGATTCAATGTAAGCATTACACCTCGTTTTTATGGTGTCTGTTAAGCCTGTTACTTCCGGTTCTTCGGCTAGAATAACCAGCATACGGTTAGGATCCAGTGGAACGACGCTGCCAAATGGGGATTCGGCAATAATTACTTCGACTGCTCCGTTTTTAAGCGCATACTCCATAATCGCCCTGTCTCTTAATGTCATTTCTTTATGATAGCGCTGTACACTAAGCAATAGCGGAATAAATTCCATCTGCTCCGAATAGGGCAAATTGCGTTCTTTCATTACTGACGAAATGGCTTTTGGACTCGAAGGAACAGTCTGCTGCAGTAAATCCAGCCAAAATTTCTCAACCATTAGGGGGTGATGCTGGGTCCAGAATTTATGATAATGATTGAATTCGCTCGTCTGGCTTAGTTTATGGATAGCCTTCTCTATCGCCTTCTCGAGATCAGCAGTTGGAACCGGCTTCAGTAGGTAATCCAGACTCCCTAGCTCAAGTGCTTCTTTGGCATAGGAAAAGTCTGCATGGCTGGTAATGATAATGGTTTCGGTTGCAGGATGATGCTCTTTTACCCATGCCAGGAGCTCAAGTCCGCTCCCCTGCGGCATTTCAATATCGCATAACATCATATCCACCGCGTGCTGAGCAAATAATTCTTTTGCCTTCCGTATGGTATAGGCCGTGTATACCTCAGCAATATTCAGTTTCTCTTTATCAAGATCATATAGCAGTCCATCTACAACATGCATCTCGTCATCAACAATCATCAGGTTATACAATGCTGTCTCCCCCTTGCTTGTTCACAGGCTTCATTGGAAGCATAATCTCGACAACTGCACCTTGCGGCATACCGTTGCTGAAGCAGATCTTGGCTTCATGATCATATAGCAGCCGGATCCGGCGTTGGATATTCCATATCCCAGTATGTTCCCCCTTCGAATTGACTATGGATATTCCTTGGCTGATGGCCTGGAGAACGTGCTCAGGATATCCTTTTCCTGTATCTTCAATCCGGAGAATGATAAAAGTTTCCCCCCCAGCTTCTATGATATCGACATCAAGCGAAATGCAGACAGGCTCATCCAGCGTCACTGCGTGCTTCACTGTGTTTTCAAAGAAGGTCTGAATAATGAGCGGCGGAACTTCAACATCCTGAACATAATCCGGCACACTGATCGCAGAGGTGATGCTTCCCGGAAATCTCAATTCCTGAATCCTTAAATAATTCCGGCTGTGCTCCAGCTCATCCCGTAAGCTTACAAAGGTAGAATCGCCTCGGAAAATAAAGCGGAAATGCTGGATCAGACACATCGTCATTTCCATCATCAGGCTCGTTTTATTCATCTTGGCTAGATTATACAGAATGGTTAGCGAGTTCATAAAAAAGTGGGGATTCATCTGCAGCTGCAATCTGAGCAGCTCTTCTTTTTGCTTGCTTAGCTGCTCCTCGTACACATCCAGCTTCAATTGGCGAATTTCATCCACCATTTCGTTAAAGGTATGATTTACAATTTGAAATTCATCCGTAATTGATGCTGTTTCGACTTTGGTCGTTAAGCTGCCGCTGCGGATACGCTTCATGGCTGAGAGCAATTTGCTCAGCGGGATGAGAATCGTTTTTCTCAAGTAGAACAAACCAAGAGGAATGAGCAGTAGCGTTAATAATGGTAAAGTTAACAACACCCGCTGGAGAGCCGGCAAACTTTGTAAAATTTGCTCATCCGGTATAACAACAATCAAGCTGAAATCGCCATTAACCGAATGTTCTCCCACAACCAGATATTTATGCTTATCACCTGTTAGATCATATCCTGTCTGCTGTAGAGGGAGATGAATTCCGCTTATCTCTGCCAGTTGTACGTTCGTAATTGGACGGCCTTCATCATCTGCCAGCAACACACCGCCCCGTTCTCCCAGTTCAAGCAGATGCAGCGGAGTTGCAAGCTTATTGGCCTCTATAACAGCCGTTATATACTGATTGGAATACTTGAGGGTTTGAATCAGAAAATAACTGCTGCCGATCTGTTTGACCGTCCAGCCAAACGTATGATAGTTGCCAGATGTCTCTTGTGCGGCTTGAGCACTGATGAAATCATACACCTTCACTTTTTTTTCATAGTCAATGACTTCCTTGATCACATCAATGTATTCATTACGGGACTTGTTATATACAAAAAAGGAGCTGGCCGCAGGATACATATTGATATCATTGGTCATTCTGTTGCTGAGCATTAACTTGGACAGAGTATAAATATCTTCCGATGAGGTCTGGGCCATCGCCACAAAGTCCTGGTTGAGCGCAACGACATTGTTCATGTAGATTTCAATATTATCCATACTGTTATCCATCTGTTTCATATACATTTGTGTCATCTGATTATAGGATAGGGCCACCTGATTTCTTACAACTCCAATCGCATAGAAGTTGCTGTATATCAGCATAGCAATCATCGGTAATGTAAGGAGAAACACACCGATTATCAGTTTAGCCCGGATTGTATGATGAAATTGGGTCCATTTTTTCATTGATGCCATCAGGTTAGCCTCCGCCTTGAAGTGTAAGTTGTACATTTCCTGTCAGGAAAGGCAAAAAGTCCACTCGGCTGAAGATATTCACCAACCCCGGATGGACTTAAGCTTACTATTCATTGTTATCCTTTTACTGCCCCTACTGCAATACCTTTAACAAAATACTTTTGGAAGAATGGATAAGCCAGGAGCATTGGCACTACGCCGATTACTGCAATGGCCATTTTTACTGTTTCGAGCGGTGCGCTGGTGTTGGTCATGTTAGCTCCCCAGCTCGTATTACTTGCCAGGAACTGGGCGTCCATCAGAATCCGGTTAAGCAGTGGCTGAATCCCATACAGCTTGGAGTCCGTCAGGTAGATTAACGCGTTATTCCAGTCATTCCAGTAAGCGATCGTCTGAAATAATCCAACTGTTGCCAGAATCGGCATCGACAAAGGCAGTACAATGGACCTGAAGGTACGCCACTCTCCTGCTCCGTCTATTTTAGCGGACTCAATCACAGGCATTGGAATCGATGTTAGGAAGTACGTGCGGATCAGCATCACATTAATACCATTCATCAGTAGTCCGGGAACAATCAATGCCCAAATGGTATTCTTCAAATCGAAGAGTTGAGTGTATACCAGATAAGTAGGTACTAGTCCGCCATTGAACAGCAGAGTGAAGAATACGATAAAAGCCAGCGGGTTACGAGCCGGATAATCTCTGCGGGAAAGCGGATAGGCCAGTAGCGCAGACATTAACAAGCTGGATACCGTTCCAAAAACTGTTATAAACAGGGTAATGCCGTAGGATCGCAGGATGCCGGAGCCCCCATTGAGCAAATACCTGTAAGCATCCAGACTGTAAGCAGATGGGAAAAAGGAATATCCGTCCCGAATAATAGCCTGTGAATCGGTTATGGAAGCCTGAATTAACAGGGCGAATGGTAATATACAGGCTATGGTAAAAAAAGCAAACACAATATGTCCAAGAATACGCCAGCCTCTGTTTTCTGTTGTCATTGTAATACTCCTTTCTAAAACAATGCGTTATCTTTACTGAATTTGCGGACGAGCCAGTTGGAGAGCATTACAAGCGAGAAACCGACGAGCGATTGATACACACCTGCTGCAGCCGACATGCCTACATCTCCTAGTCCAAGGAGACCCCGGTACACATAAGTGTCAATAACATTAGTGGTTTCATATAATGGGCCTGAGTTCATCGGCACCTGATAGAACAATCCGAAATCTGAATAGAATATTTTGCCAATGGAGAGCAGCAGCAGCATTACAATCGTCGGCATAATCAGTGGAATGGTAATGCCTTTAATCTGCTGCCATTTGCTTGCCCCATCTAGACGGGCCGCTTCATAATACTCTTCGTCAATGCCGATAATGGATGCGAAGTATACGACAACGGAAAATCCGATGCTTTTCCACATATGCACTATTGTCAGAATGACTGGCCAGTATTTAGCTTCAAAGTACCATGCAATCTTATCCAGCCCGAGCATAGGCAAAACGGTATTATTCATAAATCCCGTATCGCTGAGAACAGCATAGACCAGATAACTGACAATTATTATCGACACCAGCTGCGGAATCAGGATCATACTTTGATAAAAACGGCCGAAAAATTTATTACGCACTTCATTTAGCAAAACCGCTAGAAAGATGGCTATAGCGATTCCCATGATGATCCACACAATGTTGTACAGCAGCGTATTTCTTGTAATGATGAATGCGTCGGATGTAGTAAACAAATACTTGAAATTTCGTAATCCTACCCAATCGCTTTGAAAGATGCCTTTTGAAAAATTAACATCTTTAAAAGCGATCATCATTCCGAACATCGGCAAATAGTTGTTGATCAGTAAATAAATCATCCCCGGAATTACCATGAAGGTAAGCGGCAAATATTTGCGGAAGGTTTTCTTTCTTGCTCTTTTAGGCGTAATTACGTTTGTTGCAGTCGCACTCTGCTGCATCTCTATCCCCTGACCTTTCAGTTATTTCTTACTTCTATCCTATAAAAATAGAGGCCAGGCAGCCTTCGGTTTGCCGACTTTGTGGTAACGGTTTTCCGACTTTGGACCATTAGAAGGTAAGTTAGCTTTAAAATAAATAATTCCGGAGCATGGATTTATGCTCCGGAATTATCATTACAGGTTTTTCTGTGCCCAAATATCCAGCTGCTTCTGTTTCTCGGCAATAACCTTATCAATGCCCGCACTCTTCAGCTTTGCATTAAATTCAGAAAGATGTTTTTCCGGATCAAGAATACCCGTCTCCAGAGCTTTCTTGTATTGGTTCATAACATTGGTTAATGCAGTAATCTCTGCTTTTACCGGTGTTGAATCGAAAGCGAAGCCCAGTGCTTTAGATTTGATTGCGCTTTGGTTGAAGGCCTCCATCTCAGTCCATTTATTTGGATCTTCACCTTTTCGCACATAGGACAAGAAGCTGTTACCGAATAGCCAGGACAAATCCCAGAAGTAAGGATGATTTGCCGCAGTAAGTCCCTCAGGGAAATCAATAACATTATCCGTTCCTTCTACCTTTACATAATGCTTGCCTTCGATCCCGAAGTTGAGCATATTGATAATTTCAGGATCTGAGAACATTAAATTCAGGAACTGCATGGAACGGTCTGCATGCTTGGCGCTGGTCGGAATTCCCCACATGATCATTGTAACATCTTTGGTTGTAACAACCGGAGGATTGATCTCTTTTTTAATATACTCCCCGCCGCCACTCAGCATAGGCAATGTACCCTCGACAAAGCCTGGAGGCAGCTGAGCAGCCGTTGCAAACAACGTGTTCGCTTTGTAGAGGTCGTAAGACATCGTCTGAGTAGTGGCAATATCCTTCAGAACATATCCAGCCTGATACCATTTATAAATGGTTTTCAGCCGTTCTGCATATTCCGGCATTTCATATTGGTTGACCACTTTGAGAGCATTATCATAATTCGGCAGGATGCCATATCCGTCTCCCAATGAATCACCAAGCGGCAGAAAGTCAATAAAAGTTCCTCCAGCCCCCTGAGTGGTTATAGGGGTGATACCAGGCTCTTTTTCTTTGAATGCTTTAAGCACGGGTTCAATATCATTAAATGATTTAACATTGTCTACGCTAATCTGTGTCTTATCAAGCAGATCCTTACGGAAGATCACCCCGTAACCGGTCCCCATATTACGCTTGGTTGGCACACCATAGATCTTTCCGTCAATTTTCATAGCGTTAAGGAAATCGTCTCCAAGTGCCTCTTTAATGCCGCCGCCATACTCCTCAAGCAATTTCGTAATATCCTGAAGCTGGCCCTTGCCTACGGTAAGAGAATAGTTAGCCGGCGAAAAGGTAAGATCCAGCTCTTCATTACTGCTAAGCATCAGGTTCATTTGCTGGGTCCAATTGGACGAACTGATCGGCATTAATGTGACCGTCGTATTGATTTTGGCTTTAGTCAGTTTATTCAATTCGTCTTGCACAAGCTGTAAATCTTCGGGTTGAACCAGACTTGGAAAGGCTACCTTCAGATTGATGGTTTCTTCCTGCTGACTCTCCCCCACTGCTGAAGATGTAGGTTCCGTCTGTTCATTGTTTGATTTCGAACCACATCCGGAAAGTGTAAGCGCTACCGACATTGTCAAAGCAAGTACAAGAGGAATGGTTGAACTTTTTATTCTCATCTTCTCAATAACCCCCATCAATAATATGTTGCTGTTGATAGTAAAATATTAACACGGATGCAGATTTGCAACTTACGGTTTGGCGACTTCCTGCTTGCGGTTTAACGACTTTAGGAGCTGGAGATAAAGAAACAGCGTCAGTAAGGGACAAAATTCAAATCCATTCTGGCGCTGTTTTATTAAACTAATTTCATAATGCATTATCTTTGTTTCTTTATTTCTCCCCATGCTTGAGTAAACGGTAATCTTTTTGATTCATCAGATATACCTGAAATAGCCTCCTGCATGGCTTTGTCCATTTGTTCAACAGAGTGGTTATCCATCCATACGTTAAGCTCGTCAACCACTTCCTTTTTGTATATTTCAAGAGAACCATAAATAGTATCATTAACACCGACATGTGCTGGAAGCTGAACACTGTTGCCCTGGTATCTTTCTAATAGCAATAAAAGCTTGCCGGGCATAAGTTGTTCTGTTTCCGCAAGAGTTTTCTCCATCATTGCTTTTACATAGCCGGTAACGTCCCATGTTCCACTTCCAAGTGCAGAAGAGTGACTACCATAAGACTGAGTCGGCCCGTCATCGTAGATATTTATATTAAACATTTTACCGATATCATACGGCATAACGGTATCGATGTCCGGATCTTTAATGACTGTCAGGTTTACACTTGTAAGTTCCGAAGGCAATTCATCCACCAGCGAATGTCCAAGCACTCCCGGATTATTCTCGTTCAAGGCAGTTGAAAAGCTTTTTGGCATCGTTTCGCCGGGTTCCTTTACAAACTCTCTGGTGGTCTGATCTATCGGAACGAGAACATCTGAAGTATTATGGTTGATGGCCATCGGACTGCTAAATTCATCTGTCAAAGCCACCGGGGAAAATGACTCCCACCGCTTCATATCCTGTTTGTCAGGAAAATTATCAAGATTGGGTTCAAACACACCTGTTGTCATTCCAACAAATGGAATAGGCAGCTCCAACATGCTTTTGATTAACGTCCCTGTTTTGTTTTCCGAAACAAGCATCCCTGCAAGTCCTTTAATATAGACTCTGGGCATCCATAAGCGATTGATTTCCTTGACGGACATAAAATATTGATTCAGATTAAAATAAATATTGGATATGGGGGAATTTGCAACCGATGCCGTGTTTCCCATCTGGAGGGCATTGAGCATAAGGGTCATATACCCTCCAGCACTACCGCCCACCAACACAATTCTTTGATTATCAACCTCTGACATATGGCGCAAAGTATAGAGAGCTGCGTTATTAAACACAAGATCGTCATCGGTTAGCTTGCCGTTATATTCATTCTTAGCATTGGCAGGAGATGCAACCGCCCATCCCTGTGCCAGATAGGTACGTAATTCCACGGCATCTTCTTTCATTTCATAATGCGGAATATAGACTACCGGCAAGGGCTTCTCTACATTAGTGGGCTCATAAAACCACATGGGTCTCGTATTTACAGTCTCATTTTTCATGATGTAACTCACATCAATTGACTTGATCTCAACATTTTTAAGAGGAGCAATCTCGCCATCAGCCTCTTTTTGCAGAGACATCAGCTTGGTCATATTTGTCTCACCCAGTTTATCCGCATTCTTAGAATAAGGAGTCGGAATAAAAAGATATATCAGCAATATAATAAGAAGAACCAGTAATACAATACCAATTATTTTCAACACTTTACGTCCGCCCCTTTTTGTAGTTTTCTGTACGTTTTCCATCTACAATCCCCCTTAAATTAGGCAAACCGGCTATCATACTGTACATGATAACCTGTTAACTTCAACCCAACCTCAACGGATATGAGTTTCTATAAAGAACCTCTTGCTGCAATGATCATATTATAGTTTGACTCCGTTAAGCATGATATCTGACTGCTAGGTTGATAATTAAAACAGCGACAGTTCAGGACTTGAATTCCTCTCTACTGTCGCTGTTTCCTTTTAAATTATTTATTTCCCGCCTTGTTTCACTAACTATTTTTGATTTAACCGGTAATACAGATCATTCCAGCGCAGCTCCTGTTCAAGCTCTCTAAAGGTGGTGCCTGAATGAATCAATACACATTCGATACCTGCCATCCGCGCCCAATCCGTTAACTGTTCACTGGTTACATGGTAGGAAAAGCCAAAGTGATGGGCCCCTCCTGCCAGAATCCAGGCTTCAGCTGCACTGGTTAAGGATGGCTCCGGCTTCCAAAGCACCTGTGCCACAGGCAAATTCGGCATTGGATTCTTGTTGTGGGCAGCGTTCACTTCATTAACAATCAGACGGAAACGGTCACCCAGATCAACAAGCGTAGCATTTACAGCTCTACCGGCAGCACCATTAAAGATCAGACGGGCCGGATCTTCTTTTCCCCCTACGAACAATGGATGAACTTCAATTCGCGGTTTATTGGCCGCTAGTGTCGGACAGATCTCCAGCATATGAGCGCCAAGGACCATTTGGTTACCTGCCTGCATGTGATAGGTATAATCCTCCATAAAGGATGTTCCCTTATTTTCTGTCATCACTTTCATCAGCCGGACCAAGGCTGCCGTTTTCCAATCGCCTTCCCCACCAAACCCGTATCCGGCGGCCATCAGCCGCTGGGCTGCAAGGCCAGGGAGCTGATTTAGCCCATGCAAATCCTGGAAGCTGGTGACAAAAGCGCCATAACCTCCATCCTCAAGGAATCCCTTTAAGCCTATTTCGATTCGGGCCTGTTCCCGGATTGCTTCACGTTCAGCTCCTTCCAGGCGTCCACCGTCAGTAAAATCATATGATTCTGTATATTCATCCATCAGAGCTCTAACCTGAGCATCAGTCACAGATTGTACCCGTTCTGCCAGATCGCCGGCTGGATAGCCGTTAACCGTCCAGCCAAACCGTATCTGGGCATCCACCTTATCTCCTTCTGTTACGGCAACATAGCGCATATTGTCACCGAAGCGGGCAATCTTCAGCGTCTGGCTTTCGGTGAACGCTGCAGCCGTTCTCATCCAGGATCCGATCCGGCTGCGCACTTGCACTTCCTTCCAATGGCCTGCTATTATCTTGCGGGGAATACTGAGCCGAGCTCCAATATAACCAAATTCCCGGTCTCCATGAGCTGCCTGATTAAGATTCATGAAATCCATATCAATGCTGTCCCAAGGAATTTCAACATTAAACTGGGTGTGCAGATGAAGTAGAGGTTTACGGAGCTGCTTTAACCCGGAAATCCACATTTTGGCCGGGGAGAACGTATGCATCCAGGTAATAACTCCTGCACAGTAGTCATCCGAATTCGCTTCCAGACATACCCGGCTGATTGCTTCCGGAGTCGTCACTACAGCTTTAAACTGAAGAGTATACGGAAGTGCAGAATCTTGATCGAGTTCAGCAACTATCTCTTTCGTGTTCTGTTCCACTTGCGCCAGTACATCGTCTCCATACAACCCTTGACTTCCGGTAACAAACCAGAAGGTGTAACGCTTGTTTTGAATCATTTGAATTCCTCCTATAGGTTATAAAATACTTTCATGGCTTTTTCGATATCTGCCTTCATTCCTTCAGTCGCTGCTTTGGACAGGTCATGGAAAAAATCTACTTTTTGCTCTTTGAGCAAGTTCTCGACGCTGTATACACCGGCCCTGGACATATATGAATAGTAATTGATTTTCCGGATTCCTTTGCTGATTGCGGTTGTATAGTCCTCCGGACTTACTCCCGAGCCTCCATGCATCACAAGCGGGATATTGACGAGTCTGCTAATTTTATCAATGCGTTCAAAGTCCAGCTGCGGTTTTCTTTTATAGAAGCCATGTGCTGTGCCAAAAATGGCTGCCAGTGCATCAATTCCGGTATCCTTCACGAACCTTTCTGCTAAATCGGGGTCAGTGTATACGCCTTCCATCGTTTCTTCTTCCGGCTCGCTTCCTCCGGCTTCCCGTCCGGCAAGAATGCCAATCTCTGCTTCAACGCTGGCGTTATATTTCTTTGCCAGTTCGACTGCCCTGATCGTATTGGCTACATTCTCTTCATATGGAAGAAGGGATCCATCATACATAATAGAGCTGAAACCCAGTTCCAGAGATTTCTCAATATAATCAAGAGATTCGCCGTGATCCAAATGGACACATACGGGAACAGAAGCATTCCTCGCAAAATGCAGCATTACCGGAGCAATTGTCTCCAGCGGCATAAGCGATTCATGAAGCTGGGCATGACTGATAATAACTGGCACATTAAGCTTTTCTGCTGTTTCGATTACGGCCAGAATCGATTCCAGATTTGGCGTATTAAAGGCCCCTATGGCATAATTCTTTTCCTGGGCGATATCAAGTATTTCTTTCAAATTAACTAACATTGTTTATCCTCCTTTACTTTCTCCCAAGCTGACAAACCTTCAATCATATCAAATGCAATGGCATAATGGATCTGTTCACCGGGCTGAATGAACTTTAATGTTCTTTCCTTACGCATAATATCTCTACCGTCGGGATGACAATTTCCAGGCTCTAAGCCGAGCACATAATCCTTTTCGCCAAGCATCTTCCATTGTACGAAGTAATCCAGAGCATTGGCGTCAAAAGAAATCAACAAGCCTTTCTGAATATCAGGATTATAAATGCCGGCCAATCCATTTCCGCCCTCAAACTTATGATAATAGCATTGCTCAATGAACTGTGGCTGAGGTTCCGTTACGCTCCCCCATGACTCTATATCCTTCTGTGCATGCGGGTTTCTCGCGGCCACTTGACTAGAGGGTATATACAATTCGGCCTGTTCACTGAGCAGCGGATATCCGATATTCGTATGGTACAGGATCATAAGCGGGGTTACACAATCACCCATGTTCTTAATCCGGTCCTCTATCAAAATACGGTTGTTGCTTTTAAAGCAGGTAATTTTTCTGTACAGCATGAGCTTGTCGGAGAAAATTCCCATCTGGTTGATTACTGCATTGATGACGATCTTGTCCTCATCTTCACTGTAATGAACCTGTTCTACAGGGGTGTGGTTTAACGTTCCATGCAGCGGGAGTTCCTCTCCTTCATCTACAGAAGGGGCGCCAACATTAGTTAATCCACAGGTTGTCAGAAAGCCTGCTGTAAAAGACTTCAGAAATCCAGTACCTTTATCATCATAGTAAGCTGGGGCAACATATCCGGAAGGTGCAAAAAATCCGAAATTATCGCCTTTGAAAAACAATCTGGAGATGTCCGCTCCCCGATCTACAGAAACCGTGAAATGCAGACCTTGTCCATTTCTGACTTCCAGCAGACGCATTCCGTCACCTTTGCCGCCAACCAAGCGATGCTCTTCCACTCCACTGATCTGAGAGTGATGACCAATATACTTATGCTTCATAGCCATTCCCCGCTGTCATGCTGTTAAGATATCTTTCACAGCACCGTATAATTTTTTGTATTTTTGATACAAACCCATGTATTGCTCATGTTTCTCCAAGTTTGGCATATAGGTTTCTTTCACATGGACCAGAATTTTCTCCGCCTCATCAATTGATTCATAAATGCCGCATGCAACCCCGGCCAGCATAATACAGCCCAACGTACCCGATTGCGCCGCTCCTAATGAAATAACCGGACGATTTAGAATATCTGCTTTCATCTGTAACCAAACAGGCGACAAGGCTCCCCCGCCGGTTGCTCTGATCGTACTAATTTCAATTCCGCTTTCCAAAAGCCGCTCCAAATTCAAGAGCATTTCATACGTAACCCCTTCCATCAACCCTTGATAGATGTCCGTGCTGGTGGTGTCTGTAGTCAATCCAATAATTGCACCACGGGCATCTGCATCCATATACGGGGTTGCCGCACCTGCGAAATGGGGTAAAACCAGCAATCCTGAAGGTCGGGTTGAATCCACCTTGGAGTTAAAATAATGATAGGGGTTATTGCCTTCATCTCTGGCAAGATCCGCCTCCATGTTCGCCAGCTTATCTCTATACCATTTCAACAAAGCCCCGCCGGTAAAAGAAAAGGCATACGTAACATACTGATTATTCAGAAAAGGAACAATGGCATAACTTCCTTCATACAGCGGCCCACGTTCGATATTGCTGTCAAAGACCGGAGTGATGCATTCCACCGTCCCCGTACCGTCAACAGCCATTCCCGGTGTACTGACACCGGTTCCTATAGCTGCGGCTACCTGATCATGGCAGCCCGATACAATAATTGCTCCTACATGAATTCCCAGCTCCTCACCCAGGGACTTTCGGATTTTTCCGGCCCGGGTCCCAATCGGTACCGGTGTGGGCCATAACCCTATGTCGGTACCCGCATATGCCAATATGTCCTCGTTCCACTGAAGGCGATTAATATCAAATGCCATTGTGCGGCTGGCAAGGGAATAATCAATTTGCTTAATCCCGCTTAGCATATAAACAATATAATCCCCGAACAAGGAGATACTCCGGCAATTACTCCACAACTCCGGATACTGCTCTTTGAAATATATAAGCTTGGAGATACTGTACATCGGGCCGGGATGCAATCCTGTACTGTCTGCCAAATATTCTTGTCCGAAATGATTAACTAACCGTTCACATTGCTCTGTACCCTTCGGATGGGTATAGAGCATAGACGGGGCCAGCGGTAGGTCATTCTCATCCAAAAGCACAAAAGCTTCTCCAAAAGAAGTCACACCTATCGCTTCTATTGCTTCGGTTGTACTGGCCGCTTCTTGTAAAACAGCCTTTGTATTTTCCCATACAAGGGCTGCATCGAGTACGTGATCCGAAGTCCATGATGGATACTCCCTGTATGCTTCGTTTAACAACTCTCCCTCCCGGCTGTACACTGAGCATTTACATCCCGTTGTACCAATATCAATGCCTGCTATTGCCACAAATCTCACCCTCATGTGTAGTATTATTGTTTTGTCTCCTTATTGATCATAGCACTGATAAAATGTATGATTATAGTAATAATCGTCTCTTAAAATAGTCATTTTGTTTCGGGAGGTGTTCAAAGTGAGTTTGTTGTTTAATCCTGCTGACTTGAAGGATTTACTACAAAATTTCTATACATTAACGAAAATCCGCACTGTGATTTTCGATGATTCCTTCCATGAGCTGGCAGCGTATCCCACCCGTCATTCCACTTATTGCCACATTATAAGAAGTGACCCCCGCGCAGAATCTAAATGTATTACCTGCGATCAGACAGCTATTATGCACTGTAAAAATGAGCAAAGCATGTATACCTATCAATGCCATGCCGGGCTTACAGAGACAGTCGTGCCCATTAAGGCTGATAATTTGGTCATTGGATATATTATGTTTGGTCAGATGCTGCAAACCGATTCCCGTGAAGAGCTATGGCATACGATCTGTACAAACTTAAGCTCTTATCATATGGATAAAGAAGCACTTTACACTGCCTATCTTCGAAAGAAGAGTATTTCCAAGGACATTATTGCCGCCTACGCCAAGACCATGGAGATGAGCGCAAGTTATCTTTACCTGTCGAGAAAGCTGGTAATCAAAAAGGATGTACTAGCCCAGGAAATTGATACTTACATCACAGAGCATATCCAGGAGGATCTATCGGTTCCGGTTTTATGTAACCAATTTAGAATTAGTAAATCTTTTCTCTATAAACTTTCGGAACAAAGCTTCGGAATGGGAATTGCCGAGTATATCCGCAAAATACGGATACAACTGGCGAAGAAGTTATTAGGGGATTCAAACATGCCTGTTTATGAAATTGCCAATCAAATCGGAATTCCTGATTATAATTATTTCACGAAGGTCTTTAAAAGAGAAGCGGGGCTGCTGCCAACTACCTATAGGAGGGAGTATTCCATGCGTTAGTTGGCAGAGTAACTAGAACAGTATCTATATAGACTGAACTTTTGAATTACATTCGTATACAAAGCCGATCAATGACCTCCATCGGGTTATCATTGGCGCGTTTCATGAAAGCAGCGACGTTGATGCGAATGTGGTAGAACTTCTTGTAAAATACGTTGTGGACAACGTCGCTTTTTAGCCATTTCCATAGCCCTTCGACCAAGTTGAGCTCTGGTGAATACTTGGGCAGGAAAACAAACTGCAGCCGTGTATGCTTTTTCAGGTAGGCTTGCACCTGTTCAGCATGATGAATCCGGCTGTTGTCCAGAATCATTACAATCTTACCTTTCGGATACACTTTCCGGACAGCATCAAGAAACTGGATGAGTGCCGGGGTGTCGTATCGCTCGCCATCCCGGTAAAAGACGTGCCCCGTCTCGTAGTTCAGGACACCAAACAATTTTGCGCCTTCATGCCGGCCATACGTCGGCACCTTTCGCTGCTGGCCTACCGGAAACCAGGTGTATTGCAGCGACTGATAGGCCCGAATCATACACTCGTCTTCGAACAGCAAATGGTCGATTTCATGGTTTATTAGCTTTTTTTTAGTGCAGGAAAGGTTTCTGACCTGAACGTTTCCTGCTCCGCAGGATCGGCCAGTTCCATGGTGTAGGTTGCCTTGGTATGGCTAAATCCGAGCCGGTGCAGCAAGACTGACATTCCTTTTTCCGTGTAAGTTTCACCGAATTCCCGCTCGACAAAGAGCATGGCCAGCTTAAGCGTCCAGGTATACTTGGCTTCGATGCCAACGTCGACGGGACGCTTGGTTGCAACGGTATCCGCCAAAGTCTGCTCCTGCTGGTCGGTAAGTCGACGTGGTTTGCCTGGTGAATGGCCCAGTGTAAGACCTTCGATTCCGTCACGCTCATAGCTATGAATGTATCCGGCAGTCGTTTTCTCTGTGCGCTTGATCATCTTAGAAATGTCCTTGATCGTTCGACCTTCAAGACGGTGTAGAACCGCCAAGTAACGCTCAAACATCCGTTTGTCAGGAGTTTCACGAAGAGCCGCTTCAAGCTTTTGTTTTTCATCGGTGCTTGTCATGAAATCACGTCCTAAATGGTTGTTACTTTCTATTACCCCATCTAGGAGTGGACGATTTTTCTATATGAAGTTCTTTAATTCAGTCTATATAAAAGATTTTTTGCATACATTATTTTCTTATCGCTTAATTGTCTCCAACTTCCGCCACCCTTTGTAGCGTCCTTTCCTCATAATAAGTAAAAAAAATCAACGGAGAATCATAGGGACAAATTAAAGCACAACTTCTACACACAAACTCAGTACAGATTCTGTGTGATCTTCTCCGCAATATATTTAATACGCGGGGTAATGCGACTATCGTCAACTGTATGTAGCTTGTCCTGCTTAAATAGTTGAAACTTCTTGAGCTGGTAGTAGGCGAGCAGCGCTTCGTAAACGGTCAGATGATGCTCCATCAAATATTTTACATCCAACAGGTGCTGTAACATTTGATCCTGTAGCAAGATTAAATGACCATTGACGGGATTAAACATTTCCTCGCGTATTCCCTGGTCATAGAATGCTAATACATGTTGCTCCCAATGCTTTATCGCACTTATCAGCTGCGCCCAACTCTCCGGAAAACTGCTCTCCAGTCCCTTCAGGAACATATCCGTGACCGATTCAAACATCAGAACGGACTGTTCAAAGATCTGCTGAAACCGCTCTGCGTACATCTGATCTGAGTCAGAACCGACCATTACTTCATTAATGTATTGCACCATCACTTCCACAACATAAGCGACCAGGTCTTCTTTGGTCGAGAAATATTTATATAACGTCCCCCGGCTAATGCCTATGATCTTAGCAGCCTCGTCCATACGTAATGATTGAATCCCATTTTTCCTAACGTAAGGCAGCAACTTATCAATTAGTTTGCGCTTGGCCTTATCCAGTTTTTCTTGCTGGCTAACTTTTCTCATCTTAGATCCCCCTTTAGTTATGATTATACTTGATTATCCTGATTATTTGCACTTTAATAAACAAAATGAACAATATATTGTTTACTTTGTTTATTTTTATGTGTTATCATATCGTTTAAGATTAATCATTAGCGTTCTATAAGGGGGATATAAAAGATGAATAGCAAGAAAGTGATTATGCTTACAGGTGCGAGCGACGGCATTGGAGCGGCGGCAGCCCGCCAGCTCCAAGAACTAGGGCACTGTGTCGTCGTCATCGGCCGCTCTGCTCAGAAGACCGCAAGAGTGGCAAACTCCATCGACGCTGACTATTATGTGGCGGATTTCACACGCCTTGACGACGTCCGGGCCCTGGCGGATTCGTTGCATCAGAAATACCCACGTATCGACGTGCTTGCCAATAACGCTGGAGGCGTGTTCGGCGACCCCGGACGCACCGTCGACGGATTCGAGAAGACATTCCAGATCAACCACCTAGCCCCCTTCTTGCTCACCAGTTTGTTGATGGACACGCTGCTGGCTTCCAAGGCGACGGTCATCCAGACCTCCAGTGTTGGCGGAGAGCAAGTCCGAAATTTTGATCCCTACGACCTCAACTTGGAGAAGAACTTTTCTCCCATTCGGGCATATGGTGCAGCAAAGTTAGAAAACATATTGTTCACAATGGAACTGCACCGCCGTTACCATGACCAGGGACTCTCCACGGCTGCATTCTACCCGGGCAACGTGGCCACAAACTTCGGGGCGGAGACCACTAGTAAGTTAATGAAATTCCTGGCTACGAATAAAATTACCCGCTCTATTCTGATCACGCCTGATAAAGGTGCAGAGCAACTGGTCTGGCTGGCAACAACAGAACCTGATACCGAGTGGAAGTCCGGTCAATACTACTCTAAACGCAAGACCAAACAAGCTAGAATGGCCACCCAGGAGAACGCCATTGCCCTTTGGGAAGAATCAGAGAAACTCCTGAATAAGATCATCCATTGATTAACTTGTAGATAAAGGTCGGTCCAAGCTGGGAGAGACTTCGCTTCAAAAATCCCAAGAACGTTGAGCATTCAACATTCTTGGGATTTAGATTTTTTTATCTTATTTAATTGACCTAATGTTCACTCTGATAAATAATTTTGCATCCTTCCATGCTGATGTTCTTCTCGAAAGCTTCTGTAAGTTTATCAATATTGTAGCGATGTGAAATGATAGAGGTGATAGGAATATCGCGAAGCGTGCATTCTTTCAGAAATTCGCAGGCCTGCAGCCAGTCTTTTGAAGCATAGGTCCAGGAACCGACTACTTTTATTTCTTTGTTACAAATATCAAGATGCGGATTATACGAAGTTTCGCCATTGTCTACGAAGAAACCAAGCTCACACAGAGAACCGCCGCGTCTCACATAATCCCAGAGCATGGATGCTGCTTTCGGAGATCCTGTAACCTGAAAAGCCATCTCTGCGCCGAGACCACCTGTCACCGCTTTAACTGCTGCTACAGGATCTGGCGACTGTGAAATGTTCACAACTTCAGTAGCTCCTAATTGTTTGGCCAAGTCCAGCCTTTTTTGATCGGCATCCACAGCGATAATGTTCCTTACGCCCATCGTCCGTATCAAGCTCAGTAGAAGCAGCCCGATTGGCCCGCATCCTTGGATGAGCACATAGGAATCATGTTTAAAATTGAAAATCTCTTTGGCCTTCTCAACCGCATGAACAACAACAGCAGCTGGTTCAATCAGAATACGCAAATCTGTCTCCATGTCGCTAACGTTGAACACCACACCGCCTGCATTTACTTTCATATAGTCACCAAACCAGCCGTTAAAGTAATGAACTTCCCCAGGCAGTAGTCCGAAAATCTCACCATTCTCGCACAAATGAATTTGCTCCGGATGGTTCAGACAAACATCGCATTTTCCACAGGGTTTTAGGCCAGTCACGATCTTATCGCCAACATTCAGCGGCTTACCAGAATAGTCAAGGGTAACATTTTTGCCGAGCTTTACAATTGTGCCGGTTCCTTCATGCCCCAAATGAACTGGAATGTAGCCAAACGGATCGCCCTTGTATTCATGTACATCCGTTCCGCAAATACCGCATCCATCCACACGTACCAGAATTTCATCATCGCCTATTTCAGGAATAGGAAGCTCTTTAATCGTAATTTCCCGATTACCAGTTAAGACTGCAATTTTTCCTGTTGCCGGAATATTAAACTCTTTCAATGTAATTCCTCCATAACATAAAATTAATTGTGAATGATTTCACAACATTATTTTAGTACTGGGAGCATTTTCACGCAGTTTCCATTCAGGAATATCTGTCACTATACGTTACAACTTCATCGTTCTGTAACATCAGGAGCTTTGCGTTCCGGTTAAGTGCTGCAAACACCGATATACTTTTTGTAGCATTAAATCGATTAGTAGTGAGGTCATATATTCCGAAGTAATATATTACGAGGTGTCCGGAATGACTGAAAAATAAAAATCACATGCTGGCTTGTTATACCAACCTAATGATCCAGAGCTTGTTGCGGACAGTGATGTCACTGTGAAGAAACTGTACGACGACAATAATCTACACCCAGATGTGGAGCAACGTTTGGCGGGACTAGAATACAAAGCTCCTGTCACGATTGGCAACGCTGTCTGGATCGGTGCAGGAAGTGTTGTTATTAAGATATTGCGCCGAAGACTTTGGCTGTCGGCATCCCTTGTACGGCAATCCGCTCACTTTAATTGTCACACAGACATTATCATGCCGCATAAGGTGAAGTAGATACTTGTGTACGGCTCTCCGCGCTGTCTGTAACGGCAAGTTTTAGGGCCATCTTTTTGCGAGATGGCCCTATCCTTTTTCTCGCTTTGTTCAACTATCGTACCCGTTATTGTAAAGAACGTATGCTTCTAGTTCTCGACTGATTTTATGGCCGCAAAGCTCCATCCCAGTTAAAATATGCCTACTCCTCCCCCAGGGACGATTTCTCCATGTTTCATAATATCAATTGGGCAGCACCCAGTTCGGTTTCTTCGCTGATCTCTTGTACTCAATAGCTTCACGCCAAGTAGGGTTAGCTTCCGCAGAGGACAACTGCTACTGAGTCATTGAACTAAAGTTCCTTCATCAGCTTAATTTTTCATTACCAAAGAAGCGTAAGTATGTATACATGCCATAAATTATTGCTTTCAAAGGAATAACTATTATTTCATCCCATGTGATGAGAGAAGCGACGACATGGCATCGGCTGATTCTTGCATGCCACGACCAATCCATTCTTCGATCCAGCCATAAGTCCTTAGGCGACAAAAGATATAACATAGGCTGTCATCTTGTCATACTCGGTTTTGGCTCCATATAGGTCGGTAAAAAATGTTTAAAAACAGATAAAATAAATTTCTTTTTTTAGTAAAAGATAAAAATCGCTATATTCTTTTAAGTGCTTAAACAAACTGCCGTAAGTCATGCATTGGAATCATTTATTAGTTGTTAATCCGCATCCCACTTTGAAATATAATTCTTAATGTGCTTCAGTAAGATATCCTCTTTATCGACATAATTTTGGTAGAAAGAATTTCTGCTCACCTGTGCTTTGGTAGTGATTTGACTTATAGAGAATTGAGAAAGTTCGTATTTCATTAATAGCTTTAGGGTAACTTGCGTAATTTGTTCTTTTACAAATGTGTTTTTTCTTCGTTATTCAAGATGATACATTTCCTCCTGATTTGTATCATTTTTGTTGTAAATGTTGATCTTGCCAATAAGGGCTGATACATTTGATACGTCGATAGAGTGTATCTACTGCAACAGATTGTCAGGGACAAAGGATACGATTGAAAACGCAGAGATAAAGGAGATACATAGTGCGAATTGTTTATTAATCTGATGGTCGGCGGATCATTGTTCTAAGGTGACTTTCATGAGTAAAGGTAAAATAGAAGGGAAACAAAACAGGCATGTTTATTCTGCTGTATATAGGGGCGTCTATCCTTTCTTCTGCAGCGTCGGCTATCTTCAAGACTTATACTTCTCCGGAATTAAAAAATATTCGGTAGACTGGAACGATGAGACTGGAACGATGAGATTGGAACGATTAATACCGATTTAGCTTACGGAGATGGCGAAGCTAAAAGCAAAATTCCCGCTGTTGTCAAAGAGGCTCAAAAGTTAGTCTACAACCTAGATTAGATGGCAATATCCGGAGGCGGCAGCCGGATTGTTTTCAATCATGACCGGTACTGAAATTACTGCGGATAAGTTCGGCACGGAAGCTTATGAAGAGGCGATCAAACCGATTTCAGCATACAAGTGGGTCTATAGAAATTCGGTCCCTATAGGTCGTTGCCTAAGGTGAATACGACAAAGTGTGACCGTTTGATACAGTAAAGCATTTGATCTATGCATTTAGAAAAAAATAACATAACCCATGATTACATCGAATTCCCGCATTCGGGGCACGCACTTCAGAATGACAATGCTCTGTATGTAAAGCATATGGAAACAGCGGATAAATATCTGGATACTTATCTACCAGTCGAATAATTTAGCAAACAGAACAGCAGTTCCGTTAGTCGTATAAAATTAGAGTGTGGAGGTAAACATAATGAGAAAAAAAATGACAGTGAATAATAGAAGTGAAAAAAGAAAAATTAGGTGGTGGCGTATTCCAATTATTATTTTGGCAGTAGTAGGTGCAGGTTCACTTCTACTTAATGGGTGCGGGAAAGTTATGGAAAATATTCAGAGTGTCCCTGAGAATTACACAACAACAGTGAAAACAGCCGGTGAACTGGAAGCTAAATATATGGCTCTGGGCAGCCATAATGTAAGTTATTTTGAAAGCTATGCAATGATGTCGTTTCAAAAATACGAGATTTTTTACCCCTCAGACATTGCAGATATAAACAAGCAGCTTCCTGTGATAGTTTTTGTCAATGGCACGGGAATCAAAGGTTCTAAGTATAAGGCTCTTCAAAAACATATGGCATCATGGGGATTCATCACAATTGCTACCGAAGAAGATTTCGCGTGGAATGGTTTTTCTGCCGAAATGAGCGTCAGATTCCTTGAAAAGCTGAACAGTTCCGAACTATTCGACAACAAAGACAATGTTTTCTATCAAAAAATAAATTTAAAAAGCATTGGTGTTACAGGACATTCACAAGGTGGTTACGGTGTTGTTAATGCAATTACCGTTCAAAAACATGCGGCAAGCTATAAGGCTGCTGTTATCCTCAGCTCAGACGCTTCTTTTAGTGGCAATGATTTTATGTGGGATGCTGATTCAACTCTTATTAAGACACCTTCGCTGATTGTTGGCTCTACAGGTAAATTCGATTCTGTTGTAGCATCTCTTGAAAATTTGCAGGGACTGTATTCAAATATACAGGATGGAACAACTAAAGTATTGGCAAGAAGAAACGATGCCGATCATGGACAAATGCTCTACTATGCAGATGGATATGTTACTGCATGGTTTATGTATTATCTGCAGGATGATGAAGAAGCCAAAGTGGCATTCTTTACAAATGATGCTGAAATATTAACCAATCCACTTTACCAGAATCAGCAGATTTATCAGGCAAAATGACATAACTTTTAGATGAAGAAAGAGCGAATAAATATCAGCAGATATTAAAGAAAACGATACCTAAATTCAATGAACAAGCTGCTGCACACTTGTTTATTGGGGATGGCTTACTATGCTATGATGATCCAATATATTTAACAGTGTAAATATGTCTTGAATGAGGTTAATGGCAAGTTGGAAGATTACGGTCTGGATGTAGTTGACAAGACATACCCTTCGACTAATGAAGACTAAATAATACAACAAGATATGTAAGTAAAGGATCGGGAAACCGGTCCTTTACTTATGCCCAAAAAACGGAGGTGATGAATTTGTATTTTGTATCAAGCTTTTCTCAGTATCCATATTCTCCAGTATTCTTGGCACTCTATCTTTCTACTGTAAGCGTCAAACCCAGACCACCTTCAATAGCCCAATCATTCATGAGAAAATGAAGGCAACTCATTAACAGGAGGTTGCCGCATGACCGACAGAGACAAACGCCGCCACGAATGGACAATCCGTGTGGCAGATTACAGAGCCAGCGGCCTTACCATGTCTGAATGGTGTGCCGCCAATCAGCGCTCGAAAGAATCATTGAAATATTGGCTCCGTAAATTGAAACAGGATTCCTCTTCATTATCTACGCATTCAATGAATTTGCTACCGCTCACCGTTGTCGATCCGCCCAGTGCTGCAATCGTCAAAGTTTCGTCCCTCATCGTTCGGATCGGACAAGCAAGTATCGAGCTCCATCCAGACTTTGATCCTCATCTGCTGCGCAAAATCGTCCATGCTTTGGAATCCTCATGCTGATGTTGCCAAGTGTTCCGCATGTTTATCTTGCTACTGGCGCAACCGATCTGCGCAAGTCCATTGACGGTTTAGCTGCCTTGGTGCAAGAAGGCTTCGGTCTGAATCCCTTCGAGCCGTACCTGTTCGTGTTCTGCAATCGCGAACGCAACAAGCTCAAAATCCTCTACTGGGAGCATAACGGCTTCTGGTTATTCTATCGTCGGCTTGAACGCGGTACGTTCCAGTGGCCGGCCGGCGGTAGCACCCCGCTCACCATCTCCAGTCGAGAACTGCGCTGGTTGCTCGACGGGCTTTCGCTAAGCCAACGGCAAGCCCATCCACAATTCACAGCGCAGACAGTCATTTAAACCAAAGTTCGCTGAATTGACATACCTGTGAGCAGGGTGACACGAATGGCTTTCGAATATATGTAAATATGGAAAATATGACAGAAGCAGCAAGCCTTATAACCGAAAATTACGAAGCGACCATCGCCAAGCAGGACGCGCAGATTGCCAAGTTAACTGCCAAGCTCAGATGGTACGAAGAGCAGTTCCGCCTCGCGCAGCAGAAGCGCTTCGGGGCTTCAAGTGAAAAGACGAATCCGGATCAGATGGAGCTCGATCTGTTCAACGAAGCCGAAGTGCTGGCAACACCCGAGACGCAGGAGCCGGACATTGAGACGATCACGTGCAGCCGCAAAAAGTCGGCAAGCCGCAAAACCCAGCTGGAGCATCTCCCCATTGAAACGGTCGTCTACGAGCTGCCTGTTTCGGAGCAGGTCTGTTCTTGCTGCGGCGGCAAACTCCATGAGATGAGTACGGAGACGCGCAATGAAATTGCGATCATTCCAGCAGAGGTGAAGGTCGTTCGTCATGTGCGGCAGGTATATGCGTGCCGCCGCTGCGAGCGCGAAGAGATTCGCACGCCGATCGTCACCGCTCCGATGGCGAAGCCTGTCTATCCGGGAAGCCTGGCTTCGCCGTCAATCCTGGCGCATGTGATGAGCCAGAAGTATGTGGACAGCCAGCCGCTCTACCGGTAGGAGCAGCAATTCGCACGCATGGGACTGACTCTATCCCGTCAGACACTTGCCAATTGGATGATCTATGGTGCGGAGCACTGGCTAACGCTGCTGACCCAGCGGATGAAGACGCATCTATTGAAGCAAGATGTCTTGCATGCCGACGAGACAACGCTGCAGGTGCTGCACGAACCGGGCAAATCGGCAGAATCCCAGTCGTATCTATGGCTGTATCGTACGGGTCGTATGGGTCCGCCGATCGTTCTGTACGACTACCGTCCAACGCGAGGCGGCGAGAATTCGCGGGATTATCTTAACAGTTTCAGCGGCTACCTTCACGTGGACGGCTATGCCGGTTACCACAAGGTGAAGGGTGTCACGCTCGTGGGCTGCTGGGCGCATGCACGCCGCAAGTTCGACGAGGCTTTGAAGGTTTTGCCTCCTTCTTCGGACAAAGCGGAAACGGCGTCCAAGCAAGGGCTTCAGTTCTGCAATGAACTATTTGCCATTGAGCGAGAACTGAAGGATGCAGCGCCGGAAGAGCGTTTTAGCATTCGAATGGAGCGAAGTCGCCCCATTTTGGATGCTTATTTAGCATGGCTGAAACAGCAGCGGTCCCGTACGCTGCCGAAGAGCCTGCTTGGCCAAGCGATTGCTTACAGCATGAACCAGTGGGAGAAGCTGACGGCGTTTCTAAAGGATGGTCGGCTGGAGATTGACAATAACCGAAGTGAACGGTCGATTAAGCCATTCGTCATCGGGCGGAAAAACTGGCTGTTTGCCAATACGCCTCGCGGTGCCAAGGCCAGCGCCAACATCTACAGCGTTATCGAGACGGCAAAGGAAAACGGACTGAACCCGTTCCAATACTTGAAGTACTTGTTCGAGCAACTACCGCAGCTTCCCGATCCGAGCGATCTCGAAGTGCTGGATAGTCTGCTGCCATGGTCGCCGACTTTGCCTATGGCTTGCCGGGTGTTTAAGTCTTAAAAGATAAAGTAAAATCTTTATCAGGGGTTTTGACATAAGGTGCTGGTGCGGCGGCTGACATTTCTCGTATGAGGGATGTCAGCGTTTTTTTTTAGTGAATTCGCGTACATATTCATTGGCGTAACCTCCTCGTTTTTCAAGGGGCTGCACCTCACATTTCTACCTACTCGTCAAGTCTTATTTCCTTTTTTTACGCAAAAAAGAGCAGGCTATCTTTTCGATAATTTGCTCTTGTTCTTCCAGGCCTTATTTCGAATACATATCAAAGAAAGGAGGGATTTGATTTGATTATTACTCCAGATTTACCAAACTTATCGTTTACCGAAAGAAACGGAGTCAAGTATTTTGAACTTGTCGCCGAACCTGTAAAACAAGAGTTGTTGCCTGGTTTATTCATTAACGCTTTGGGATATAACGGCAGCTCTCCAGGACCCACAATCATTGTTTATCCCGGCGATTATGTACAGATTCGAGTACACAATAAACTCTCGGATCCAACAAGCGTACATTGGCATGGCTTAGATGTTCCTAATGTTATGGATGGAGTACCAGAAGTAGAACCATCTCCCAAAATTCAACCGGGCTCCTATTATGATTATCATTTCAAAATTGTAAACTCTCCTGGCACACATATGTACCACACTCATTTCCATTCGGTAAAACAAGAAATGATGGGATTAGGTGGAGCATTTATCATCGCTGACCCGAACGAATATAGGACAAAAATTCAAAGAGATTACTTTATAATGCTCCAAGAATTTAAAGTTAAGGGATTAGAGAAAGGTGAAGTGAAAGAAGGGAATTATAATTTAGATCCTTATTCGGATATGTTTAATTTCTTTACGATGAATGGTCGATGTTTCCCATATACGACACCTTTGCAAGTTCGATACGGTGAACACGTACGAATACGTCTAGGAAATTTAATGATGAACGCCCATCCGATTCATATGCATGGGCAGCAATTTGTGGTCACTGCGACAGATGGAAATTCACTTGCTCCACATAATAGATATTTTAAAAATACTATCTTGGTCGGTTCAGGAGAAACCTATGATGTCGAATTTAAAGCTCATAATCCTGGGACGTGGGTCTTTCATTGCCACATTCCTCACCATATGGCAAACAACTTTACTGAGAAATTAGGCGGAATGACTACTACGATTAGATATGTTTAATTGGAGAACCACTCTCTTTACAACGAGAGAGTGTTTCTTCCTCCCTTCTAAACCGCTACCATACCCGCCATCTGACGATATGCTTGAGCACATTCGCGGCAGATTTTTGCGTAATCTTGACAGTGCGCGTCTTTAAACGTAAGCGTACTGTTCAATGAAAATAAAGAATTAGATTGACTTGCCTGAAACAGAGCGCATTATGGCGGTTAAAATCATCAGGATTGCGATAATAAGTTATAGACTGGCTTGGATAAAGACGCAGCGGCAGCCTCGGACTGAAAAATAAAGTCCTAGACTGCCGCTGTTTATTTGAACTAACGTCTCCCGTTAGGAGCTTAATGAAATGATGCAACTGGAAGAAATATACTCATATCGTTAATCAAAATTTCCCTTCATCAATGTATGTTACGTGAACGTTTTTCCTTACTATCTCGCTAAGTCCATTTTGATTATAGTAAGGCATCAGTCTATCTGCCTGTTCAACATCTATCCACGATATTTTCATTATTTCATCTGGTCTATTAATTTTTTCAAGTCCGCCTATTATCGAGGATCTAAACGTAACATAAACAATGTGCTCTGATTTCTTTTCAACTTGATATTCATTCAATGCAACAACACCAATTAATCTAATGTCTAGTCCTGTCTCCTCTTTAGCTTCCCTAATGACTGCTTCTTCAAACGTTTCATTTTTTTCCACTGCACCTCCAGGAAGTGTCCATCGGCCTCCATCTCTATTTTGAACCATTAAGATTTTGGAATTTGTTTGATCAGTGATTAACGCATATGCTACATCGATTCTTTTCAAAATACCGATCTCCTTTCAAAAAAATAAAAAACGCTGTACCTGCAGGAGCGAGTACAGCGCGCGTCAACATGACAAATATGCGCATATATATGACTCCCTACGATGGCATTATCCAACAGGTACTTTCGGTCTACGACGGTATAGCCGTACTCTCAGCCTGATCCCACAAGCTTCCGCATATATTTTTATTTTACATTAAATGAGTTTACTACAACTCGATGAAGTTAATCAACGAATGCTACGCTAACCTCCTGTTAGCTTAATGCCGCTTGCCAGTCTACAACTTTATTTTCCGGTCTAATACTTTATTTTCACTGAACACGTAAATTACCCCTACTTGATAAGGTGGGGGCTATTTTACGCTTACTTTCTACTCTTAATCCGTCGCTTGCTGACCCAGTCATTTGACATGAAATTTTAAAATAATGATTGTACAGGCTGCCGAAGAATGCGACTTACGAACTACTTTTTGTAATTCTCGATGGCTTTTTTGCGCTTCTTGTTTAATTCTTCAGATAAACCTCCCAAAGTACCATTCAAAATGCCTTGTTTTATTTCATCATAGCCTCAACAACTTTAGGCTCCAATCCCATGCCTCACTTTTTCATACGATAGGAGATATTGATTGAATTCCATAGCTCCTAGCTCGGTAAAAGACTTGTTGTGAGCCACACCTTTGATAGAAGTGAGGTCGGTACCGACCTTCAATTCGTCCATGTAATCCATCATGGCTTACCCCATATCCTTCCTGGTCGGTCGGATGGATCTTTTTTATTATTGTAATTTCGGCAAAACACAAAGAAAAAGGATGAACGATTCATACCCTCATCTATTCATCCAAACTTTTCTTATAATAGAACTATTGTTCATTTTATAAATAATCCTGCTTCCCTCCATGCTGATGTTCTTCTCAAACGCTTCAGCAAGATTATTGCGTCTTACATAATACCAAAGCATAGATGCTGTCTTACGTCTGAGAGATGTTCACTACTTCAGCAGCGCCTAATTGCTTAGCCAAGTCCAGCAGTTTCTGATCGGTATCCACAGTGATAATAATATTGCCTACGCCCATTGTCTGCACCAAGCCCAGCAAGAGCAGTCCAATTGGCCCGCGCCACAACGCCTGCATTCACTTTCATATAGTCACCAAAGCAGCCGTTAAAGTAATAAGTTTTCCCAGCTAGCAGCCCGAAAATCTCGCCGTCTCGCACAAATGAATCTGCTCCGGACGATTGAGACAAATATCACGTTGCCGGTCCCTTCATGACCCCGATGAACCGGAATATATCCAAACGGATCGCCCTTGTATTCATGGACATCCGTTCCGCAAATTCCGCATCCGTCCACACGGACCAGAATTTCGTCATCATTGATTTGGGAATAGGAAGCTCTTTAATCGTAATTTCCCGATTGCCAGTTAAGACCGCATTTTCTCCGTTACCGGGATATTAGACTCTTTCAATGTAATTCCCTCATAACTTAAATATAAATTATGAATGATTTCCAATAATTATTTTAGTACTGAGGACATTTCCTCGCAGTTTCCATTCAGAAATATCTGTCGCTATGCGTTACAAATTTAATGATCTTTAACATCAGGAACTTTGTATTTCGGCTATGTGATGAAGGCTTTGGTATACTTTTAACGGCATCAGATCGATCAGCAGTGAGGTCATATGTTCAGGGGATTGCTTCATCCCATGGAGCACCCAGTCACCGGTCATTTGCAGTGCTGAGCGGCAATAGTATTGGAGCAAGATGTCTATATCTTCGTCCAGCTGCATTTTTACCCGAATTGTTTCTTTGAAGAACCGGTAAATACATTCATAATCATAATGCAGCAGACTGTTATAATCAGAAGAAGAAAAGGCAGAAATGAAAAAATAACGATCTTCCTTCATCAGCTCCAGCTTTTTGATCAGCCCTTCCTCAATCGTAAGGCTCCGCCCCATTTGCCTGATTGTCTTCTGCACAATTTTATCAAAATACCAGTTTACCAGATCATATTTATCTTTGAAGTTACGGTAAAAGGTTTGTCTTGTTGTGCCGCACTCGGCAACAACTACACTTACACTAATTTTGTCCAGTGGAGTCGTCTTCATCAATTCCTTAACGGCATTGGCTAAAGCATATTTGGTCCGTTCTTGAAATTCCATGCGTTTGCTCCTTTTCCATACCATTTGCTATTCTATGTCCGGGCTGGTGTATCTTTCCCTATACTCCTTCGGTGTAAGACCATGTTTAGCTTTAAATAACCGGTAAAAATAAGTGCGATTGGTGAACCCCAGACTCTGTAGAATCTCTGAAATACTGCTGCTGCTGCTCTTCAAAAGTGTTTCGGCTTCCTTCAGAAAGAAAGTTTGCCCATATTCAAGCATACTTGCTCCGGTATATTTCTTGACGATACGGTTTAGATAATCAGGGTTATAGCTTAAAAGCTTAGACAGCTCGCCCCGTGAGATATGGCCTTTATGAGCTTCTAGCAAATAGGATATCCGCATAAAGAGCAGATCTTCGTGATTGGCAGAAATACCGATGCGTTTTGACTTATATAGTGATAAATCTTCCAGTACGAAGAAAATCCGGGAGAACAGGCCTTTAACCATATAGGACCATCCCGGCTTCTGACTTAATATTTCCATAATTAAATCGTTGATTAAGCGTTGCAGCTGATCAGTGTAGCCGGGAGCAGGTGCCATATCGTTTAAAGAAAAGTGTAGATATTCCTTTCTATGATGCTGCCGCTTGTTCAAGCTATCCATGATAAACGTATAAACCGGACTCGTATGGTTTACAAGCTTGTTGTCCTCCTGATAAACCAAGTCATTGTGAATGATGTCTCTGATAAATTCATGGGAAATACAAAAGTAAACCGCATAGAAATCGGTTGTAAATTCCTCAAAATGTCTGATGTTGGGCCCAAGTATACACACATCGCCCTTCCTATACCGAATACAGGTATCTTCAATATAATTCCGCACTTCTCCGCTGAGCACAACCATAAATTCGAAATAATCGTGATTATGGATGGTCCGCTCATGATATTGGGAGCTCAATTCTTTCTTGGATAAGTAACGGAGATCATGTTGACCGGGTATCACCGTGTTCACAATCAGGGCAGCATCTGGGTTACTGAGATCACAGTACATGCTGAAAATGCTATAAGGAACAATAAGCATGTATTGTTCTGCGACAGTACTCCCCGCGTTTTGTACACGCAGAGATGTATTCCACGAATTCATAGAAACCTTTTTCATCCTGGTTGAGTTCATTAGATAACCCTCTTAACTTTAGTCTGTTTTTGATACACTTCCTGAATATGAAGGCCTGTAATCAACATTGCCCCGTCTAATGAAGCGGTTACAATTGTATTATAAGTACTGCTCCAGGGCTTAGCAAGCCTTCCCAAGGCAGACTTTTGATGATGGAAAACTAATCATGGGGGGTTTAAAATGCAACTAACAACAAAAGTATCACAACAACCTTTAACCGAGGTAAGAAAAATCGGGTTGGGAGAGCGTCTGGCCTATGGTTGCGGCGATGCTGCCAGTAATGTGGTCTGGGCTTCTATAGCTGCGTTTATGGTGTATTTTTTCACGGACAAAGCCGGACTGACTGCAGGGGTGGCCGGGATCATTTTACTGCTAGCGCGTATTCTTGACGGTTTTGTAGACGTGCTTGTAGGAATTTTGGTAGACCGCACCCATACCCGTTTCGGTAAAGCACGTCCTTGGATTTTATGGATGGCCTTGCCATACGGGATTTTGACCGTCTTGCTGTTCAGCGTACCGGATTTCGGAGTGACTGGCAAAATTGTATACTACTCCATCACTTACCTGCTCATCAATATTGTATTCTCGTTTATTAATATCCCATACGGTACGCTGAATGCTATGATCACCCAAGACCAGTACCAGCGAAGTATCCTGAATTTCTTCCGGATGAGCTTTGCCCTCGTGATGAGTATTGTTGTCAGTGTAGGTACCACCGGCTTTGTGCATGCACTGGGAAATAACGCGGGAGCCTGGCAAAAGCTTTTTATTATTTATGCTGTTTTGTCTGTGATCCTCTTTATGATTACCTTTATGTTCACTCGGGAGAGAGTAGCGGCCACCACTGCAAATCATGAAACGACGACCCTTCCGCTCAGTAAACAATTGGCCTCCTTATTCAAAAACAAGTACCTCCTTCTGATCACAGGCGCTATGCTTATGGCATATATTATCAATGGTCTGCTAGGGACGGTGATCTATTATGCCAAGTATGTTCTGGGAGACGAGAAGTTAAACGGTATTCTGCAGTTAGCCGGGCTGCTTCCCATCGTCGTTATCATTCTGATTCTCTCTCCTTTTGTCAAAAGATTCGGAAAACGTAATTGCTGTCTTGCCGGTACGGTACTCATGCTTCTCGGTAACCTGATAATTTCGCTTAATTCATATGGCCTAGAAATTGTATTGGCAGGTACAGTAATTAGAAGCGTCGGTACTGCACCGATGATCGCCTGTGGATTCTCAATGATTTACGATACAATCGAATACAATGATTGGAAGACAGGGGTGCGTTCTGAAGGACTTGTTACGAGTATGGCAGGTCTGGCGGGCAAAGTAGGCTCCGGGCTTGGAGCGGCTTTGATTGGATGGATGCTTTCGAGCGGCGGATATGTTGCTGACCAGGCGGTTCAAACCTCAAGCTCCTTGTTTGCTATTAAATTTGGTTATATTTATCTGCATGCTATTTTGGCTGTAGGAATTTGTGTTTTACTTTGCTTTTACAAACTGGATAAGCTTTATCCGCAGATTATGGAAGAGTTAAAACAGAGAGAGCAGTAACAACAGGTCTGTAATAGATACAGGCTTAAGCTTAATACGTCTAGAACCGACATTGAGCAAGCTTAGGTATGAAATTATACTAAGTGTTACGCTGGAAAGTGGAAGGAGACTTAAGGTTATGATCAAGCAAAACTTTAATGCAGATTGGGAATTCTCTTATCCTCTAGGGATCCTCACCATGGAGGATGGAAAAGGATTTCTGCCTGGTAAATCTGTGCATCTGCCCCATGATTACATGATCTTAACGGAACGCAGCGCGGATGTACCGGGCGGCTTCGGTTCTGGATATTTCGAGACTTCGGATATGGATTATGTTAAAAAGTTTGTAGCCCCTGCGGATTGGGCAAGCAAAAAAATATGGATTGAATTTGAAGGCGCTTACTCTAATGCAGTGGTATATTTGAACGGGCATTACCTTGGCAAACGGCCGTTTGGATACAGCCAATTCTGCATGGATCTGACACGTTACCTGAAAACTGGTGAAACTAATAAACTCAAGGTCGCCATCAAGAATGGTACCGGCATGAATTCGCGCTGGTATTCAGGTGCCGGGCTCTACAGGAACGTTAACCTCTACGTTACTGAGTACACGTATATACAGCTTGACGGAGTGAAGATCAGCACGCCTTCCATTGACCCGAATCTTGCTGAAGTGCTTGTGAACACGACTATTGTGAGTGAAGACCGCGGTTACCGGGAGCTGCGGATTCTTACCGAGCTGTATGATGCAGACGGTAACAAGCTGACATGGGACAGCACGCCTGTCACCATAGGCACCATGGAAACCCTGCAGGTCCGTCAACGAATGTATGTTGATAATCCGAGACTCTGGTCGCTGGAAGACCCGAATCTTTATTATTGCGTGACGAAGCTGATATCTGATGACAGCATTCTGGATGAGACAAGAAACCACTTTGGCATACGGAAACTTCAGTTTGACACCAAATACGGTTTTCGGCTCAACGGAACGCCAATTAAGCTCCGCGGAGGATGCTTTCATCATGACAACGGAGTGATCGGCGCTTGCGCATTTAACCGAGCGGAGGAACGAAAGGTAGAGCTGCACAAGGCAGCAGGTTTCAATGCACTGCGTTCCTCCCATAACCCTACCTCTCGCGCACTTCTGGATGCCTGCGACCGCTTGGGCATGTTGGTCATGGATGAAGCTTTTGACGTCTGGAACGTATCCAAAACCGATCATGACTACAGCCTATTTTTTGAAGAATGGTGGGCTAAAGACCTGCAGGCGATGGTGGACAAGGATTTCAACCATCCGTCAGTAATTATGTATTCCACAGGAAATGAAATTCCCGAACGGAACGGGTCATCCGCCGGTGCTGCATGGTCCCGCAAACTGGCCGAATTCGTCCGGTCCATCGATCCAACCCGGCCTATTTCGAACTCCCTATGCGGCGTTAACGGCCCGATAGACTATGCTTTTGATGATATGTTAAGGGATATGGCAAAAATCATGCAAAAGCTGAAAAATCAAAATGAAGGCGCTGCTTCTGGTTCTGAAGGAGTAAACAGTACGGAAGTTAACCCTTATTTCGATTTAACGGAAGAGTATGCCTCTACCATTGATATTATGGGTTATAACTACCTGCACAACCGTTGGGAAGCGGATGTTATGCGCTATCCGAACCGCTTGATCTGCGGCACGGAATCCATGCCTTCGCAAATTGCTGATATTTGGCGGTTGGTATCTAAATACCCTGCAATTCTCGGAGATTTCGCCTGGACCAGCATGGATTATATTGGTGAAACCGGCTGCGGCAAAATTGACTACGACAATAAGCCATCGGCCTCTATCTTCGGCGCCTGGCCGTGGATATTAGCGTACTGCGGCGATATCGACCTGATTGGTACACGCCGACCGCAATCCTATTACCGCGAGATTGTCTGGGGATTGCGTAAGGATCCTTATATTGCCGTTAGCAGGCCTGAACGCTTCGGTCACAAGCCTTCGGTTACCGCATGGAGCTGGACTGATGTAATCGAGAGCTGGAGCTTCCCCGGGTATGAAGCGACTCCCATTACTGTCGAAGTCTATGCCGATGCTGATGAAGTGGAACTTCTGAGAAATGATGTCTCCCTAGGAAAGCAGCCTGTAGGAAATACGGCTAACTTCAAGGCGGTTTTTGAAACCACCTATGAACCCGGTGAATTGTTGGCAATCGCATTTACTGAGGGAGCTGAGAGTGGGCGTATGGCACTGCGTACAGCCGGTACTCCACAAGCCATCCGGATTGAGGCTGATCGTACCACTATTAATGCCGGAGCGGAAGATCTCAGTTACTTGATGATTTCATTTATAGATGAATATGGTAACCTCCTTCCTTACATGAATCAGAAGGTCAAAGTTACAGTAAGTGGCGCGGGCAGTCTTCAGGGCAGCGGCAGCGGCAACCCGGTCTCAGACGAAAATTACTATGATGATGTGACCACAACCTTTGACGGTCGTATGCTTGCGGTTGTGCGATCCGGGCAAGAGCCTGGCAAGATTGTAGTAGTTGCAGAGAGTGAAGGCTTTGAACCGGTGAGCCTTGTATTAGACTGCCAAATAATTTAAAGCATACGTACAAATGCCCTGGTTGAACTCAAGATGGCTTTGAGCCATGTTATAACTCAATACACGTTCTACACTATTCTTCTATTATTTCATTTTTCAGTTCAATTATATAAGACAAGATTTCAGTCTTAACCTAAAAATTTCGTTTGTTAAAAAATCGACAGTTCATTTAAAAAGTGACCTGTCGTTTTTTTATTTAAAAAAGAGCAAAACGGTTCAAAACAAAGGCATTATCTTACTCATTTTTACATTTTAATACTTAAGTTGCCTTTTTTCGAGTTCATCCCCATTTTATTATTTGAAAGGAGATGAAATGATGCGAAATGGTAAAACTGATAAAGAAGCAGTAAAAAAGGCTTTTAGTAGTTATATAAAAACATGCTTACGACATTCCAGTAGAGATTATTTCAGAAAGATGATTTACTATTCCTCGCACACGACTCTGTTTGATGAAAAGAAAACACAATACAATAATCTCAGTGTTAATATCTATCTACCATCTTTATTGCAGGTTGAAGATAAACAAGCTATTTTACAGATTATTAAAGAACTTAAATTAAGTCCTGTAGAAAAGAAGATCTTGTTTCTAAAATATGTTAAGGACCAAACAGATACAGATATTGCTCACAGCCTCGGTATAACTAGACAAGCTGTGAGCAAAACCAAAGCTCATACTTTATTAAAAATTAAAAGACATTTTGAAATGCATTTTTAATTCCAAATTCGTGGAAATTAACCTTCACAAGGATGGGAGCCTAATGGATGAAATAGAGTTCTTGATTGAACTTGCTCAAAATGGCAATCGAGATGCCGAGGCTGAGTTGATCTTTAGATATCAACCATTAATCAATAAATATTCCCGATTTAATGGACAAGTTGATGAGGACTGTAAACAACATCTGACGATAGAGTTTATTTTGGCAATACGTCGATTTGATCTTGATCGTTATCGATTGTATCACTAGTGGGATATTTGAGCTAAACAGAAATGTTAATTCAATATAATATTCTTTACCTTACATTGGCTCACTACTACCGTGAGCCGTTTTACTTGACAGAAACCGCAATATTATAAAAAACTTCAAAACATTGAGTTGCCCTTGTTGTGGTTCTTCCCCATTTATATTTTAGGAGAAAAGCTAATAAGCGTAATCCGGCATGCCCTTTGACAATTCCATATTTCCTATACAGGCACATTCCTTTTGCCACTGCGATCAGCATGAGCGACAGAGCGGAAGCGCCAAGACGGTTTATAGAATGAACCTGAGCGATTTAGTGTCCGGCTCAAATCATCCTGTGGTAGGATGAATCGCGACGACCAGCATTTGGGATAATGATACTTCTGTCCGGCCAGCGTAACGGCATTGGGGGCAGCCTGCTCGGATGAGGGGGAATTTCAGTTTAAACTGAAGTTATGATGCTGTCTTACCCACAGCAGCCTGATATAGGTCTTTAATTTATCTAATGAAGTTTGAAATCCCAGTCTTTATTCCTACTCCTATAAACTTCAAGGAAGGGACTTTTTATTATGTCAAGCGATAAATTCAACGACTCAAAATTATTGTATTCTCTAATGTTTCAAGATTATCCTGACGTCGTCAATATTGAGCAAATGTGCACAATGCTTGGAGACATTAGTACCAAAACAGGTTACAAATTACTACTCGCTAATCGAATTCAGCATTTTAAAATTGGACGATCCTATCGAATCCCAAAATTCCAAATCATATCCTATCTCCACTCAATTATGAATCCTGATGAGCCCACTCCCTTCACCACTTTAAAGCATTGAATTAACAATATTACTATGTTATACTCAATGTGTCAATGGTGAGGAATAAGGGCTGCTAAACCAAGGAGGGAATTGGTTTATGATAGCAGGCCACCTACAAGAGAAAAAAGGGCTCTTTTATATTGTTTTGAACTGCAAAGATGAACAAGGTAGACGCAAACCGAAGTGGATTCCAACTGGCCTTCAAGTGAAGGGAAACAAGAAAAAAGCCGAGATTTTGTTACAAGAGGCAAGGAAGAATTTTGTAAATCCACTACAGGTTGAAGAAAAACGAGTTAAAGAACCTCAAGAACAAACAGATGGAAAAACAATACTTTTTGCTGATTTTATGGAACAGTGGCTGGAAATGATGAAATATCAAGTCGAAATCAGTACACATGCAGCTTATACTTTTGGAGTTAAAGGACGTATTGTTCCTTATTTCCGCGAGAAAGAAATAACTCTTCAGGAGCTTCATCCAAAGCACATTCATGATTTTTATCATCAAATGTTAACAACATATAAATTAAACTCAAATACCGTACAACACTTCCACGCTTATATTCGTCAGGCACTTCAATACGCCTTTAAACTGGATATGATTTTGAGTAATCCTGCTGATAAAGTAGAACGACCTAAGAAGGGACATTTTGTAGGCAATTTCTATGATGTTCAAGAATTAAACGAATTGTTCAAAGTTGTCAAAGGGGATCCTATAGAACTTGCTGTAATCTTAGCTTCGTTCTATGGATTACGCCGAGGTGAAATTGTAGGGCTCAAATGGAGTGCTATAAACTACCAAAGTCAGAGACTGACCATTCGGCACACCGTCATTCCAGTTTCTTATGGAGGCAAGCAAATCATTGTTGAAAAAGATAGGGCTAAAAATAAGTCCAGTCATCGTACAATGCCATTGGTTCCTGAATTTCTGAACTTGATGCAAAGATTACAGTATGAGCAGCAAAAAAATGTACGCCTCTATAAAAATTCTTACAACACTGATTATGCAGATTATGTATATGTAGATAAATTAGGTGAACGAATTAAACCAAACTACATTTCGCAACATTTTCCTATTCTCCTGAAAAAACATGGCTTACGCCGAATACGGTTCCATGATCTTCGACATAGCTGTGCAAGTCTGATGTTGGCATATGGTGTAAGCATGAAAGAAATTCAAGAATGGCTGGGTCACAGTCACTTCTCAACAACAGCCAATATTTATGCTCATTTGGATTACAGCTCGAAGATTTCATCTGCACAGGTTATGAGCAGTAAATTAAAAATTCCACAAAAATAAAAAACAGATTCCCATTGGCAAGATGCCAATATAAGAATCTGTGAAAGTTAGGTGTGATGCGGTCGAGAGGACTCGAACCTCCACGGTATTGCTACCACACGGACCTGAACCGTGCGCGTCTGCCAATTCCGCCACGACCGCATAATTTGCTCTCAATATGTTCCTCAGAAAACGGAAAGAACTACAGGAGAGAACTTAAAATCATTACTTTAGAAAAACCGCATAACCACAATACTTCCGGGTCAAAATCCTCGACTTACGCACAAGTACCTGAAGCCAGCGCGTCTGCCAATTCCGCCATGACCGCATATTCTAATGACTTGCTTGCGCAGTCACAAGATAGATCATATCATCTGAAGATAAGAAAGTCAACAATATTTCCGTAATTATTTTATTACATAAATTTTTGGTTAAATATTGCTTTTATTTGTGAATACGCTGTATAATGAGAACAAAGGTTCGCATACTATAAATGAGGTGATTTATATGGCGACTACCAAGAAAACTCCACTATATACCCCAACAATCCCAGAAGATATAACCAAAGACGAAAAGTCCCTTGTCAGAAGCTATTTGCTGCTAACGTTCATTCATAAAGTATTTGAACGCGATTGCCGGGTCATCGGCAAGAGCGGATTGTTCAAGACCCCACAGCTGTATATGGAGCTGGTATCCGGCGCAACCAAGAAGACTTCGCTTATGCTCCAGGAGGTTACCCGTGAGCTTACTTCCCATCATCTGAAGATCACCACTATCCGCCAGGATCAACGGGGAGTAGAAGCCGAGTATTCCTGCCGGGGTTATGTTGGCGAGATGAATATCCCATGGCCTGGATTCCGTAATGAAATGATGCTGCGCATGCGCGCCTATCTCGGTCTGGCACCTGAGCTTACTGTTCTCCCCCGGGAAGATACTGTGGAACAGATGGCGTTATCCATATAAGACCTGTACTTATCATAAGTAACAGCCCCCTCCGCTATGGAGGGGGCTGTTCTTGCTAGGTTTATACATTATACGTTCTCCGGCTCTTGTCTAGGTTCGGCAAAGGGCTGGAATATATAGTTGCGGTCAAGCTTCACTACCCGTTTATTGGGACGGCGTATCATCACCTGAGACTCGTCCCAGGCGAGCACAATACCTTTTACATCATTGCTCTCCAAAGCGTCGCGTACAACGCGGATCTTCTCTCCGGAAACCCGGTAGGCATCCAGCTGTTCGTCACTAATCATGAAGGTCAAATCTCCTTTCCATACATTCTTGCCTGATCTATCCGTGAAAAAGACCCAAATGAGTAATCATTCGGGTCTAGTTACATGCGGATCTATCTTTATATCGTATGAAGTTCTATATCAGTGCTTCATTCTTCTCAAACCAGAAGTCAAGAACTTTAGCGGACATCACACGTTGTTCCAAATATTCTACCTGATGATCAGTGAATGTCTGTCTCCAGTTGAAAGACAGTTCTTCACACAAACTTGTGATCGTCAAAAGTTCAGACCAAGCGACGTAACGTTTGTACCAGAAAAACTGAGGATGTTCAATCATATAGGGATACAGATCGTCGAATTCCGTATGTTTGCAATCCAGCGCACGCTCGAAGTGATCCTTGGCCTCGGTTAGTTTATCAATAAAAAATTGCTCTGTCACCGGTTCTTTCCCCATTGTGACGCCTCCTCTCTCATGTCTAAATTTTATTATAAAGGAAAACTTATAGAGTGAAAAGCAGTTGTTTTTAAAATAGGCTAAGTTCCTATAATTGTCACCCTTTATTCGTCAAAGACAATGGTTCCTTCACTAAGAGACATAATCCGGACAAGGGACTCCAGTCGGATACCCTGCTCCCGGATGGTTCTGGCCCCTGCCTGAAAGCTTTTCTCCACCACTACACCAAGTCCGACCAGTTCGGCACCGGATCGCTGAATGATTTTGATAAGACCGCGTGCGGCGTCGCCATTTGCGATAATATCGTCAATGAACAGCACCTTGTCATCCGCAGATATAAATTGACGGGATAGCATGATGTCTGTAACAATGCCTTTGGTGAACGAAGGCACTCTCTCACACAGCGCATCCGGATCAGCTAACAGCGTTTTTTTGCGGCGGGCAAATACCAGCGGCACCTTCATTTCGTAAGCGGTGGCAAATGCCACGGCAATACCCGAGGATTCCACGGTAACCACACGTGTAACTCCAGCATCAGCAAATCTCCCGGCAAACTCCCGTCCCATTTCCATCGTCAGCATAGGATCAACCTGGTGGTTGAGCAGTGCATCCAGCTTCAGTACCTGGTCTGAAAGGACGACCCCTTCCTGCAAAATCCGTTGTTTCAATAATTCCATGACTATGAACCTCCATTACCCTTTATAATTCCAGACGTTCCACAATAATGACCGTATTTAAGCACTAGGCGGAAGTCATGTCCTTCTGCTCATCATCATAACCTGTACTATATGGACTGCACAAGGCTATCCTTTGGCACAGCCATTTTTATCTTCGCAGCACAATTAAGGAGGGGAGCCATGAAATCCCATGTCCGTACTCTGCAAATCGCTTTTACCTATATTGGCACCATCGTAGGTGCCGGATTCGCCACCGGTCAGGAAATCCTGCGGTTCTTCACAAGATATGGTCACTGGGCAGTACTGACCATTCTGCTATCCACCGCTCTGTTCATCTGGCTCGGTACCAAAATGATGATCATCAGCCGGCGCATTGAAGCAGGTTCTTATGAGGATTTCAACCGCCATCTCTTCGGTGAACGTGTGGGCAAAAGCATCAGCCTGTTCACGATGATCATCCTGATCGGCGTTAACAGTATTATGCTGGCCGGGGCAGGAGCTATTTTTCAGGAGCATCTCGGATTGCCCTATCAGGCAGGACTTTTGCTTACAATCCTCGGGTCTTACCTGCTCCTGAAGCGCGGGATTTCAGGTATCCTGCAGATCAACAGCCTGGTCGTACCGTTAATGCTTACTCTGTCGCTAATTATTATTTTTAATACGCTGGGCGTGCCGGGTGCAGAACGGTTTTTGTTTCTACCTACGGATCACAGCTCATTTAGCGCTTGGATGTCTCCCCTGCTCTACACCGCATTCAATTTGGGCATGGCCCAAGCGGTACTGGTACCGCTGGCCCGGCATACGAATGATGAGACGGCTCTACTGAGAGGTGGAATTCTCGGGGGGATTGGCATCGGCTTCATGCTGCTGGCCGCACATTTCGCCATGAGCTCGCAGATGCCGGGCATTCTTCAGTTCGAGATTCCGATGGGCAGCATCGCGGTCCGTCTCGGGCCAGTGGTGCAGGGGATCTATCTGCTGCTGATATTCATGGAGATATTCAGCACCTTTGTGGCAGATATTTATGGCGTTGGCGCACAGCTTCAGCAGCGTCTGCCTATCGCTCCCTCCCTAGTGACCCCTCTCCTCATGTTAATCTGCTATGTGTTCAGTCAGTTTGGCTTCAGCTCGCTGCTCTCTATTTTTTACCCCATCTTCGGTGCCGTATCACTGGTATGGGTCGTGATGCTGCTCCGCACCCCAATGTCGCCGCCTCCGCGAAACGACGATCCCCCTTCCACGGATGGCAAAGGGATCACGGTCATTGCCGTTAAGCCAGTGATTAGGTTTACACGGAAATAGCAGGTGAAGCGGGTGAGCCTTTCAAAGGTGTTTCTTACTTTTGATGCGCCGAGTGACACTGCCGTAATGACCTTATCAGGCACACCTTCACTTGTCTCGCTATGAAATCCAGACTACTGTGCTCTAGACGGAGATCACCGAGGCGGCGGGAACGATCCGGGATACCGCTTCAGCCACATGTCTGTGGCAGGTCATCATGATGATCTGCCGGGTTGCAGACAGCTCACCGAGCAGGTTAAGCGCGGCATGCAGCCGTTGTTCATCGAAATTAACGAACAAATCATCGAACAGCAGAGGAAGGTTCGCCTGCTGCGTCATCGTCTCCGCAAGGGCTAAACGGATGGCCAGGTACAATTGCTCCGCCGTACCACGGCTTAGCAGACCGCTTTCCAGAAGCCCCATGCTCTTGTGTTCCGCTTTCAGTTCTTTGTTACCCACAGTCATCACTACCCGCTGATACTCCCCCTCCGTAAGTCTTGCGAAATATTCAGAGGCAAGTCGCAGTACCTGCGGCTGCTTTTCCTGTTCATAGATACGGCGAGTTCTGCCAATCAGCTCTGCAGTAAGTGCGGTCACCGCATATTGGCCTGCAATTCCTCTCAGCGCCGCACGTTGTTCTTCAAGCTGCTGAGGGACTGAATCCTCCATTCCCCGCTCCTTCAAGTATTCCCGCTCTTGCAGCAATTTACCGCGATGCTGAAGCAAGGCATTCCGTTCTTCCTCTATGCGTACCGCAGTCTCTTCGGCAGCATTCCTGGCCTGCTCCAGAGCATACGAATCGTTATGCTCCAGATGTGTCAATAGCTCAGCAGCGGATTGATTCTCCCAGCCTCCGAACATGGCGAGCTCCCATTGACGGATCAATTTTGTCAGCTCGATGCGCCGCTGCACAGCCGATGACCGGCGCAGAAAATCCTCAGGGTCCTTAGCACCGCCTTCTTGCAGGAGTTCGCCGGAGCGTCGTGACAAATCCTCCAGTTCCCTTTTGCTCACCGCCAGCTCTTCCAGCAATTCCTGCAGCCGTGCATTCATCCCTTCCCGGCGATGCATCTCAACCTGCAGCAAATCCCAATCCCGCTTAGCCAGCTCCAGCCAGCTGAGGAGAGATAGACCTCCTGCTTCAATCTCTTGCGGAAGTGAACGGGCGCTATTACGTGGACTTCCATGATCCCATTCTGAGATTGAAACCGAATCTAATTCCTTCAGAGAACCGCTGCTTGACGAAAAATCCCCGTGATCGGAGTCAGCAGGCGCCTCCCCCTCCTCTTCAGCCACGTTCACCTGCTCTGCCCGGCTCTCAATCATCAGCGCCATCACTTCCTGCTCAAATGCTGAGCACTCCGATTCCAATGTCCTCAGTCGCATGGTTAGTTTGTGCTCCTGACGCAGCAGCTCGTTGCCCTGATCCACCGACGCAAAAATATCCGGCAGTCCTTCTGGTGACAGCCCTTCAGGCAGCTTGCGTTCATGGAGCCACTGCTCATAACGTTCGTTCAGCTCAGTGAATTCCGCCTCGGCATGTTCCAGTTCTGCGGCGAGCGCACGCTCCTGACCCGAAAGTGAATCCATCTCTACCTGACAGGACTCATGTTCAGCAACCAGCCTGTCAACACGCTGCCGCCATGCGTTCCAAGCCTCCATGAGCCTGCGAAGCTCTTTCATTCCAGCCTCCAGCCCGCTTGCATCAGGGCTGGCGCCTTCCGCCGGCCGCCGTCCCAGCCGGCCGCCCCCGCTCTCCGGCTCCGCGCCGGAGAGCAACAGCCCGCGCAGCCGCCGCATCTCCGCTGCGGCTGCACTGCCCGCCCCGCCGTGCTCCGGCGGGGAAGTGTCTGCCCTACGCGCGGAGCGCAGGGCAGACCACAGGGCCAGGTCCGCTGCGGCCAGCAGGCCGAGCGCGGCCCAGGCGCTGACCGGCGGAGCACCGGTCAGCCATAGGGCTGGCGGCAGCAGCAGCGTGAGCGCTGCGCCCGCCAGCAGGAGGCGCCGGTAGCGCTGCGCCCGGCGCCCGTTCGCGCCGCTGCCTGCGGCGGCGCGGCCGCGCAGCGGCTCCCCGCCGAGCTGCGCTTCGCGCCAGCGCTCGGCAGCCAGCTGCAGCTCGTCCCAGAGCTGCAGCAGTTCACGCGGGCTTCGCGCAGCAAGGCCCGCAAAATCAGCGGCGCCGGCGGCGTTCTCGCGCGCCAGGGCCCGTTCTGCCGCCTGCAGCGAAGCGGCGGCAGCCGCGAGGCGGGAGCGCAGCGTCTGCCGCTCCGCTTCACGGGCTTCCATGCGGCGGTCATACGCACTGAATCCCGCCGCAAAGCGCCGTGCGGCTTCGCGATCCGCCGCCGCTGCTGAGAACCCAGCCAATTCGGTTGTGCCCCAACCTGTACCGATTCCGCGCAAAACCCGTTCCAAATGCCCCTCTAACGCCTCTTTTTCTACTGCAAGGCGTTTCGCTTCTGCTTTCTTGTCCTCGTAGCTGCTGAGGCGGCGGTCCAGTGCTTCAAGACGCGGTCCTTGCGACTGAAGACGCGCGTCTGGAAGGTTCTTCGCCAATTCTGCGGCAAGCTCGCTGTACTGCCGCTGAAGACGGAATACCGTTGCTTCAGCACTCCGTAAATCGGACTCCAGCGACTGCCAGCGGGCAGCACCATTCTCCGGAAAAGAAAGAATCACCGGAAGCTCTGCAAGCTCCAGCCGGGCTTCACTCCACTTTAGCCACACCTCACGAATCTCCTGGGCTTTACGTGTCAGGATCAGTCTTGCGGCTACCGACCTGCGACCTTCCTCCAACTGTGCCAATTGCAGCTCGGCTGCTTCCAGCGCAGCGCTGTTCTGATTATAGCGCGGCAGATACAACCGGCTCTCGGCGGCTTCCCTCTCCAGCTTTTCAATGGACTGCAAGATTTTGGCTGCCTCCTGCACCTTGCCGCGCGGCTTGTACAGCTTATCGGCATCCTGCTGCAGGCGACGTTCCGCCCGCATAATTTCACCGCCGCCTCCCATCCCTGCATGAAAGAGATAGCTGCTCATTTCCTCGGATTGCAGAGCACCAAGCTCTTGAAGCTCATCAAGCGAGACCGCAAATAACTGGCGGAACATGCTTCGTGAGATACCTCCGAGCAGACGCCGCTCCATTTCTGCCTGACTCTGTTCTTCGGTTATTCCGTCCGGATGGCTTACCGTGATGTGCAGCTTTTCACTTCTGCCTTGTCCCTCACCACCTGCCATATACCGCCGTATTCTCCACAGGGCACCTTCCCGGTCTCGTGCAACGAGCATACCGCCATGCTGTCCCCCTTGAGCAGGCTCATAGCGCTCCAGAGCATTAGCTCTCCCCGGAATACCAAAAAGCATGGCGCGGATGAACTGCAAGGTAGTGCTTTTACCGGCTTCATTACGTCCGTATAGTAGGCTTATACCGGTATCCAGCTTCAATTCCCGGTTGTGCAGGCGGCCGTAACCGCCAATTTGCAACTCCTCGATCCTCATCCAGCATTCCCCCGATCTTCCTGAAGAAGCCTTAATTCATCCTCATACACGAACTCCGAACCCGGTTCACGGGTACCGACTTTAGACCGAAATCCGCCTTGGGCACCCGTTCCCGGGTTCTCATCCATGCCGGCAAGCAGTGTAATTCCGAGCTCAGCCGCACTTCTCAGCCAGCCTAACTTTTCCTCTTGCGATACAGAAGCGAGCATACGGCGTAGTTCCCGGTTCTCCATTAGAGGCTTAAGCGCATGATCCACCAGTTCATCCAGCACATTTGAGGACTGTTCGCCGTCCCCGGCCAAACGCAGCATTTCACCAAGGAAGCTGTCCTCCTCAGCCAGACGATCCAGGTCAATGGCAAGGCCTGTTTCCAGCGCAAATCCTTCCGTCCACACCAGACCGGCGTACTCATTGCGCTCTGCACGTATAACCTCCCGCCGCTGCAGCTCAGCAAGCAGATCCTCCGCTGCGCCTTTTTCTGCCAATACTCTGTGTACAGCCCCTCGTCCGTTCAGCCTGATACGCACCACGGACATCCGTTCCGGATGCTCATCCCTGATCTCTTCAACTGTCCTTTCCACTGCCTCAGCCCACTGCGCTTCATCTTCCAGTCCTTCGATGGAGAGCTCCCGGACATGCCAGCGGACGGCATCCAATTCGTGAAACTGAAGAGCCACCTGACCTTCCTGATTCACATCTACGACATAACATCCCTTAGGTCCAGTCTCTTTGATACTGCGTCCCTGTATATTTCCGGGATATACAATAGGCGGCTGCTCATGCAAAATGCTGCGTTTATGTATATGTCCAAGAGCCCAATAGTCGTAACCCCGGCCAATCAGATCCTTACGGCTGCAGGGAGAATAGGTCTCATGCTGCAGATCTCCATCGACGTTTCCGTGCAAAAGAGCGATGTGGAACAGCTCACTTCCCGGCCGGCGTTTGAACTGCAGCGACGTGTTCTCCGTCACTTTGGCTGTGGGATAGGATATTCCACTGACTACAGCCACTTCCTGACCGTCACTGCGTCTTGAGGCAATAGCTTGTCCCGGTTCCCCGCTGCCAAATACAGTTACATGTACCGGAGGCTCAGACGAGAGACGGGGTCCATCAAGAGGATCATGATTGCCATGAATCAGGAATACAGCGATACCATGTCTGCCCAGCTCCTGAAGCGCCTCCTGAAAGCGCAGCTGACCCTGTAGTGAAGCGTCCGAGACATCATAGACATCCCCGCTAATGACCACAAAATCCACCTTTTCCTGAACAGCTACGCCAACAAGCCGCCCGAGGGCGGCGAAGGTGGACTCCCTCAAATAGGAGCGGATAGCCTGCGGAAGCTGTGCCAGACCGGAAAAACGGCTATCCAAATGCAGGTCTGCGGCATGCAGAAAACGAAAAGGAATCATAACCTCACCCTTTCAATCCCGGCTGATACTGCAGATACGTTTTTTTGAGCTCATTGGCTACACGTGTTAAGGAATACAAGCTTTTGGCTTTATCCCAGGCTGAACGCGACAGCTCGTAACGATAGCCCGGATCGGTGATCACCTTTTCCAGAGCATCGGCCAGGGCCATCTCATCATCGGGATCAACCAGCAGTCCGTTTACCCCGTCTTCAATCTGTTCCGGAATTCCGCCTACATTGGTCCCTACCAGCGCCAGACAGCTGAGTGCTGCCTCTGCAAATACCGACCCGAAGGCTTCCGCCCGCGACGGCAGCACAAAAATATCAAAAAACGGCATGAATTCTTCCGGGTGCAGTGTATAACCATAAAAGATAGTTTCATTATAAATGCCAAGATTCTGCGCCAGCAGCTCTAGCTCCCCACGGCAGGGACCATCTCCAATAATATGCAGCACATATTCATGATTGCGTTTTTTGAGCTCGGCGCAAGCCCTGAACAACGTATCGATTCCTTTTGCAGGTACGAGACGGGTTACGGTTACCAACTGCGGAATGTCGTTATCATGCGGCACCGGCTTGAATCTTTTCTCGTCAAAACCGTTAGGAATGACTCCAATGCCGTCTGGCCGGTCAATATAGGGAGCCAAATATTCGGCAAAAGAGCGTGACACGGTCATCAACCGTTCACTGACATGCTCCAGCTCCCGGTAAATCGAGACGAGGAATTGATGCTCCAGACCACCTTCCATAATCGCACCATTCAGGATCAGCTCACGTTCGTAGCTGGAATGCAAGGTCTGAATAAGCGGGATCTCAGGATAAATTTTTTTCATCGCCAAGCCTGCAATCGGATGATGGGCATGGATCAGGTCATATTTTTTGGTCATACGCAGCTTGGTCCACCATATATAATCCCTGTAAGTTTGAATATATTTTTGCACAACAGGACTTTCGCCATAAAGAGTCCAGTCAAAGGTTTCAAAAGTGATTTCTTCGCGGCCTTTGCCCCGGATGCGCTTAGGCAGCCAGAACAAATCCATCTCCCAGCGGCTGGAACGAAACCGTTCTTGTAGATAAGGGATCATAGAAGATACACCACCGGGTTGTTCCGGAGGGAAGAATAGCGCTTGCAGCAAGTTCATAAGGCACATCCCCTTTACAATTGCCCTGTATACGGTGAGACCCGGCAATTATGATATAGTTATATATGTAGATTTACAGGTACGCTTAGGTCCCATACCTTGATTTTATCGGTATCCACCTGAAACAGCAACTAAGAAGAACCCGAAACTATTCTGAGATTTAACAAGAGGAGAAATGATGTATGAATGAAGAACGGCTGCCCGCTGCTTTTACTGACAGCATTAGAGAGATGCTGGGACAGGAAGCGGACGCTTTTCTGGAGAGTTACACTGCGCGGCGGACCCAGGGTCTGCGGTTCAACACGCTAAAAAGCACTACCGCCTCAGGCAACGCGGCTGCTGAGCATGCAAAGAATCAATTTGGACTGACCCCCGTGCCCTGGTGCTCTTCGGGATATTATTACGAGGAACCTTCACGGCCGGGACGGCATGCATATCATGCCGCCGGATTATATTATATTCAGGAGCCCTCTGCAATGTCCGCAGCCGAACTGCTGGCACCCCTGCCGGGTGAAATTGTACTCGACCTAGCCGCCGCACCAGGAGGCAAGACCACCCACATCGCTGCACTCATGAAGGGACAGGGCCTGCTCATCTCCAATGAGATTCACCCGGAACGTGCCAAAATACTTGCGGAAAATGTGGAACGCCTAGGCATCCCCCATGCCGTTGTAACCAGCGCTGCTCCGGGAGAATTGTCCCGCCGGTTCCCGGAGGCTTTTGACCGGATTATGCTGGATGCTCCTTGCTCAGGAGAAGGTATGTTCCGCAAAGACCCCGCAGCCATCGGCGAATGGTCCCCGGAGCACGTAGAGATGTGTGCGGCCAGGCAATGGGATATCCTGCAGGATGCCTATATTATGCTGAAGCCCGGGGGCAGTCTGGCCTACTCCACCTGCACCTTTAACCGCAAAGAGAATGAAGACACCATATCGCGTTTACTGAATAACTATCCTGATATGGAACTAGTGGAAGAGAAACGTCTGTGGCCTCATCTGGAAAAAGGCGAAGGCCATTTCGTCGCCTTACTCCGTAAGGCGGCCTCCGAAGAAGCTGCCCCTAGCCGCAGTAAACGCGGCAGTGGTAAGGGTAAAAGCGGATCCAAGCTGCCTTCGTCTGTCCGCGATGCCTATCAGCAATTTATGAACTGGGCGGCTGATGAGCTGCCGGGATTTACCGGTCAAGGTGTGCCACTGCTCTTCGGTGAATCGCTCTATCTGCTCCCGGAAGCGTTCAACACCAGCTTGCACACAGGGCTCTTGGATGGTCTGAAGGTACCCCGTGCAGGACTGCATATTGCGCATCTCAAGAAAAACCGCATTGAACCGGCACACGCCCTGGCTATGACACTTCAGCCCGAACAGGCTTCACGCTGTTACGATCTGGCAGCAGGCAGTCTGGAACTTCAGGCCTGGCTGCGCGGCGAAGGTCTTCCTGTCCCCCCCGAGCTGCACGGATGGACGCTGGTAACCGTGGGCGGACTGCCTGTAAGTTGGGGTAAAGCCAGCTCCGGACAGCTGAAGAACCATCTCCCTAAGGGGCTGCGTATACTTAAATCCCAGAATGATGAGGAATAGACGGCCGGTCCGTTCAGTCCAAGCTATAATGGCAAATAAACTTTAAGACAGATAATAACAAAAGCATGTCCACTGGAAAAAAACTCAGCTGGACATGCTTTTTCTTATTACCGCAACAACACATTAGCCTCCGGCTTGATACCTTCTACCAGCCCTGGCTCAGGTAGGTGGCAATATAGCCGGAGACTTGGACAAGTGGGAGTGGCGAATTACAAGAAAAAAGGAGGATACAAACAGGCCAGTCCGATGATTATGTTCGAGTCTGTAAAATATATTGTGTAAACTCTCAAACCCATTAAAATGGAAGTAAGAGAAAGGTTGGGGAGAGCACATGG